>SHWG01000035.1 GCA_009693905.1 Rhodospirillales bacterium | reverse complement strand
CCGACCGCGCCCGATACGTCCAACGGCTCCCCCCACCTTTCGCCCGCCAAGGGCCCGGCCCGCTGTCCCAGATGCGGCGAGCGCCAGAACGTCGTCATGGGCGTGTTCGAGCCCAAGCGCGACCCCTTCGGTCCGGTCCATTGCATGGGGTGCGGCCATGCCTTCTCCCGCCAGGAGTTCCAAGCCGGACTTCCCCCGGCCGGACGGCGGAGCGTCTTTTGAACCGACACCCCGCGCGTAACGCCGAATCCGCGGCCACGGCAGCGGCACCGCCGCTGATCGCCGACAGCGCGGCGCTCGCCGATTTCTGCCGGCGCATCGAACGCGCTTCGTTCGTCACGGTCGACACCGAATTCATGCGCGAGCGGACGTATTGGCCGATTCTCTGCCTGGTTCAGGTCGCCGGCGGCGGCATGGATCACGATCCGGCCGCGGCCGCCGCGATCGACACCCAAGCGCCGGGACTCGATCTCGCGCCGCTGTTCAAGATTTTCGATGATCCGAACGTCCTCAAGGTCTTTCACGCCGGGCGCCAGGACTTGGAGATTTTCTTTTATCTCACGAAAAAGCTGCCGGCGCCGGTGTTCGACACCCAGGTCGCGGCGATGGTCTGCGGCTTCGGCGACCAGGCGAGCTACGAAACCCTGGTCGGCACGCTGGCGCACGCGCGGATCGACAAGTCCTCGCGCTTCACCGACTGGTCGGTCAGGCCCTTGAGCGACCGCCAAATCCTCTACGCCCTCGACGACGTGATCCATCTCCGCCGGGTCCACGAGGAACTCAGCCGCAAGCTCGCCGCCAGCGGCCGGACGGCGTGGCTCAAGGAGGAAATGGCGACGTTGACCGCCGAGGCGACCTACGACACCGACCCGTCGCGGGCCTGGGTTCGCCTCAAAGCCCGCGGCAACGGACGCTTTCTCGCCGTGCTGCGCGAGATCGCCGCCTGGCGCGAGCGCGAGGCCCAGCGCCGGGATGTCCCGCGCGGCCGGATCGTGCGCGACGAGGCGCTGCTCGAGATCGCGCACCATCGCCCGGCCACGGTCGAGGCGCTGGCGCGCACCCGCGGACTCGGCAACCGCATGGCCGAAGGCGCGATGGGCGCCGATCTCTTGAAAGCCATTGCCGCCGGCCTCGCGGTTCCGGACAAGGATTGCCCTCGCCTGGAGGAAAAGACCGAGCTTCCCAACGGCATCGGCCCCGTTTCCGACCTCCTCAAGGTCCTGCTCAAGCTCAAGTCCGAGGAGTCGGGCGTGGCGGCGAAGCTGCTCGCCTCCTCGGCCGATCTCGAACGGATCGCTGGCTTCGGCGAAAAAGCCGAGGTCGCGGCGCTCAAGGGCTGGCGACGCGAGGTGTTCGGCGACGACGCGCTCCGATTGATGCGTGGCGAAATCGCCCTTTCTGCCGAAGGCCGGCGGATCAAGGTGTTCAATCCCAAGCCCAAGGATTAATGCGCGCGCAGGTCAATGCGCGCGGGTCAGCGGAGCTTCGGCTCCAAATCGAGCGCGCGGGCGAGAGCGCGCAAGCGCCGATCGACCGTCTCGCCGCCGAACGCCACCTGCGCGCGCGGAACTTTGAGGATCAAGGCGTCGTCGGCAATTTTCAGGTGGGTTCGCGCCAACAGGCCCGGCGCGCCGCCCGAGAAGGCATAGCCGAGACGGAGCGCAAGCCCGAGGGCGTTGGCCGAATGCAGGCGCTCGTCGTCGAGCAGCCCCGCGTACGGATTCGCCAGCGCGGAATCGATGGCCCCGTTGTACTGGAATGCGCGATTTCGTTCTGCTGTTGGCCGGTAAAGCGGAATATCTTTTTCTCGATCGCCTCGCACGCAAGTTTCCGACCGCGGCCTTGGCCGTCTTCACCTTTCCGTTCCCGCGCTGGGATCAAATCGTGGCGGAAAGCGGCAAATTGATCGCCTTCGTCCGGCCGAAGGATTTGGCTTGACCTAAAAAATTGACGGGCGTATCCCGCGTCGAGCACGCAAGAGCATGTTTCGTTCAGTAAGAATAAGAATCGTCACCCCCGCGAAAGCAGGGGTCCACGGACAAGCTGGATTCCCGCTCTCGTCCTGAGCGGCGCTCAAGGCGTGAGGGGGCGCGGGAATGACGCAAGTAACTTATTCAGAGCCTCCCTAAGCGGATTTTTCCGCCGGGCGCGCGAGCACCTGGGCCGCGAGCGGCACGGTGATCGGGCGCCGCTCGGCCAGCGCCGCCGCGTCCATCGCGGACACGAGCCGCCGCGCCGCCTCGAACGAACGCTCCATCCGCATCACCAGGAAGGAAACGACGGCGGGATCGACCCGCACCTGGCGGTCGGCGAACAGCTTGACCAGTATCGCGCCGATCAACGCCTCGTCCGGCGCTCCGATCGCCACCGACGCCGCCGCGCGCACGCGCGAGGCGAGATCGGGCAACGCAACCGGCCAGCGTATGGGCGGGACGCGGGCGGTGAGCAACAATCGCCCCTTCGCCTCCACAATCCGATTATGCAAATGAAAGAGCGCGCGCTCGCCTTCCGGGCCGAGAGTCCGATCCGCGTCTTCGACCAGAACCGCGGAAAAACTGGCGAGGCGGGCGGGATCGCAGGTTGCAAGGTCCGCCGCGGCGAGGCTGGCGCCTTCCGTCGCGGCCATGAAAACCTGGCCGAGGTGGGTCTTGCCGCATCCCGGCGGCCCGTGGAGCACGAGCACGGGGTGGGTCCACGCGCGCCAACGGTCGATCCAGGAAACCGCGTCCGCGTTCGAGGGCGCGACCCAGAAATCCTCGGCATCGAGCGCGGGCCGATGGGCGAAGGCGAGTGTGAACTGGGCCGAGCCCGCGGTCATCGCGAACCGCCACCACCCTGGTAATAGGAACTCTCCCGGTAGCGAACGATCGCGTAGCGCACCAAAACGCCGATCACGGCGGCGACCGGAACCGCGAGCAGAACGCCGGTGAATCCGAACAGGGCGCCGCCCGCGAGCAGCGCGAAGATCACCCACACCGGATGCAGTCCGACCTTCTCGCCCACCAACCGGGGCGTGAGCAGATAGGCGTCCACCACCTGGCCGGCGGCGAACACGCCCACCACCAGCGCGAACGGCACGACGCCGGTAAACTGGGCGAAGGCGATTCCGAGCGCGACCATGAGGCCGAGGCCCATGCCGAAATACGGCACGAACGAAATCAGGCCGGTGAGAAAGCCCACGCCCAGGCCGAACTCGAGCCCGATCAGCGTCAATCCGATTCCGTACCAGGCGCCGAGCAGCACGCACACCGTCGCCTGGCCGCGCACCCAAGCGGCGATGGTGCGGTCGATCTCGCCCATCTGGACGCGCACCACCGGCGCGATGTCGCGCGGCATCAGTTCGTCGAACCGGGTGACGATCCGGTCCCAATCGCGCAAGAGATAGAACGACACCAGCGGCGTGATCACGAGGAGCGAAAGTATCTGGAAGAAAGCCGCGCCGCCGCTCATCACCCGCCCGATCAGGGAACCGAGAAGCCGCGCGGCTTCGCCCGCGTACGAGCCGGCGGCGTCGCGCAAGCGCGCCACCTGTTCCTCGGTCAGCGTCGCCTGGAGGCGCTCCAAGAGCGGCTCGGCCTGCTCGCGGAACGCCGCGATCACCGCCGGCGCCTTGGCGACCAACCCCATCACCTGCCCCTGCAGGAGGGGCAACAGCAGCGCCGCCGCGGTTCCCACCAGAACGAAGAAAGAGAGGGTGATGGCGCTGGTGGCAAGGGTGCGCGAGCAGCCCATTCGTTCCAGCCGGTTGGCGACGGGATCGAGGAAATAGGCGACCAGCAGCCCGGCGACGAAGGGCAGCAGCACCCCGGAAAGAAGGTAGAGCAGCAGGCCCGAGCCGCCGATCGCGGCGAGAATAAAGACGGTGCGCCGGTTCATGAACGTTTGTCCTTCTCGATCGCCGCCGCCCAGCGGCCCCATTTCACCAGATACGCCCCGCCCGAGGCCAGCGTCGTCGCCGCCACCGCGTATTCCAGTATCGCTTGAAGCGGCGCGAGGTCCAGATCATAGCCGCGAAAGGCGAGCGCGGCCGCCACCAGCAAGATCTGGAGCGCGGTATTGAGCTTGCTCACGGCGAGAGGCGGCATCGCCAGCAATTGGACGATGGTGTGGAACAGAAGCGCGCCGCCGACGATCATCACGTCGCGGAAGACGACCAGGATCACCAGCCAGTCGGGCAGGAAGTCCATGTAACCGCCGAGGATGAAGAGCGTGACCAGCAGCGCCTTGTCGGCGATCGGATCGAGAGCCTTGCCGAGCAGGCTCGCGACGTCGAACCGCTTGGCGATGAATCCGTCGACCGCGTCGCTGACCCCGGCGGCGACAAATACCCAGAACGCCGCGACCATTCGTCCGTCGAGGACAAGATAGCCCACCAGCGGCACCAGCAGAAGCCGCATGACCGAAATGAGGTTGGGGATATGCGCGATCATGACTTCCGCTCCGGCCGGGCCAGGCTCAGGACCCAAAGATCGCCCTCGCGCTGAAGCTGAAGGTCGGCCTGGCCGAGCGCGAGCGCGAGCTGGTCCACCTCGCCGATGAAATGCAGCGCGAGCCGCACTTCCGCTTTTGACATCAGGATCACCTCGGTTCGGCGCACGACCGAAACCTCGCCGAGTTTCTTGCGCACCGCGAGCCAATCGGCGAGTTTGGCGATCGGAACCGACACCGCCGCGACCGAGCCGCGAGTCAGGCTCAGCAAGTTCTCGCGCTTCCAGTAATCCTCGATCAAGCGCGCCGTTTCGCCCGCGGCGCGCTGGAGGAGTCGATCCAGGCTTTCGCCGGAAAGAGCCGCGACCTCGATTTCCGCGCGTCCATCGGTCGTGCGCCCGCCAGGTGCGCCCGCACCGTGGCGCAAGATCGCGACCCGGACATGGGGCGTCGGCCGTTGCGGGTGATAGCCGACGGCGGCGCTGGCGACGACCGTATCGGTGGTGGCGTAACGGCCGGCGATCGCCGCGAGCCGCGCCTCGTCGCCGGCGGCGGCCTGCTCGGCTCCGATCGCAGCCACGTCTTGGAGGTCTCCGGCGGCGAATACCAACGGCACCAGCCCATCGCGCGCCGCCGTTCTCGTCCACGCCGACCGCCACGGATTGGGGTCGTCCCACAAGAGCAGCGCGCCGGCCGATTGGTAGACCGGCAGCACCAGTATCGGCTTCGACATGGTTTCGGCGAAGGGAACGCCGAGACGGTCGAACAGGCGGCGGACTTCCTCGGCCTTGAAGCGGAAGGTGAGCTTGGCGAGGTAGCGCACCGGCGAGGTCTTCTCGTCGGCGACGGAGAAATCCTGGAGAAAGATTCCGATGTCGGCGCGCGGCAGTTCCGGCAGGCGCGAATGGTCCGAACGCAATGTCAGCCGCTCGAGCAGGCGGCGAAACGCGGCGCGCTCGCCCTCGGCGATGGCCCGCTCGCGGGCCTGGGCCGCGGTTTCGGCGGTCACATCCACCGCCACGCCGGTCACGTCGAAGACGCCGGACGCGAACGCCGTGCCGGGCGCGAACGGCCATGCGGCCCATGCGGCCAGGGCCACGGCCACCACGGCGAAGCGCGTCATCTCGTGCATTGAAAACCGCCTTAAAAGGGCTATCTTCGGCTCTCCCGAAGGGCGCACTTTACCACACGGCGAGCGCGCGCAAAGCCAACGAACACGCCTCGCAACTCAAGGAAAAACGGCCATTCCGAAGACGCGCCCGAAAAAGCAGAGTGCCCTCAGCTACCGGGACGCGGGCGTGGACATCGACGCCGGCGAGGCTCTGGTCGAAGCGATCAAGCCGCTCGCCCGGTCCACCCGTCGGCCGGGCGCGATCGGCGGCTTGGGCGGCTTCGGCGCGCTGTTCGATCTCCGTGCGGCGGGCTATCGCGATCCCATCCTGGTCGCCGGCACCGACGGCGTCGGCACCAAACTCAAACTCGCCATCGGCGCCGGTATCCACGACGGTATCGGCGTCGATCTGGTCGCCATGTGCGTCAACGATCTCGTCGTCCAGGGCGCCGAGCCGCTTTTCTTTCTCGATTATTTCGCCTCCGGCAAGCTCGACGTCGCGACCGGCCGGGCCGTCGTCGCCGGGATCGCCAAGGGCTGCCGCGAAGCGGGCTGCGCGCTGGTCGGCGGCGAGACCGCCGAGATGCCCGGGCTGTACGCGGGAAAGGACTACGACCTCGCCGGCTTCGCCGTCGGCGCGGTCGAACGCGACCGGGTACTGACCGGCGCCAAGGTGGCGGCGGGCGATGTCGTGCTCGGGCTCGCCGCGAGTGGGGGTCACGCCAACGGCTTTTCGTTGGTGCGCAGGATTATCGAGCGCGCCGGGCTTGCGCTCGACGAGCGTGCGCCATTCGCGCCCGGGCAAAAACTCGGCGCGGCCTTGCTGACGCCGACCCGGATTTACGTCAAAAGCTGCCTCGCCGCGCTGAAGGCGGGCGGCGTGCGCGCGCTCGCCCACATCACCGGCGGCGGGCTGATCGAAAACCCGCCGCGCGTCTTCGGCGATCGCCTGGCCGCCAGGATCGACATGGGTGCTTGGACCGTGCCGCCCGTGTTCCGCTGGCTCAAGGATACCGGCGGCGTGGCGCCTCGGGAAATGGCGCGAACCTTCAACTGCGGAATCGGCATGATCGCGATCGTGGCCGCGCCCCGGGCCGGCGCTATCGCTAAAATTTTTCGCGGCAAAGGCGAGACGGTATTCGAGATCGGACGAATGATTCCCCGCGCCAAAGACGGCGCGGGGGTGATTCTGGAAGGACTCGAAGGCGCATGGCGCGGTTGAAACTGGCGGTGCTGATTTCGGGCCGGGGCAGCAACCTGCAAGCCCTGATCGAGGCCTGCCGAAATCCCGCCTATCCGGCGGAAATCGTCCTCGTGCTGACGAGCGAGCCGGACGCGCCCGGGCTCGAACGGGCGAAAGCGGCGAAAATCCCGACCCGCGTCGTCGATCACCATGACTTTTCCGATCGTCCCGCGTTCGAGACCGCGTTGACCGCGGAGATCGAGGCGGCGGGCGCAACTCTCGTCTGTCTCGCCGGATTCATGCGCCTGCTCGGCGGCGAATTCGTGCGGCGCTGGCGCGACCGGCTGATCAATATCCATCCCTCGCTGCTGCCCGCCTTCAAGGGACTCCACACTCATGAACGCGCGCTCGAAGCCGGCGTGCGCGTCGCCGGCTGCACGGTCCATTTCGTGCGCGAGGAAACGGACCACGGCCCGATCATCGTGCAAGCCGCGGTCCCGGTTCATCCCGGCGACGACGCCGCCACGCTCGCCGCCCGGGTGCTGGTCCAGGAGCATGTCATCTATCCGCTCGCCGTCCGCCTGATCGCCGAGGGCCGGGTGAAAATCGTCGCCGAGCGGGTCGTTGTCGCGGGCGCGGGCGCGCCGACCGGCGCCCTGGTCAACCCGGCCTTTGAGTTGTAAAGCCGGAATTTTTCGGGGAAAATAGGCGTCGCATGAACGCCGCTCCCGCGACGGCCGCCCCTACCCCTGCCCGCGCACCCATGCGCCTCTCGCCGCTGGTCATGGCGGCGATTTTCATCGGCGCGTTGCTGATCCTGCCCATCGCCGCCGTCGCCGTCCATTCCTTCGCCCCCGGCCAGGGGACCTGGGCGCACCTCGCCGCCACCGTGCTGCCGTCTTACGTCGGCAACACGCTCGGGCTCGCGGTTCTGGTCGGCATCGGCGTGGTGCTGGTGGGCGTGCCGGCCGCCTGGATGGTCGCCATGTGCGAATTTCCGGGCCGGCGCGTGTTCGAGTGGGCGCTGGTGCTGCCGCTCGCGGCGCCGGCGTACGTCGCGGCTTACGCCTACACCGATTTTTTCCAACCCGCCGGGGCGGTCCAGACGGCGCTGCGCGCGCTCACCGGCTGGCAGGTGGGCGACTACTGGTTTCCCGACATTCGCTCGCTGCCCGGCGCGGCGGTGATGTTCGTGGCAGTGCTGTATCCTTACGTCTACCTCCTCGCCCGCGCCGCGTTCCTGGAACAGTCGGCGGGCATGATCGAGGCCGCCCGCGCGCTCGGCTGCACCGCGTGGGCCGCGTTCGTCCGCGTCGCGATTCCGCTCGCCCGGCCGGCCATCGTCGCCGGCATGACGCTGGCGCTGATGGAGACGCTCGCCGATTTCGGCACCGTCGCCTATTTCGGCGTGCCGACCTTCACCGTCGGCATCTATCGGGCGTGGTTCGCGCTCAACGATCCGGTCGCCGCGGCGCAGCTTTCGCTCGCGCTTTTGCTGTTCGTCGCCCTTCTGATCGCGACCGAACGCCAGAGCCGCGGCCAGGCGCGCTATTTCCAGACCGCGGGCCGCTCGAAGCCGCTGCCGCGCTATCGCTTGCGGGGCGGGCAGGCGGCGATGGCGGTTCTCGCCTGCGCGCTGCCGCTCCTGTTCGGTTTCATCGGGCCGACGGCGATTCTCGTCGGATTGACGTTCGCGGGCGAAGGCGCGCGGCTCGGCACGCGCTTCCTCGGCCTCGCCGTCAACACGCTCACGCTTGCCGTCTTCGCCGCGCTGATCGCGGTCGCCGTGTCCCTTCTGCTCGCCTACGCACGGCGGCTTCACCCCGGGCGCTGGACGGGCGGCGCGGCCGGGCTCGCCGGCATGGGCTACGCCATGCCCGGTTCGATCATCGCGGTCGGCGTGCTGATTCCCCTGGGCGCTTTCGACAACGCCGTGGATGCCTGGATGCGCGCGACCTTCGGCGTCTCGACCGGCCTTCTCCTGACCGGGACCGTCGCCGCGCTGATCTTCGCCTATCTGGTGCGGTTCCTCGCCGTTTCGCTGCAAACGGTCGAGGCGAGCCTCGCCAAGATCACGCCCGCCATGGACGGCGCCGCCCGCACCCTCGGCGCCGGGCCGGGGCGCGTGCTGGCGCGCGTGCACGCGCCGCTGCTCCGGCCGAGCCTGCTCGCCGCCCTATTGATCGTGTTCGTGGACGTGACCAAGGAGTTGCCGGCGACGCTGCTGCTGCGTCCGTTCAACTTCGACACGCTCGCGGTTCACGCCTACAACCTCGCCGCCGACGAGCGGCTGGCCGAGGCCGCCGCCGCTTCGCTCGGCATCGTCGCCGCCGGATTGCTGCCGATCATCCTCTTGGCCCGCGCGGCGGCAAGAACGCGCACCGAGGCCGAAGTCGTCTTGCCCTGACGTTTTATACCAATGGCCTTTGATCGTAACCGATCAAAGGCCCCCCTCAATCGCCGGGCGGCGACCTCCGGTCGCCTTGGCTTTCGCGCCATTCGGCGCGCCGCCGCGGTCGCTGCGGACCAACGGCCACGAGTCGAAGCTCGTGGCCGTTGGTATTACTTGAACCCGGCGCGGTCGTAGGCCTTCTGCGCGCGCGCCCGGTTCTCGCCGAGCACGTGGACGGCGAGATCGTCCGCCTTGAAGTCCCCGAGACGCTTGAGGGCGGGATCAACCGCAACGCCGATTGCGACCGGATACTCGTTGTTGGCGGCCGCGAACAGCGCCTGCGCTTCCGGACGCAAGAGATATTCGAGAAAGCGGACGGCGTTCTCGGGGTTAGGCGCATGGGCGAGCACGCCCGCGCCCGAGACGTTGATATGAGTCCCTCGATCGTTTTGGTTGGGGGCGTCTTGGTTGGGAAAGACGATGCCTATTTTCGCCGCCACCGCGCGGTCGGCGTCCTTGTCCGACTTCATCAGCCGCACCACGTAGTAGGTGTTGGCGAGCGTGAGCGCGCATTCCCCGGTGGCGACGGCGCGGATCTGGTCGGTATCGCCGCCTTTGGGGTCGCGGGCGAAATTGGCGACGAGGCCGCGCGCCCAGGCCTCGGCCTTCTCCTCGCCCAAGCGATGGATGAGGGAGGCCATGAGGGAGAGGTTGTAGACGCTGGAAGACGAACGCATGCACAGCTTCCCCTTCCAGCGCGGATTGGCGAGGTCCTCGTAGCGCCGGGGCGCGTCCGCCGCGGCCACCGTATCCTTGTTATAGACGACGACGCGGGCGCGGGTGGCGAAGCCGAACCAGAGCCCGTCGGGATGGCGGAACCGTGCCGGAATCGCCTTCTCCAGCGTCGCACTCCGCACGGAACGGAACAGCCGATCGCGTTCGGCGAGCCAGAGGTTGCCCGCGTCCACGACCACGAGCACGTCGGCGGGGCTGTTGCGGCCTTCCTGGCGCAGCCGCGCGAGCAGTTGGTCCCCGCTCGCCTCGACCCGGTTGAGCTTGATCCCGGTCGCCCTCGTGAAGCCGTCGTAGAGCGCGTCGTCGGAAGAATAATGGCGGGCGGAATAGATGTTCAGCTCGGAGGCCGCGGCCGGCTGGACAAAACCGGCGGCGGCAAGCCCCGCGACGGCGAGAACCAAAAACGCAAATGGGCGCATGAGATTTTTCATAGGGTATTATCTATTCGGTCCAGCACGTTATTAATGATAATGAGAACTAATTGCAAGATATAATATCGTTATTTTTTATCAGGTTTTTAGCTCACGGCCCCTGGCCGCGAGGCGTCCTCGGAATGCCAGCGGACGAAAATCCAACTCAGCCGACGATTTCGATCTCGCTGAAGAAGAAAGCGATTTCCTTGGCCGCGGCTTCGGGCGAATCGGAGCCGTGGACGGAATTGGCCTCGATGCTTTCGGCGAAGTCCTTGCGGATGGTGCCGCGGGCGGCGTTGGCCGGGTTGGTGGCGCCCATGATCTCGCGGTTGCGGGCGACCGCGCCTTCCCCTTCCAGCACCTGGACGACGACGGGGCCCGAGGTCATGAACTCGCAGAGGTCCTTGTAGAACGCGCGTTCGGCGTGAACGGCGTAGAACGCCTCGGCCTGGGTGCGGGTGAGCCGGATGCGCTTTTGCGCGACGATGCGGAGCCCCGCCTGCTCGAAGCGGGCGTTGATTTGGCCGGTGAGATTGCGCCGGGTCGCGTCGGGTTTAATGATCGAGAGCGTCCACTCGATGGCCATGGGTTATTCCAGGTTTCAAGGTTGATCCGGCGGCGCCTTATAGCCCGGCCGGCGCGGCGAAACAACGGCTCGCCGACCCAGGCTCGGCGGCCCCTCGCCGAGAACGGTTTCGGATGATGATTCAGTGCGTTGAGGAAAAAGAGGCGTTTATCCGGCCAGATCGACTTCGATCTGGCTCTGGCGCCGGTGGATCGCGGCGACCGCTGGCCGGCCGGTATCCGCGGCGCCGAGAAACTTGGCGAAGTCGTCCCCGCTCAAGGGGCGGCTGAAGAGATAGCCCTGGATTTCGTCGCAGCCGATGTCGAGGAGAAAGTCCAACTGTTCCTGGGTTTCGACCCCTTCGGCGGTGATTTCCATGCCGAAGCTGTGGCCGAGCGTCGTCACCGCCCGGGCGATGGCGCCGGAGTTCGGATCGGCGCCGATGTCGATGATGAACGCCCGGTCGATCTTGATGCGCTTGACCGGGAACCGCTTGAGATAGCTCAGGCTCGAATAGCCGGTGCCGAAGTCGTCGATCGAGAGCGACAAGCCAAGGTCGGCCAGCCGCTTGAACAGCCGCACGGTTTCATCGACGTCGCGCATGGCGGCGCTTTCGGTGATCTCCAGCTCCAGACATGCGGGATCGAGGTCGGTCGCGTCGAGAATCCATTTTACCGATTCGACCAGGCTCTTTTCCCGAAGCTGGATCGTGGACAGGTTCACCGCAACCTTCGCCTTGGGCAGGCCGGCGTCGTGCCAGGCCTTGGTCCGGCGGCAGGCCTCGAACAACGACCATTCTCCGATCGGGACGATCTGGCGCGAACGCTCGGCGATGGGAATGAATTCTCCTGGCGACATGAATCCCTTCTCGGGATGGCGCCAGCGGATCAACGCTTCCATGCCGCCGACCGCGCCGGTGCGGGCGTTCAGCTTCGGCTGATAGTGAAGAATGAACTGCTCGCGATCGAGCGCGACGTCCAAATCCTGCTCGATGCTGCGGCGGCGTTGCACCGTTTAGTTCATCTGGGCGGTGAAGAAATGGTAGCCTCCGCGTTCTTCGTTTTTGGCGTGGAACAGCGCGAGATCGGCGTGGCGCAGGACCTCCGGCCCGTCCTCGCCGTCGTCGGGAAACAAGCTGATCCCGACGGTCGCCGCGCATTTGTACGCTTGACCGTCGACCGAGAGCGGCTTCTTGACGCCGTCGAGGATTTTTCGCGCCAGCACGCCTGCACCATCGGTCTCGCGTAAATCGCCCTGGATCACCGCGAATTCGTCCGCGCTGAGGCGCGCCACCGTGTCGGTATCGCGCACCGTCGTGCTCAAGCGCTCCGCCACCTGTTTGAGAATCCGGTCGCCGACCGCATGGCCGGCGGTGTCGTTGATCGCCTTGAAATCATCGAGATCGACAAGATGCACCGCGACCTGGGTCCGGGCACGGCGCGCCTGATTGACCGTCTGTTCGAGGCGGTCCAGGAACAGAGTCCGGTTGGGCAGGCCGGTCAGCGGATCGTGATGAACGACGCGGCGGGCCTCCGTTTCGGCGCGGCGCGCGGCGGTCATGTCGCGGCCCCAGATATTCACATAGCCGAGCGCGCGCACCGGCTGGAGCGTCAACGCGAAGATGCGCTCCTCGCATTCCAACTCGACGGTGGCGAGAGGATCCGGGCCGGAAACCAAGGCCGCGAGCGTGTCTTTCCAGGGCGGCGGCAGGGTATCGCCGATGCCAACTTGCCAATAGCGGAGCAGAAAATCCGCCGGATCGTTGACGAATAATACGATCCCTTCGGGGGAAACGCGCAAGATAGGCTCGGGGCGCTCCTCGGCCAATCCGGTGGTCAATTTCGGGTCCATGCCGCCACCTTTGCCCCCGCCCCCCTTGCGCCAGGGCCGCGAATTCCCCCGGCGTTCCTGGCTGCCGTGGGCGGCCTTGGCGAGCTTTTCCTTCATCTTCTTCCTCTCCCTGGCGGGTTCGAACTTTGATTCCGGCTCGAACGCCTACCTGGTCGGGGCCCGGATTTTCCAGGTTAGCCCGGGTTACTTCCGTTGGCTGAAAATATCGCTCTTTTCGATGGGATATGTCCACGAATATGGAATAAAGCCCAACTATCCTTATGAATATCAAGGACTCCTATCCGTGATGATGTTGGCCGGTTAAAAGTAAAAATCACAACCGAGCGCCAATACAGGAATAATCAAAAAAACAGGTTCCAAAATGACCTTAATCGACGCCATCGGAACCCGGCATACGCCCGCGCCCGGGGCCCGCATCGTTTCCCTGGTGCCGAGCCTGACGGAGCTTTTGTTCGATCTCGGCCTCGGTTCGCAGGTGGTCGGGCGCACCGGCTGGTGCATCCATCCGTCGCCTGAGGTGCGGAAAGTCAAGAGTCTCGGCGGCCCGAAGCGGATCAACCTCGGCAAATTCGCGGCGCTCGCCCCGACCCACGCCGTTCTCAATATCGACGAGAACCCCAAGGAAATGTCCGAGCAGATCGCGCGCCTCGGCGTTTGTCCCGTCGTCACGCACCCGGTCGCGCCGGAGGATAATCTCGCGCTCTACCGCCTGCTCGGCGGCTTGTTCGGACGCGAACGCGAAGCCGGGATGCTGATCGAGCGCTTCGCCCAGGCCTCGGCCCGGCTCGGCATGGCGGCGAAGACCCTGCCGCCCCGCCGTGTCCTCTACCTGATCTGGATGAATCCGTGGATGACCGTTTCCGCCGACACCTACATCTCGCGCCTGCTCGCCGCCGCCAATTGGACCACGCTCGGCCACGATCCGAATCAGCGTTACCCGAGTCTCGAAATCGACGAAGGGCGGGTGGCCGAATCCGATCTGATCCTGTTCGCGACCGAGCCGTTCCCGTTCCAGGAGCGCCACGTCGCGGATTTTGTCCGGCGCTTCCCCGATGCGGCGGGCAAGGTGCATCTCGTCAGCGGCGACATGCTCTCCTGGTATGGCAGCCGGGCGATCCCGGGCCTCAATTACTTGCGCGAACTGGCCGTGGCGCGCGCCGCCGATTGATCAGACGCGCGCGCCGCCGGCGTGCAGCCCGAGCGCGGCGACGATGAAATCGTGAGTCGGGGTCGGAACGCCCGCCGCGCGGCCAAGCTCGGCGACCGCTCCCGACAACCACGGCAACTCGAGCCTTTTGCCGTGGCGCAAATCGTAAAGCATGGACGAGCCCATGTCCGAAGGCAGGCTGTCGAGAAAAGCCAGGGTCTTTTCGGTCGCGTCGGGGGCGAGGGCGACATGGCGGGCACGGGCCAACGCCACCGTTTCCGCGACCGCACCAGCGAACAGGCCGCGCGCGCCCGGGTCGGCACGGATCGGGCCGGCGGTCATGCGCGTCAGCGCCGTGATCCCGCTCAAAGCCGAGAGAAAGGCGAACTTGGTCCAGATCGCGGCGGCAATATCGGGGCTTTCCTCGACCTCCACCCCGGCACGGCGAAGGGCGGACGCGAGCGCCGTCACGCGTGCGCTGGCGCCGCCGCGAGCGAATCCTCGCGGCGGCGTATTGTTGGCGGCGGGGCTTCGCCCGCCGACGCCGAATTCGCCAAGGACGATTCGAGCCATCGTCCCGGTGTGGACGATGGCGCCGGGTTCGGCGATCGTCGCCATGATTTGGGTGGTGCCGCCGAAGACGCGCTCGGGTCCGACCGCCGCCGCCAGCGTGTCGGCGGCGGTGACGCCGTTCTGGAGCGAGACGACCGACGTGCCTGGCCCGATCAGCGCCCGGCAGGCCTCCGCCGCCGCCGCCGCGTCATAAAGCTTGACCGCGACGATCGCGACGTCCACGGGACCGATCGCGCGCGCGTCATCCGTCGCCTCGACGGGATGGATGCGCATGTCGCCCAGCGCGCTCGTCACCTTGAGGCCGCCCTGGCGCATCGCCGCGAGGTGCGCCCCGCGCGCGAGAAAGACGACGCTTTCCCCGGCGGCCTTGAGCCTGGCCCCGAAATATCCTCCGACTCCGCCGGTTCCGACGATGGCGATTCGCATGTGCAAGACCCTCCTCCGCTCCACGCTCCGCCCGCAAGAATAACCGCCAGCGCGCCCTCAGCAAAGAGCCGTTCCCCTCCCGAAGCCGCACCCCTATTCTTGCCCGACGCTTACGACTCATGGAACACGTCATGCACGGCGACGCCATCCGCCTCTCGTTTTTTTACGCCGCTTTTTTCATGTTCGCCGGCATTCACTTGCCGTTCTGGCCGGTGTGGCTCGCCGCCAAGGGAATCGACGCGGCTGGAATCGCCTTCATCCTTGCCGCCGGCATCGGCATCAAGGTCGTCGTCAACCCCGTGATCGCCCACTTCGCCGACCGGAGCGGCGCGCGGCGCTCGATCATGCTCGCGCTCGCCGCCGGCGCGAACGTATGTTTCATCGCCTTCTTTTTCGCGGACGGTTTCGTTGCGATCCTATTTTGCAATCTGATTTTCCTGGCGCTTTGGGCCCCGGTGATACCGCTCGGCGAAAGCCTGACGTTTCTCGCCGCGCGCGCACACATGTTCGACTACGGCCGCGTGCGATTGTGGGGATCGTTCACGTTCATCGTCGCCGCGGCGGGGGCCGGCGTTCTGCTCGCCGGTCGGTCGGGAGAATTGGTCCTCTATCTCCTGCTGCCGGCGGCGGTACTCATGCTCCTCTCCGTCGCGGCAGTGCCGGATGTCCGCGCGCCGCCGGCGGCGGGACGATTTGCCGCGCTGGAACTGATCGGCAACCGTCCGCTTCTGACGCTGCTGCTCGCCTGCATGCTGTCGCAGGCGAGTCACGCCGCCTTATACGCCTTCGCCACCTTGCACTGGCAAGCCGCCGGCCATTCCGAGACGGTGATCGGGCTCTTGTGGGCGGAAGGAGTCGTCGTCGAAATCGTCCTGTTCGCCGCCGGGCCGGCTGTCTTGCGCCGCTGCTCGCCGGCGGCGCTGATCGCGCTTGCCGGCGCGGCCGGGATCGCGCGCTGGACGGCGATGGCGGCAAGCACGGCGCTGCCGGTCCTCATTTTCGCCCAGGCGCTGCACGCCTTCACGTTCGGCGCGGCCCACCTCGGCGCCATGCATTTCATCGCCCGGCGCGTGTCTCCGGCGGTATCGGCCTCGGCCCAAAGTATTTATTCGGCGACGGTGATGGGATTGGGGATCGGCCTCGCGGTTTTCGCCATCGGTCCACTTTACGCCATCTCTCCGGCGGGAACATTCTTTGCCATGACTGTTCTATCGGCGGCGGCCCTTGTGCCGGCGCTTGCGCTTATGCGGTCGCGGGATTGATCGCCCGGAGGGACGGAAGCATACTGCGTTCATGAGCGACTACACCGCGCCCGTCGCCGACATGCTGTTCGCCATGACCGAGGTCGCGGGGCTCGGTGCGGTGCGGGCGTTGCCGGGATGCGGGGAGACGAGCGAGGCCCTCGTCCGGCACATCCTCGACGAGGCCGGGCGCTTCGGCGCCGACGTGCTGGCGCCGCTCAACCGCGTCGGGGACGTGCAAGGATCGCGCCTCGAAAACGGGATCGTCCGCACCCCCGCGGGATTCGCCGACGCCTATGCCCGCTTCGTCGCCGGCGGCTGGAACGCGGTTTCCTCCGCGCCGGAGTTCGGCGGCCAGAATTTGCCCTGGTTGGTCGCGACCGCGGTATCCGAGATCTGGAATTCGGCGAACATGGCGTTCGCGCTCTGCCCGTTGCTGACGCAAAGCGCGATCGAGGTTTTGACCGCGCACGGCTCGCCCGAACTGAAATCGCTGTTCCTGCCCCGGCTCGTGTCCGGCGAGTGGACCGGAACCATGAACCTGACCGAGCCGCAGGCCGGATCGGATCTCGCGCGCATCCGCACCCGCGCCACGCGCGACGGAAAAGTCTGGCGCATCGCGGGGCAGAAAATCTTCATCACCTGGGGCGATCACGACGTCGCTGAGAACATCGTGCATATGGTGCTCGCCCGCACCCCCGGGGCGCCCGAGGGCATCAAGGGCCTTTCGCTGTTCGCGGTGCCGAAATTCGTCCCCGGCCGCGATGGACAGCCGGGCGCGCGCAACGATCTCCGGGCGCTTTCGCTCGAACACAAGCTCGGCATCCACGCCAGCCCCACCGCGGTCATGGCCTTCGGCGAAAACGGCGGCGCCGAGGGCTATCTCGTCGGCGAAGAACACCGCGGCATCGAACACATGTTCGTCATGATGAACAACGCCCGCTTGGCGATCGGCTTACAGGGCGTGGCTTCCGCCGAGCGGGCTTACCAGCGCGCCCGGGCCTACGCGCGCGGGCGCTTGCAAGGCCGCGCCATCGGCGCCGCCGATTCCGCCGCCCAGCCGATCGAGCGTCATCCAGACGTCAAGCGGATGCTCTTGTTCATGAAATCCCGGGCCGAAGTCGGCCGATTGCTCGCGCTCTTCGCCGCCGCTCATATCGATTTGGCGCGGCGCCATCCCGATCCTTCGACGCGCGCCCACCACCAGACCTTAGTCGAATTGTTGACTCCGATTGTCAAAGCTTGGTGCACGGACGCCGGCATCGCCGCCGCCGACGCCGGCATCCAGGTGCATGGCGGCATGGGCTACATCGAGGAAACCGGCGCCGCCCAGCACCTGCGCGATGCGCGCATCACCGCCCTCTACGAAGGCACCAACGGCATCCAGGCGCTCGATCTCGCCGGGCGCAAGGTCGGGCGCGACCATGCGCGCGCGGCGCTGGCTTTGATCGGCGAACTCGCCGGGCTTCGCCCCGAACTCGCAGGACGCGCCCGCGAGCCCGACTTCGGCCCGCTCGCTATCCCTTTTGAAGCCGCGCTCGCGGCGCTCGAGAGTGCAACCCGCTGGGTCTCCGAATCATGGCCGCGCGATCCCGCGCGCGTCGCCGCCGGCGCGACGGCCTATCTCCACCTCTTCGGAACCGTCGTCGGCGGCTGGCTTATGATCCGCGCGGCGCTGGCCGCCCAGGCGCTGCTTGAAAAGGGCGCCGACGCGCGTTTCCCGCCATCTCTCCTCAGAAGCAAGATCCTGTGCGCAAAATTCTTTACGGAACAAGATATTGTATTAGCTCCGGCGTTGGCGCGAATCGTCATGCATGGCGGCACGACCATCGCCGAGGCGGACTTAACCGCGCTCTAGACCCGGAAAACGCGCGTTTTCGGTTAACGCCGCGTTAGCCAAAAAGCCCGTTGTTCCTTGCTTTTCCAGCATAATTCGCCCAACTTGGGCGCTTCCCCGAACAGGGCGCACCCTATGAACGGCCTGACGCGTTACGTGCTGTACCAGCTTGTGATGGGGTTCATCCTCATCGCGCTCGCGCTGGTATGCGTCATGTGGCTTTCCCAGTCGCTGCGCTTCGTCGAGATGATCGTCAATCGCGGCCTGAGCGTGGGGGGGTTCCTGTACCTGACCGCCCTGCTTTTGCCCAATCTGCTGTCCATTATCCTGCCGATCGCGCTCTTCATCGCCGTCGCGTTCGTTTACGGCAAGATGGTCGCCGACCGCGAACTGGTGGTCATGCGCGCCGCCGGCCAGAGCCAGCAAGAACTGATGCACCCTGCCTTGATCATCGCCACCGCCGTCACGCTGACGCTGCTGGTCATCAATATCGACATCCTGCCCCGGTCCTACACCGCGTTCAAGGAACTGCAATGGGACATACGTCACACCTTTTCCCATGTGCTGTTGCGCGAGGGCTCGTTTACCCTCATCCGCCCCGGAATTACAATTTACGTCCGCGAGCGCACCGACGACGAACAGCTTCACGGGGTCATGGTCCACGACGAGCGCCGCCTGGGCCGGCCCTCGACGCTCATGGCCACGCGCGGAGCAATGGTGAATTCCGAGGACGGCTCGCGGATCATCCTCTTCGACGGCAACCGGCAAGAAATAGACGTTCAGACGCATCAACTTTCGATCCTGTATTTCGACCGCTACACGTTCGACATCGAGCCGACCCGGGGAACGACCGACGAGCGTTTTCGCGAGCCGCGCGAGCGCACCCTGGGGGAATTGTTCGAGTCGCGCCAGGATACGGCCCTATCTCCACGCGACCGAGGCCGCTTCGTCGTCGAGGGGCACAAACGCCTCACCCAGCCGTTTTCGGCCGTTGGTTATGCCCTGATCGCACTGGCCTGCCTGATTTCCGGCCCCTTCAGCCGACGGGCTCAAACCAAGCGCATCGCACTCGCCGCGGTTCTCATGGTCGCTTCTCAAGCCGCCGCCATGGGAATCGAAGGGTTGGTGGTCAAGCATCTTTATCTTGCCCCGCTGATCTATCTCAACGTGCTCGTGCCGATCGCCGCGGGTTACTGGGTCGTGATTCGCGCTCCCAGGCGGCGGCGCATGGTCGCCCAGGCGCCTTAAGAATCCCGCCATGCGTTTATCCCAGACTCTTTCCCTCTACATCTCGCGCCAATATGCCGTGCATTTCCTGGCGGTTCTGGCGTTATTCATCTTTCTGACCTTCATTTTCGACGTCGTCGAGCTCATGCGCCGC
>SHWG01000001.1 GCA_009693905.1 Rhodospirillales bacterium | reverse complement strand
GGCCGTGCCGCGGCCTGGGCCAGAATTCGGGCGGCCTTATCGAGCGCGGGCGGATAGGCCCGCCCCCCCACGGCGGCGAGCGCGCGGGCGAGCGCGCGGGCCGCGATTTCGGCCGGCGCGGCGCGGAACTCGGACAACGCAAGGACGGCAAACCCGGCCGGATGAACACGCACGCCGCGCGCGAGCAGCGCCGCCGTCGCCGCCTCCAGCGCGACCCGGACGTCGGCGAAGCGGCGCGCGGCCGCCGCCAGGCTTTCCACCGTCACCCCCTGGGCGGCGAGCGCTGGCAGGCCCTCGCGCACGCGGGTCCGGGCGAAGCGCGGATCGCGGTTGGAGGAGTCCTCGATCCATTCCTGTCCGGAATCCCTCAGGAAAGTCTCCAGATCGCAACGCGAAACTCCGAGCAGCGGCCGCAAAATTCGCACCTCTGGCATTTCGACCAGAGCGGACATCCCGGCGAGCCCGTCCGGACCGCTTCCGCCGGCAAGACGCAGGAGCAAGGTTTCCGCTTGGTCTTCCCGCTGATGGGCGACAAGAAGATGGAGGACCCCGGCGGCACGGCACCACGCGCCGAGAATGGCGTAACGGGCGGCGCGGGCGCGGGCTTGGATCGCGCTCCGGGGCTTCGCGCCGGGCCATTCGAGAATACGGTGCGCGATGCCGCGATGGCCGAGCCAGGCGCCGACCCGGCGCGCTTCCTCGGCGGAGGAGGCGCGCAGGCCGTGGTCGAGGGTGAGCGCGGTGACGCGGCCGCCGCGGGCCTTGGCCCAAGGGTCGGCCAGCAGCGCAAGCGCCAGGCTGTCGGCACCGCCCGAAACCGCCACCGCGAGATGCGGCCGGGTCTCGAACGGTCCGAGCGCCGCCATCGCCTGGGCGAAGACGCCGTCGAGAGAGTGAATTGGAGCGGACATCGGCGTTACTTGCAGGCGAGCCGCTTGCGCTCCCGCTCGAGCGTGGTCTTGATCGCCTGGGGCGCATCGGGAAACTTTTTGCGCAACTCGCCATAGGTGACGCAGGCCTGAGATCCCTTGTCCAAGGTCGCGAGCGACATGCCGAGCTTCAAGAGCGTATCGGGCGCCTTCGCGCCCTTGGGATCGAGCTTATAGTTTTCCGCGAACACCTCGGCCGCCTTCTGGTGATTGCCGCGTACGTAGTGGGTCTCCCCCAACCAGTAACGCGCGTTGCCGGCGAGCGGGTTTTCGGGATGGGTGTTGACGAACTCGGCGAGCGCGAGTTCGGCCTGGTCGTAGTTCGCCTGGCGGAGAAGCCCGAAGGCGAAGTCGTACTGATCCTTGGCCGGGCCCGGGGGCAGGATGCCGGGAGCCCTCGCCGGGCTTGCGCCTGGAGTCGGGGTCGGGCGCGGCCCGGCGGCGACGCCCGCTTGCGACGCCGAAAGATCGCGCTCGCTCATGGAGCCGAGGACCCCTTCCCTCGCGCCCAGCGGCGGCGCCGACTCCACCGCCTTCGGCAGCGGCGCGGTTTGGGCGCGCGGGGCTCCGGGCTGGCCGCCGCGCTCGAGCGCGCCGAGGCGGAAATCGAGATCGCCCGTGAGCTTGTCGAGGCGCTGATTGAACTGTTGGACTTGGTGGCTGAAGCCTTCGAACGTGCCGGTGAGGGTGCGAATCTCCTCCTCCAGCGCGCCGAGACGGATTTGCAGCGAAGCCGCGCCGGCCGGCGCCGGCGGCGCGCCGGTGCCGGCGCCGCCTTCGCGCGCGACGGGAGCCATGGTGCCGCGCGCAATCTGCACGTTGAGCGTCTGGAGGTCGCGTTCGAGCCGTTGCAGCCGATCGAGCAGCGGGGCCATGTCCGACAATCCTTGCGCGACCGCGGGCGAGGCCAGCGCCGTCCATAGCATCAAGCCCGCGAGAGCGCCCTTCGACAGGGCCGCCGGAGCCGCCAGTATCCGCTCTAGGGACATGAGTTTCATGGTCGGAACCCACACGTTCTTGGTTGTCGCCCATAAAGCGGGTCGAAAACCGACCGCCGATGGCGCGACGCGTATGACTCTATAGGGGTGATTTTAGGCAATAAAAAGGCGCTTGCCCACCCCGGAAGACCGGTCAGGCAAGCGCCCTTATATTTTAAGCGGCGAATCTAGACGATCAACTTCCCGCCGCGCCGCTGACCACCGAGGTGATCGCGTTCCGATTCTGGCCCCACGCCGCCTCGTTCGAGCCGAGCGCCGTCGGGCGCTCCTTGCCGTAGGAGATGGTGCGAATCCGATCCGCGGCGATGCCCTGGGAAACGAGATAGGTCTTCGCCGAGTTAGCCCGGCGCTCGCCGAGCGCCAAGTTGTATTCGCGTGTGCCACGCTCGTCGCAATTGCCGGCGACGAGGACGCGGATATTGGGATACCGCTTCAGCCAGGCGGCCTGACGCTCGAGGGTGCGTTGCGCTGCCGGCTTGAGGTTGAACTTGTCGAAATCGAAAAAGGTTCGATCGCCGACATTGACGATCAGATCCTGCTGCGAACCCGGGACGACGGCACCCGCGCCAGCAGCACCGGCGCCACCCTCGGGGGCGGTTTCACAAGCGGCGACAAGGGCCACGGCGGTCAACATGGATAAAAATCTAACGAACATTGGTATCTCCTCCTCGTGGGAGCTTCCGGAACCCACGACCCTCGAAATCCGGGAGTGGTTCCAAGCGGCGTGATTGGCTTGGTATTAATGGGTTAGGGCCTGAATTCCAAGAAAAATCTTTCAGGCCATTGCGTTTAACCTTTTGGGTTGGGGGGGTTGCCCCTAATGCTCTCGGTCGGCGCCATGGTTAATGCGTTCGAACTGAATCCGGTTATGGGATCAGGGGCGACCAAGCCGGGTCGGAAGCGTCCGTGGGGGTGACGATTTCGCGCTCGTTATGGCCTGTCAGATCAATGCTGTAGAGGCGGGTTCGGCCGCCCCCGCCGCGGGCGTCGGAAGGCTGTTGGCGGAAGTACATCAACACGCGGCCGTTCGGCGCCCAGGTCGGCGCCTCGACCAGAAAGTCCTCGACCAGGAGTCTCTCGCCGCTGCCGTCGGCGCGCATGACGCCGACATAAAACCGTCCCTGATGCATCTTGGTGAAGGCGATCAAATCGCCGCGCGGGGACCACACCGGAGTCGCGTACTTGCCCGCGCCGAAGCTGATTCGGCGGACATTGCGGCCGTTGCCGTCCATGGCATAAAGCTGCTGGCTGCCGCCCCGGTCGGAGTTGAACACGATCTGGCCGCCGTCGGGCGAATAGGTGGCCGAGGTGTCGATGGCGGAGTGGAACGTAAGCTGCGTCACGGTCCGGGTGCGGAGATCCATCGTGTAGATTTCCGAATTGCCGTCTTGGGCCATGGTCATGATCACCTTCTTGCCGTCGGGCGAGAAGTGCGGAGCGAACGTCATGCCGGGAAAATCGCCGACGACCTCCTGGCGTCCGGTGTCGATGTTGAACAGATACACCCGCGGCACGTTTTGGTAATAGGACAGATAGGTGATTTCCTGCAGCGTCGGCGAGAAGCGCGGCGTCAGAACCTGCGAGCTGCCGTCGGTGAGGAAGCGGTGGTTCTCGCCGTCCTGATCCATGATCGCGAGCCGCTTGACGCGCCCGATCTGCTTGCGCATCGGTCCGCTTTCCGCGACGTAGACGATGCGGGTGTCGAAGTAGCCGTCCTCGCCGGTGACGCGCTTGTAGATGGCGTCGGAAATGATGTGCGCGACGCGGCGCCAGTTGTCCGGCACCGTGTGATAGGCGAGCCCGACCATCTGTTGTTCGGCGAACACGTCCCAGAGCCGGAGCTCGGCCCTGAGCCTTCCGTCGGGAACGATCTGAACCCGGCCTTGGACCAGCGCTTGCGCGTTGATCACGCGCCAATCGCCGAAGCGCGGCAGGTTGCCGAGCGATTCCGCGGATTGGATGAAGGCCTTGGGGTCGATCGGGCGAAACAGGCCGGAGCGCTCCAGGTTGGCGGAGATGACCCGGGCGACGTTGCGGCCGTGGTTTTGCTCGGCGGGGTTGCCGCCGAGAAAAGGGGTAACGGCGATCGGCATCGGCTCGACCGTGCCGCGGGTGATGTCGATGCGCAGTTCGGCCCGGGCCGGACTCAGCGCCCCGATCGCGCCGAGCGCGGCGCCGGTCGCGATCAACCGGGCCGCCTGGCGCCGGTTCCGTCCTTTGCGGCTCAAGCATTCCATTACAGGATTTCCCTCGGGTCGAACTTCAGTTCCATGATCTGCCACACGTCATAGCGGTCCGGTGGCAGCTTGAAGGGTTGGCAGCGCGGATTCAACACCGCCCTGAGCGCGCTTTCCGCCATCGCCCGGTAGAACGGGTCGGCCTGCACCCGCGCTTGCTCGCGCAGGGTGGCCTCGCGCACCGTGCCGTCGAGGTTCATCGCCACCCGGATGTCCACGGTCATGCGATGGGCGTCCTTGGCCCCGGCGGGCAGGTTCCAGCATTGCGCGATTTGCTGGCGCACCAAGTCGATCTCGCTGATCGACAGCGCCTTGGTGGGATCGTGCATGCGCGGCTTTTGGGTCAGCGTCTTCTGAATTTCGGCGAGGTCGAATTTCTCCTCCGGCGGCGGTGTCGGTTTGCGATCCTTGGCGGTTTTGTCGGTCTTGGCCGGGCGCTGCTTGTTCTCCTCCAGCGTCTTGAGGACCGAAGCCATGTCGTCGGGCGGCGGCGGCTTGCGCTTCGGTTGCACCTTGGCAAGCCGGGGTTCGGGCGGACGGGCTTCCTCTTTCGGCTTCTCCTTGACCGGTTCGGGCTTGGTCGCCGGCGCCGGCGCGGGTTCGGCCGTGGGCTTGGGCGGAGGCGGCGGCGGAGGCGGCGGCGGCGCAACCTTGGGCGGCGGTGGCGGCGGCGGCGCGGCCTTGGGCGGCTCCGGCTTCGTCTCGGCGCGCGGCGGCGGCGGCGCGTTGGTCTCGGGCGCGACGTTGAGAATGTCGACCACGATCGGGCGGTCGAGATTCAAGTCGCGCTTGCCGATATCCGGCAGCCCGACGACCGCGACGACGATGACCGTCGCGTGAAAGAACAGCGAAAGAACGACATTTCGGCGCATGACCCTGCTTTACTGCGACTTCTTCGCCCCGCCGCCTCCCGTCCGGCGCGGCGGCGGGCGACCCTTGTCCTGAATCTGCTCCGACACGAGGGCGACCTTGTTGAATCCGGCGGCGTTGATCGCGCCCATCGTTTCCATGACGCGCCCATAGGCAATGGCCTTGTCGCCGCGCACGAATATGCGCGCGTCGGGATTATTGCCGGAGATCGCCGCGAGGCGCGCGCCGAGCGCGTTCAATTCGATTTCGGTGTCTTGGATGAAGATCTTGCCGTCGCGGTTGACGGAAACCGAAATCGGCTCGTCCTTGCCGGGGATGATCGCGGCGCGGGTTTGCGGCAGGTCCACCTGCACGCCGACGGTCAAGAGCGGCGCCGTGACCATGAAGATGATCAGCAGCACCAGCATCACGTCGACCATCGGGGTGACGTTGATGTCCGACATCGGCTTGCGGCGCGCCTGGCGGCCGAGCCGCCGCCGCGAGGATTGAAGAGAGGTGCTCATCGCTCAGGCCTTGTCTTCGAGTCCGCGCGAGAGGATCGCCGCGAATTCGCCGGCGAAACTCTCGAGCCGGCTGGCGTAGTGATCGAGGTCGCGGGAAATCTTGTTGTAGGCGACCACCGCCGGAATCGCGGCGAGAAGCCCGAGCGCGGTCGCGAACAGCGCCTCGGCGATGCCCGGCGCGACCACGGCGATGCTCGTGTTCTTGGTCAGCGCGATGGCGTGAAAACTGTTCATGATGCCCCAGACCGTGCCGAACAGGCCGATGAACGGCGCGGTCGAGCCGGTGGTGGCGAGGAAGGTCATGTAGCGCTCGGCGCGCTCCATCTCGCGCGCCATCGTGATCTGCATGACCCGCTCGATCCGCTCCTGCAAGCCGCCCGAATGTTCGCGTCCCTCGTTGCTCTCCGTGCGCATCACCTTGCGCCGCCACTCGCGCATGGCGGCGGCGAAGATCGAGGACATCGGATCGCGCGGCTGCGCGCCGATCCGATCGTAAAGATCCTCGAGTGAGCCGCCGGACCAGAACGCCCGCTCGAACTCGTCCGAGCGGGCGTTCAGCCGGCGCAACCCGATCATCTTCTCGAAGATGATCGCCCAGCACCAGATTGAGGCGAGGAAGAGCGAAATCATCACCGCCTTCACCACCCAGTCGGCCCGGACGAACAGGGCCCACATGCTCAGGTCCTGGGCCACCGATCCGCCCAGCGCGACCGCGCTTACGACATTGCTTTCCATTGCTCGATCCTACCGTTCGGGGCCGTTAATATCGTATAAACGCGCAGCGGAAAGATAGGTCGTTGCGCGGTTCCGGCAAGGGCCGGAGGGGAATCCATCCCGGGCCTAGTCATCGCCGCTCTCGCCCGGCAGCGCCAGTTGCGCGAGCGTGGCCGGCGGCTTCAGGCCCATGTGCCGGTAGCCTTCGGCGGCGAGCGCCCGCCCGCGCGGGGTGCGCATGACGAAGCCCTGTTGGATGAGATAGGGCTCGATCACTTCTTCGAGAGTGTCGCGCTCTTCCGAGAGCGCGGCGGCCAGCGTTTCGATTCCGACCGGGCCGCCGCCGTAGTTCTCGGCGATGCAGGCGAGATAGCGCCGGTCCATGGCGTCGAGCCCGCGCCCGTCCACCTCGAGCCGGCCGAGCGCCGCGTCGGCGGCACGAGCGTCCACCGCGCCCGCCCCGGCGACGGCGGCGAAATCCCGCACCCGGCGCAACAGCCGCCCGGCGACCCGGGGCGTGCCGCGGGCGCGACGCGCGATCTCGGCGGCGCCGTCGGGGGTCAGGTCGAATCCGAGAATGCCCGCGCCCCGGCGCACGATCTGGCTCAACTCGTCGGGGGTGTAAAACACCAACCGCATCGGAATCCCGAACCGCTCGCGCAAGGGCGAGGTGATCAGCCCTGAGCGCGTCGTCGCCCCGATCAGGGTGAACGGCGTCAAGTCGATCCGGATCGAGCGCGCCGCCGGGCCCTCGCCGATGATCAGGTCGAGCTGGAAGTCCTCCAGCGCCGGATAGAGGATTTCCTCGACCACCGGGTTCAAGCGATGAATCTCGTCGATGAACAGCACGTCGCGCGGCTGGAGATTGGTGAGAATGGCGGCAAGATCGCCCGCACGCGCCAGCACCGGACCGGAAGTGGCGCGAAAACCGACGCCGAGCTCGCGGGCGACGATTTGGGCCAACGTCGTCTTGCCGAGCCCCGGCGGCCCGTGGAAGAGAACGTGGTCGAGCGCCTCGCCCCGCGTCCGCGCCGCCTGGATGAAAACCTTGAGATTGGCGCGGACCTGTGCCTGGCCGGTGAAATCCTCAAGCGTCTGCGGGCGCAAGGACGCTTCGGGGGCGTCCTCGCGCGCATTGCCGGCGGCGACGACACGGTCGGCTTGGAGTTTCGGTTTCATCGCCCGCGCCCTCCGGCGGCCAAGGTCCGGGCCCCCGACAGTTCGGCCAAGCCGGCGCGGATCAGTTCCTCGACCGAGATTTTCGCGCCTTGGGTTTCGGCGGCGCGGGCGACGGCGCCGAGGGCGTCCGCGGGCGCGTAGCCGAGATTGGCGAGCGCTGAAACCGCGTCCGCCACCGGGCCTTCCAGCCCGACTCCCGCAACCGTCCCCGCCGCGCCGGAAACGCGCGCGGCGGCACCCAGCGCCAGCGCGCCGACCTTGTCGCGCAGCTCGGCCGCGATCCGGGCGGCGAGCTTGCCGCCGACGCCGGGCGCGCGCGAAAGCGCGGTCTTGTCGGCGGCGGCGATGGCGCGGGCGATTTCGTCGGGCCGGAGCGCGGAAAGAATCGCGAGCGCGGTCTTGGCGCCCACGCCCTGAACCGTGGTCAGCAGGCGAAACCAGTTGAGTTCGGCTTCCTCCAGGAATCCGAACAGGCGAATGTAGTCGTCGCCGACCTGGGTTTCGACGTGCAGGCTCACCGTCTGGCCCGCCCGCAGCCGGCCGAGCGTGCCGGCCGCGCACGCGACCCGATAGCCGACCCCGCCCACGTCCACGACCGCGAACCCGTCGCCGATCTGATCCACGGTGCCGCGCAGCTTGGCGATCATGTCGTGCGCTCCGCTTTCGTTGGCCCGCCTACCGGCTGGACGCGCGCGGGGTCGAGCCCGCGCGCCTCATGGCCGAGCGCGCGGGCGATCGCGTTATCGGTGCCGCGATGGTGGGCGTGGCAGATGGCGACGGCGAGCGCGTCGGCCGCGTCGGCGCTTTCGAGCGCCGCACCGGGCAGCAGCGCGCGGATCATCATCTGCACCTGCTGCTTGGCGGCATGCCCGGCGCCGACCACCGATTTCTTGACCAGATTGGGCGAATACTCCGCGACCGCGAGCCCGAGACGCGCCGGCACGAGCAGCACGACGCCGCGCGCCTGGCCGAGCTTGAGGGTGGCGGCGGGATTGACGTTGACGAAGGTTTCCTCGACCGCCGCCTCGATCGGCCGGAAGCGGCCGATGACCTCGGCCAAGCCGTCGTAAAGCTGCGCCAGGCGCATCGCCAGGGGCAAATCCCCGTCGCTCCGCACGCCGCCGTCGGCGACGTGGCGGAGACGGTTGCCGTCCATCTCGATCACCCCCCAGCCGGTGACGCGCAAGCCCGGGTCCAGTCCGATCAGTCTCATCGCATTCATCCCGTTCCGTTCCGTTTCGGCGTTCAGGCGCTCAGGCGCGCCAGGACGTCGTCGGAGATCTCGAAGTTGGCGGCGACGCGCTGAACGTCGTCGTTGTCCTCGAGGGCTTCGAGCAGCTTGAACAAATTCTCGGCGGCCTCCCCGGCGACAGCGACCGCGCCGGTCGGCCGCCAGTCGAGCCGGGCCTCGGCGGCCTCGCCGAATTTCCTTTCCAGCGCCTCGCGCACGGCGTTGAACTCGCCCGGCGCGGAGAAAATCTCGTGGCCGTCCCGGTTCGAGCGTACGTCGGTGGCGCCGGCTTCGAGCGCGGCCTCGAACATCGCGTCCGCGCTTGCGCGCGCCGCCGGATAGCGCACCAGGCCGACCCGCTCGAACATGAAGGCGACGCTGCCGGTCTCGCCGAGGTTGCCGCCGTGACGGCCGAAGGTGGTGCGGATATCGCCGGCGGTGCGATTGCGGTTGTCGGTCAGCGCCTCGACGATGAGGGCGACGCCGCCCGGGCCGAAACCCTCGTAGCGCACTTCCTCGAAGCCCGAACCCTCCTCGTCGCCCGAGCCGCGCTTGATCGCGCGCTCGATGGTGTCCTTGGGCATGTTGACTTCGCGCGCCGCCATCACGCCCGCGCGCAAGCGCGGGTTGAGCGCGGGATCGGCGAGCCCCGAGCGCGCCGCCACGGTCAGCTCTCGGATGATCTTGGTGAACACCCGGGCCCGCTTGGCGTCCTGCTTGCCCTTGCGGTGCATGATGTTCTTGAACTGGGAATGACCGGCCATGATCCAAGTGTCCTGCAATTCGTTAATGTTGCCCACAAAACCCATCATCTCGGCCCCCAAGGGGCACGGAGCATACCACATCTAGAATCCCATTCAGGGCGCGACGATGCGGGCTTCGAGAGGGTTTCGGGTAAGTCGGACCCATGTTCAAGGGGGTTTCATCAGGCAAAATGGCCCCAACGCGTTGAAAACGCTCGAAACAGGCCTGAAAACCCGAAAATCTCTCATCATCGCGCATCATGGCTCACAGTTCCTCGTCCCCCCGCTTTGAGCGGGGGCAGGGTTTGGGGCCTCGTTCTCCACTCGTCATGCCCTTAGCTGAGCGGGCATCCAGTTTTTTCAAAAGCATGGCCCCCGCTTCCGCGGGGGTGACGGGGAGGGGCAAGCGGCCCGTATATCTGGCGTTTATGGGTTATATATCCTATATACTGGCATATTACAAGAATTATTTTCAATAACAGATTTTAATCTTGATATTTAGTTCCTTATATGTTCTATATCTTCCCCCGGAACCAGGGAGGATTCCATGCCCACCATGCCCGTACCCAGACTACCCGACCCGCTCACGCCCGAGGCCATCGAGGAGCTGATGAAGGCCCGGCCCTATTGGGACACGAGCCATCCGCGCTCGCCGATCTACCGTCGCCTAGTCCAGCGCGGATTCGAGATCATGTATCCCGGCCCCTTGCGGCGCGACGCGATCAGGCGGCAATTATCCAGGACTTCGCCCAAATTCACCGCGTTCGCGCCATCCACCCGCCCAAGGGTGTTGGCGAAGCCGAGGCTGGTGGTCGCTAGCGATTCGTAGCCGAGCGAAGCGAGCAGCTTGGCGGTGCCCGCGTCCTAGGGATTGGGAACGACAAACACGCCGGGCCGCTCGTGCAGCGCGCGAAAGGCCCGGGCTTTTTCCAGTTGTGTCGGCATGACGATCTTTCCTTTCGAGTTATCGTCCCCGTTCGGGGATCGCTTGCGCGAGTCCCGGGCCGATCCTGACCGGCTCGACCCGCCGGGCAAGCCCGGTCGCGTCGTCGGTCTCGACATAAAGCCCGGCGAGCGCGCCCGGCCCTTCGGCGGGCTCGAGCCGGCCGCCGATGACCTTGCGCACGAACCGCTCCGTCGCCAAGCCCTTTTCCATGCCGATCACGGAATCGTAGTCGCCGCACATGCCGAGGTCGGTGAGATAGGCGGTGCCGCCGGGAAGCACGCGCGCGTCCGCGGTCGGCACGTGGGTGTGGCTGCCGACCACCGCCGAGACCCGGCCGTCGAGAAAGACCCCCATCGCCATCTTCTCGCTCGTCGCCTCGGCGTGGATATCGACCACGATTGCCGCCACCGACGCGCCGAGGCGGTGGTTGGCGAGCGCGGCTTCGACCGCGGTGAAGGGATTGTCGAGCGGCTCCATGTAGAGCCGGCCCATGGGATGAATCACCATCACCTGGTGCCCGTCGCGGGCGGCGAACACGCCGCTGCCGCGCCCCGGAGCGCCCTGCGAATAATTGAGCGGGCGCAGGAGGCGCGAATCGTTCTCGATGTAGGCCGCGATTTCGCGCTGGTCCCAGACGTGATTGCCGGTGGTGATGACGTCGGCCCCGGCGGCGTAAAGCTCGGCGCAGATCGGCCCGGTGATGCCGAAGCCGTGCGCCGCGTTCTCGCCGTTGACGATGACGAAATCGAGATCGAGCTCGCGGCGCAGGCGCGGCACGTGCTCGGCCACCACCTTCCTCCCTGAGCTTCCGACCACGTCGCCTAAAATCAGAATCCGCATGGGTTATAGACCCCCGCTTGCGCGGGAGTGACCCGAAAGTCGGGTCACTTCGCGCTCGGTCGCGATCCAATCGAGCGGCTGATCGTGCAGGCCGGCGGGCACATGGGCAAGCTCCTGGGCGGCATAGGCGACGCCGACCGCCAAGGCGGGGCCGCGCGAGCGCAAGTCCGCAAGGGTGCGGTCGTAGAACCCCGCCCCCCAGCCGATGCGATGGCCCCGCCGATCGAAGGCAAGCAATGGCGCGAACACGATCCGGGGCGTCACCTCGGGGTCGCCTTCATTGGGTTCGCTCAAGCCGAAGGGGCCCGAACGCAGGACCGTTTCCGGCCGCCAGCGCCGGAAGACGAGGGGTTTTCCCTTGCCCATCACCACCGGAAGCGCCACCACGCATTCGATCCGGGCGAGTTCCCGCATCAGGGGCCGCGCGTCCATTTCCTCGCGCATCGGCCAATAAGCCGAAACCGCGACGCCGGGTCCTAGCCCGAGCGCTCGGGCTCGTTCGATCACCCGCCGGGCCAACGCCTCGCCCGCGCCTGGATCGGCGGCAAAGGCCGCGTTCCGGCGCTCAGCCGCTTCCGTGCGGACGGATTTCTTGTCCGCGTCGAGAGTCATCGGGCCCAGTCAGGCCGAAGCCTGCTCCAAACGCTCGGCCAGGCCCTCGATCCGCACCGCGATCCGCTCGATGCGCTGCGCGACCGCGTCCTCGGCCGCGGCCGCGGCCGCGGCCATCGCCGGGCTTTTGTCCGCCCCGGCGCGGACGGTTTGCGATTCCGCCTGGGCGTCCATCAGCTCGTCGGCGACCAAGAGGCTCGCCATCACCAGAAGGCGGGCATCGTCCGAGCACCCGACCGCGGCGGCGAGCTGTTCGATCCGCTTGTCTATGAACAGGGCGAGCTTGGCCAGGTGCGCCTCCTGGCCGTCGTCGCAGACGATCGGGTACGAGCGTCCGTTGATCCGAACCGCGGTCTGGGCCATGGGTCCAATCCCTCCCTAGTGCGCGAGCGCCCGGCGCAGGCGCTCGACGGCGGCGTCGAGGCGCTCCGACACGCCGTCGCGGATTTGCCGCAGCGCCGCGTTTTCCTCCTGCAACCGCGTCACGGACCCCGGGTCCCCGGTCCGCTCCGCGAGCGCCGCGTCGAGCCGGTCCAGCGCCGCGTCGAGCCGGTCCTCGGCGGCCCCGAGCCGGCCCGACTTGCGGGCCGGCGCCCGCGATGATGTTTCCTTCAACGGTCTCTCCCCCGCCGGCCGAAAGTTCCGATGCGTCACGCCGGTGGGCGTGCATTCGCACGGCATACCGGCTTGCGCGCGCGTCCCGCGCACGAAGCAGCATAGGTAGCCGCGGCGCGCACCGTCAACCGCCGTAAAATATCGTTGACGGGCCGGGCCGTTCGCTCGAAGGTGCGCGAGTTTCGCGGGCTTCGCACGATCATTCAATCGGGGGATACGATGGCGGTACGGGTGGCGATCAACGGTTTCGGGCGCATCGGCCGGCTGGTGTTGCGGGCGATCCTGGAATCCGGGCGCCGGGACATCGAGGTGGTCGCGATCAACGATTTGGGCTCGGCCGAGGCCAACGCCCACCTGCTTCGCTACGACTCGGTCCACGGCCCGATGCCCGCCGAGGTCACGGTCAAGGGCGATGTCATGACCATCGGCAAGTCGGCCATCCGGGTCGTCGCCGAGCGGGACCCGGCCAAGCTGCCGTGGCAGAAGCTCGGCGTCGAGATCGCGCTCGAATGCACCGGGTTGTTCACCGACCGTAAAGCCGCCGCCGCCCACCTCGCCGCGGGCGCCAAGAAAGTCCTCGTCTCGGCGCCAGCGGAAGGCGTCGATCTGACCGTCGTTTACGGCGTCAATCACGCGAAGCTCACCGGCGCGCACACGGTCGTTTCCAACGCCTCCTGCACCACCAACTGTCTCGCCCCGGTCGCCGATGTGCTCAACCAGGCCTTCGGCATCGAAAAAGGCTACATGACCACCATCCATGCCTTCACCGGCGACCAGCGCACCGTCGATACCCTGCACAAGGACCCGCGCCGGGCGCGGGCGGCTTCGCTCTCGATCATCCCGACCTCGACCGGCGCGGCCAAGGCGGTCGGACTGGTGCTGCCGGAACTCGCGGGCAAGCTCGACGGCACCTCGCTCCGGGTGCCAATCCCGAACGTCTCGGCGGTCGACTTCAAGTTCCTCGCCCGCAAGAAAGCCACCGTCGAGGAGATCAACGCGGCGATGACCGAAGCCGCCAACGGCCGGCTCAAGGGCGTGCTCGGGCTCAACGACCAGCCGCTGGTCTCGATCGATTTCAACCACAACCCTGCCAGCTCGACCTTCGATCTGACCCAGACCCAGGTGGTCGGCGGCGACTTCGTCCGCGTGCTCGCCTGGTACGACAACGAGTGGGGCTTCTCCAACCGCATGGCCGATACGGCGGTGGCGATGGCCAACGCCAAGTGACGGGGACATGAGTCCGGCCGCTTTCGTCGTCCACGATCTCGGGCAGGCGAAGGCCGCGTTAAAGGCCGCGCGCGAGCGCAAGCGTCGGGTGTGTCTGATCGGCGCGCCGGGCGCGGCGGCGGCGCTCGGGCCGGCGGTGTGGCGGGAATTGGTGGCCGAGGCGGTTCGCGCCGAGCCGGACGCCCTCGAAAGCGCGATCCTCGATTGCGGGCGCGATCCCGGGGTGGCGCTGGCCGCGCTGCGCGAAGGGGTGCAAACGGTCATGCTCGATGTCGCCGACGAGGTCCGCGCCAAGATCGAGGATATCGCGGGGCAGCATGGGGCGAAGGTTTTGTGCGCTCGGCGCGCGCAAGTCCGCGGCGCGCTCGATCTCGGCGTCGCCGATCCCTTGTCCTCCGCGCGGGCGTGGCTGAACCATGGCTAACGCACGCGGAGACTCTAATTCGCCCCCGCCTACCGGCGGGACCCGGCTTTATCTCGTCACCCCGCCCCGGATCTTCCTGCCGGCGTTCGCCGAAGCCTTGAAAGCGGCGCTCGACGGCGGCGATGTGGCCGCGCTCCAACTCCGCCTCAAAGACACATCCGACGACGACATCCGGCGCGCGGTCGAAACCCTTTTGCCGATCGCGCAGGCCCGCGCCGCGACGTTCATCTTGAACGACCGCCCCGACTTGGCCGCCGCCACCGGCTGCCATGGCGTCCACATCGGCCAGGAAGACGCCCCTTACGCCGACGCGCGCCAAGCGATGGGCCCGGACGGCGTCGTCGGCGTCACCTGTCACGATTCCCGCGATCTCGCCATCGCCGCGGCCGAACAAGGCGCCGATTACGTCGCCTTCGGCGCGTTTTTCCCGACCGGGACCAAAACGCCCAAAACGCGGGCCGGTTTCGATCTGATCGAGTGGTGGGCGGAGATCACGGTGGTCCCGTGCGTCGCCATCGGCGGCATCACGCCTGAGAACTGCGCGCCCCTGGTGAAGGCCGGCGCGGACTTCATCGCCGCCGTGTCGGCGGTGTGGGACCACGCCCAAGGCCCGGCGGCGGCGGTCAAGGCGTTCAACGCGGCGATAAAGGCTTCTACTTAGCCACCGGCGCCCAGAGCACGTCTTCGATCGTTTCCGCGCCCGTCGCCAGCATGACGAGGCGGTCGAAGCCGAGCGCGATCCCGGCCGCCGCGGGCAACCCGGCCTCCAGCGCGGCGATGAAATCCGCGTCCACCGGATAGCGCTCGCCGAACAATTTTTCGCGCTTGGCGTTATCCACTTCAAAACGTCGGCGTTGCTCGACCGGATCGGTGAGTTCGGCGAAGGCGTTGGCGAGTTCCATGCCGGCGACGTAAACCTCGAACCTCTCGGCCACGCGCGGGTCGCGCTCGTCGAGCTTCGCCAGCGCCGCCATGCTTGCCGGATAGCCATGCAGGATCGTCGGCGCCGGAACGCCGAGGTGCATTTCGATCTTTTCCAGGAACACGCGGAAAAAAATGTCGTCCCAATCGTCGCGCGGCCCCGGCGTGATGCCGATCCGCTTGGCCGCGCGGCGAATCCCCGGCACATCGCCCGCAAGGGCCAGCACGTCGAACCCGGCGTATTCCCGGAAGGCGTCGGCGACGCTCAATCGCCGCCAGGGCAATCGCGGATCGCTCGCGCGCCCTTGCCAAGTCAGCGCCGTGGTTCCGGCGGCGTCGGCGCACGCCCGCACCAGCGCCTCGCACTCGTCCATGAGATCGGCGAGCGTCGCCCCGGCGCGGTACCATTCGAGCAGGGTGAATTCGGGATGATGGAGGCCTGAGCGCTCCTCGTTGCGAAACACCCGGGCGATCTGGAAGATGCGCTCCATCCCGCCCGCGAGCAGCTTTTTCATGGCGAATTCCGGCGACGTGTGGAGATAAAGCGCGCGGCGGCCCTGGCCGAACGGCTCGCGGAGTTCGGTTCGGAAGGCGCGCAAGTGCGCTTCCATTCCCGGGCTCGCCTGCAGCGCCGGGGTTTCGACCTCGGCGAACGCGCGCGCCTCGAAGAACCCCCGCACGCCGCGGACCATGCGCCCGCGCGCTTCCAGGGCGCCTTGGCGCCTTGCCAATTGCTCCGGCTTCCACCAGGGTTCGGATTCGGTTGCCACTATTGTCGGTTTCCCATGAATAAGATCGCGCCGCAAACCACGCCCGCCGATTTCTGGCCGGAACTGATATCCGAGGAGACCCGCGCGCTCCTCGATCCCTCGAGTCCGGCCGATCCGATCGCGCGCCAGTACGTGCCCTCGGCCGACGAGCTTATCTCAAGCCCCGGCGAGAGGGCAGACCCGATCGGCGACGCCGCGCATTCGCCGATGCGCGGTCTCGTCCATCGCCATCCCGACCGGGTGCTGTTGATGCCGACTGAGGTTTGCGCGGTCCATTGCCGGTTCTGCTTCCGCCGCCACGCGCTCGGCCAGCCCCGCAGCTTGAACGAACCCGAGCTCGACTCCGCGCTCGGGTACATCCGCGCGCACCCGCCCATCCGCGAAGTCATCCTTACCGGCGGCGATCCCTTGGTGCTGTCGGCGGAGCGCCTGGCCCGCCTCACGGCCGCGCTCGACGCGATCCCGCATCTCGCCACCATCCGCGTCCACAGCCGCGTCCCGATCGCGGCGCCGTCGCGGGTGACGACGGCGCTCGTCGCCGCGCTCGCGACCCAAAAAGCCATGTACCTCGCCGTTCATTGCAATCACGCCCGCGAACTCACCCGCGAAGCCCTGGCCGCAACCCGGATGTTTCTCGACGCCGGGATTCCGGTGCTCGCCCAGACCGTGCTGCTCCGCGGCGTCAACGACACCGCCGACGCGCTGGCCGAGCTGATGGAGGCCCTCGTCGCCGCCCGGATCAAGCCTTACTACCTGCACCACTGCGACATGGTGGCGGGGGCGGCCCACTTCCGCACCACCGTCGGCGAGGGCCGCGCCCTGATGGCCGAGCTCCGCCGTCGGGTCTCGGGCCTCGCTCTCCCCACCTACGTGCTCGATATCCCGGGGGGCCACGGCAAGGTTCCGGTCGAGCCCGGCCATGGCCCCGACGGCGAAGGATGGGTTAAGGACACCTCGGGGGGCGCGCATCGCTATCCGCCGGAATGATTCTTCGCCCCTAGGCGTTGCCAGCCCCGGGCGCGGCTGATAGAAAGCGCCGCCATGAAAATCCAGGCCAACAACATCCGCCCCGGCAACGTCATCGAGCACGAGGGCAAGCAATGGTCGGTGCTGAAGATCCAGCTCATTCAGCCGGGCAAGGGCGGCGCGTTCATCCAGGTCGAGATGCGCGACGTCGCGAGCGGCGTCAAGAGCAACGAGCGCTGGCGCACCCAGGACACGGTCGAGAAGCTGAGCGTCGACTCGCGCGAATACGCCTATCTCTTCGCCGAGGGCAACATGCTGACCTTCATGGATTCGGAAAACTACGAGCAGACCACGCTGCCCCGGGAACTGCTCGGCGCGGCGGCCGCGTTTCTGCAGGAAAACATGCACGTCAGCGTGGACTTGATCGAGGGCCGTCCGGTCGCCGTGCATCTGCCGCAGACGGTGGTGCTGGAAGTGACCGAGGCCGATCCGGTGGTCAGGGGCCAGACCGCGGCCTCGTCCTACAAGCCGGCGATGTTGTCGAATGGCGTGCGCATCATGGTGCCTCCGTTCGTCGAGGCGGGCACCCGCGTCGTCGTCAACACCGAGGAAGTCGCTTACGTCGAGCGCGCCAAGTCTTGAAAGAGAACGACCGATGACCCCGCGCTCGGCCCTGATCACCGTCATGACCGCCGCCGCGAAGAAAGCGGGCCGCGCCCTGGTGCGCGACTTCGGCGAGGTCGAACATCTCCAGGTCGCCAAGAAAAGCCCGTCCGACTTCGTGTCCCAAGCCGACCACAAGGCCGAGCGGGTCGTGCGCGAGGAACTCAGCCGCGTTCGCCCAAACTACGGTTTCCTGATGGAAGAAAGCGGCGCAAGCGTGGGAGCCGATACGTCAAACCGCTGGATCGTCGATCCGCTCGACGGGACCACCAATTTTCTCCACGGCATTCCCCACTTCGCCGTCTCGGTCGCGCTCGAGCGCGATGGCGAGCTGATCGCGGGCGTCATCTACAACCCGATCAGCGACGAGCTCTACTGGGCGGAAAAAGGCCAGGGCGCGTATCTCAACGGTCGGCGGCTCCGGGTCGCGGCGCGCCGGGACATGGATATTGCGCTGTTCGCCACCGGGATTCCCTTTTCCGGCCGGCGCGACCACGAGCTGTTCCTGCGCCAGCTCGCCCGGGTGATGGCGGTCTCGGCCGGGGTGCGGCGGTTCGGCTCGGCGGCGCTCGATCTCGCCTACATCGCCGCCGGCCGCTACGACGGTTTCTGGGAAACCGGCTTGCAGCCGTGGGACATGGCCGCCGGCATCGTGCTGGTGCGCGAGGCCGGCGGGTTCGTCACCGATCTCGCCGGCGGACCGACCATGATGGCGAGCGGCGACATTCTCGCCGCCAACGATTCGCTCCATGATTCTCTCGGAGAGCTGCTGCGCGCTTGCCGCTAGAGGCAGGTCGCGTTCGGCGGGAATCGTCACCCCCGCGCAAGCGGGGGTCCAGGTACTTGAAAAAAAGCTGGATTCCCGCTTTCGCGGGAATGACGAGATGAACGCATCTCGCCGCCGGCCTTATGCGGTTGTGCGGCGCGATGGCCTTGGTTTATGGTGAGTTTGGTTTAGAATCGCCTCAAGGTTCGGGGGAGGCGGAAATGGGATATAAGAAATCAATGTCGAGCCGGCGTGAAGATCGTGCGGGAAGCTTGAGCGCGCGCGTTGCCCTAGTCTTCGCCGCCCTCGCGTTCGCTTCCGACGCCGCCGCCCAGGGCGCCGGCCCCTATTACGACGACGCCTCGGTTTTCATCGACTTGAGCGTGATCGACGACGGCGGCTTTGGCCGGCGCACCGCGCCCCTGCCCGCGGCCGGGGTCGTTCCCCGCGCCGGCGGCCCCTTGCAAATGCCGGGACCCGAAATGCCGCGCTCCCGCTTCCATGGCCTGGGCGCGCCCTCCGGCCAAACCGCCCAGCTCGCGCGGCCACCCGCGCCCGCGGCCAAGAGCCGGGCCGCCACGAGCGAATCCGTGCGGCAAGCTAAAGTCGGCCCGCCTCCCGGCGGGACCGCCCCCCAGGCAGCCGCCCAGGCTCCGGCGCGGGCGCCTCGGGCCCCGGTCGAAAGGCTCGCCGCCGCTCCCGCCCCGCCGCCCGGAATCCCGATGCTGCCGCCGGCGCCGCCGGTCGTCGCGGTTATGCCGGCGCCCTCGCCTTCGCCGCCACCGGCACACGCCACCGAGCCCGTGGCGCAACCCGCCGCGCCGCCGCCGCCTCCGCCCGTGGCCGCGGCCCCGCCGGCCGCCCCCGCGCCGCGCCCCATCGCTCCGCCCGCTCCGGATCCGGTCGCCTCCCTTCCCGTTCCGCCTCCCGCCTCGGCCTCGGCCCCGCCAGCGCCCGCGGCACAACAGCCAGCGCCCGCGGCCCAGGCGCCGAGCCAGGCCGCGCTTCCCGTCGCCCCGGGCGCGGCCCGGGCCATGCAGATCGCGTTTGCCGCCGGCGCGAGCGCGCTTCCGGCGTCGGCGCACGGCGGCCTCAAGGAACTCGCCGAGCGCATGAAGGCGCAGGAGAGCTTGCGGTTGCAGCTCGTTGCCTACGCCGCCGGGGACGATCTATCCTCCAGCGCGGCTAGGCGGCTCGCGCTCTCGCGCGCGCTGGCCGTGCGCACGTTCCTGATCGATAACGGCGTGCGCTCCACCCGGATCGACGTGCGCGCCATTGGCGACAAGGTTCCGGACCTACCCGCGAACCGGGTCGATCTGTCGTTCGGCGATCGCTGACGGACCGTCGCCGCGATCCCGCCGGTCGAACATTCCAAAGAGGGCGAAGCATGGCTCGTCCGCGTCGTTTCCTCATCCGCATGGCGGTGTTTCTGGCCGTGGGGTTCGTGTTGGTCGCGTTCTCGTTCGCGCCGATCCGCAACGCCTTTCTCGCCAATCCTCCGCTCAACGGGTTGATCCTCGGCGTCTTTCTCCTCGGCATCCTGTTCAATTTCCGCCAAGTCTTGATGCTCTACCCCGAGCTGACGTGGCTCGAGAGTTTCCGCAGCGACCGGTCGCAGCTTTCGGATTCCCGCCCGATCCGGCTGCTCGCGCCGATGGCCGCCATGCTGCGCGAGCGGAGCGGACGGCTCACCCTCTCGGCGCTCGCCACCCGATCGGTGCTCGACGGCATCTCCGCCCGGCTCGACGAATCGCGCGACATCTCGCGCTACATGGTCGGGCTGCTCATCTTTCTCGGCCTGCTCGGCACCTTCTGGGGGCTGCTCGAAACCATGTCCTCGATCCGCAACGTGATCGCGGGGCTCAGCGTCGGCTCGGGCGACGCGGCCGCGATGTTCTCCGATCTCAAGAAGGGCCTCGAATCCCCGCTTGCGGGCATGGGCACCGCGTTCTCGTCCTCGCTGTTCGGCTTGGCGGCGTCGCTCGTGCTCGGCTTCCTCGATCTTCAGGCCGGCCAGGCGCAGAACCACTTCTTCACCGAGCTCGAGGATTGGCTCGCGGGCCAGACGCGGCTCTCCAGCGGCCTTGCTTCGACCGACGGCGATCAATCGGTTCCGTCCTACGTCCAGGCCTTGCTCGAACAAACCGCCGAGAGCCTCGATGGCCTCCAGCGCACCATCGCGCGCGGCGAGGAAACCCGCGCCCAAGGCCACGCCGCCTTGACCGCGCTCGGGACCGGGCTTTCGACGCTTACCGACCACATGCGCACCGAACAGAGCTTGATGCGCGCGCTCGCCGAATCGCACAACGAATTGAAGCAAATCCTCGCCAAGATCGCGGACGCCGGCGGGCGCGGCGGCGCGGGCGGAATGGACGACGTGACCCGGGGCCACATCCGCAACCTCGATCTCCAGCTCTCCAAGCTGGTCGAGGAAACCCGCGCCGGGCGGGAGCACCTGGTCGGCCAGGTTCGCAGCGAAATCAAGTTGCTCGCCCGGACCATCGCGGCGGCCTCCGACGCCGGCGGGCGCTAGGCCGGGCACGGTCATGACCCTCGCCTCCCGCCGCTCGCAGCGCGACGTCAACATCTGGCCCGGTTTCGTCGACGCCCTGACGACGCTCCTGCTCGCGCTGGTTTTCCTTTTGACCCTGTTCGTGCTCGCCCAGTTTTTTCTCGGCGAGGCGCTGCTCGGGCGCGACAACGCGCTGCGCCGGCTCCAGGGCGACATGGGGGATCTGGCCGAACTCCTGTCGCTCGAGCGCAAGGCGAACCAGGAACTGCGCGGCAACATCGCGCAAATGTCCCAGGAGTTCGAGTCTTCGGTCTCCGCCCGCGACGATTTGGCGGAGCGGACCCGCGCGCTCGGGCTCAAGCTCGACGAGACCGATCGCGACTTGCGCGCGTCGCGCGCCGCCACCGCCGAGGCCCAGGAAAAAGTCGCGCGCGTGGTCGCCGACATCGCCGCGCTCACGGCGTTGCGCGACGAATTGGAAAAGAAGGCCGCCGGCCTCGCCGCCAGGGTCGAGACCACGGATCGGAACTTGATCGAGGAACGAAAGGTTTCCGAGAGCGCGCGAGCCCAGGTCGCGCTGCTGAATCGCCAGATGGCCGCGCTCAACGAGCAGCTCGCGCGCCTCAACGAGGCGCTGCAAGCCTCCGAAAAACTTACGGCCGAGCAAAAAGCGCAGGTCAGCGCGCTCGGCAGCCGGCTCAATGCCGCGCTCGCCGGCAAAGTGCAGGAGCTTTCCCGTTACCGCTCCGAGTTCTTCGGCCGGTTGCGCGAGGTGCTGGGCGATCATCCCGACATTCGCATCGTCGGCGACCGGTTCGTGCTCCAATCCGAAGTCCTGTTCGAGACCGGCTCGGCCGATATCGGCGCCGGCGGCGCCGAGCAGCTCGCCCGCCTCGCCGCCCTGCTCGCCGAGCTCAGCCAGCGAATTCCCGCCGACATCGATTGGGTGCTCAGAATCGACGGGCACACCGACCGCGTTCCCATCGCCACGCCCCGCTATCCCTCCAACTGGGAACTGTCGTCGGCCCGCGCCCTTTCGGTGCTCCGGTTCCTGATGACGCGAGGGCTGCCCGCCAACCGACTCGCCGCCGCCGGTTTCGGCGAGTATCATCCCCTGGACGAACGGCGCGACGAGATCGCCTATCGCCGCAACCGGCGGATCGAGATCAAGCTCACCGAACGCTGACCCATTCCCTCCGCGCTCCATTTCCCCCACACCCATGTCCGCTTTATTCCTCATCGTCCTCGTGGACTTGATCGGTTTCGGAATCATCATCCCGCTGTTGCCGTTTTTCGCCGAGCATTTCGGCGCATCGCCCTTCGAGGTCGGGCTGGTGATGGCGTCCTATTCCGCGGCGCAACTGGTGGCGGCGCCGGTGTGGGGGCGGATCAGCGACCGGATCGGGCGGCGGCCGGTGCTGCTGGTGACGCTACTCGGCATGGTCGCCGGATACGTGGCGCTCGCCTCGATCGAGACCCTGGCAGGGCTGTTCGCGGTGCGCATCTTGACCGGGTTCATGGCCGGCAACATCTCGACCGCGTTTGCCTACATCGCCGACATCACCGCACCCGAGACGCGCGCCCGCGGCATGGGGATCGTCGGCGCGGCCTTCGGTCTCGGCTTCATCGCCGGACCGGCGATCGGCGGCCTGCTCGCCGGCCCGGACCCGGCGGCGGCGGATTTTCAAACCCCCGCGCTCGCCGCCGCCCTGCTTTCGGCGTTGGCCTTCGCGCTCGCCTGGTTTCGTCTGCCCGAATCGCTGTCCCCCGAAGCGCGGGCGCGAGGGCCGGGCGCGCCGGCGTCCGGAACGTGGCTTGAAATGCTCCGGCGCCCGCGCCTGAACGGGATGATCGGGCTGATGTTTCTCGCGACCTTCGTCTTCGCCGGCATGGAAGCGACCTTCGCCATTTGGTCCCAGCGCCAGTTCGGCTGGGGGCCGGAGCAAAACGGCTATCTCTTCGCCTTCATCGGAATTCTCAGCGCCGCCATCCAGGGCGGAGCGATCGGGCGCCTGACGGCGCGCTTCGGCGAACGGCGTTTGGTTTTGATCGGCGCGATCTTGCTGGCGCTCGGGCTTGGCGCCATTCCTTTCGCCGGGAACGTTTATGCCCTCGTCCCGGCGATGGCGCTGGCGGGCGCGGGGTTCAGCCTGGTTTCGCCCGCGCTCAACAGCCTGATATCGCTCGAGGCGGGAGAACGGGAGCGCGGCGGGGTCATGGGATTCGCGCGCTCGTCCGCCACCCTTGGGCGCGTGCTCGGGCCCGCCTGGGCGGGCGCGATCTTCGGCCTGATCAGCAAGGACGCGCCTTATTTCGGCGGCGCGCTGCTCATGGTGTTGCTGGCCGTTCTCGCGCCGCGCGTGCTCAAGAAATGAATCAATCGAAGACGAGCGGTTCGGACGCGATCGGACCGAGTTCTTCGCCGAGCACGAGGCTGAGCGCGCGGCCCGAACGGGTGTCGATCCAGGCTTTGCAGCCGGCGTCAAAGCCGTAGTGAGCGGCCCCGCTCCGGGGCGAGGACAGCCAGATCTGGCGGTTGGGGGTGTGCCGGTTGATGACGTACGTGCCGCCCTGTTCGAGGACGACGGTGAGGATGCCGTCTTGGAAATCGACCTCGGCGGCGTCGCCGAGTTTCCGCTCCAGCATTTCGGCGAAGCGGGCAAGCGTCGCGACGCTGAGCCGTTCAAATTCCGCTTCGGTCATGCTCTGTCGCTGCCCCTGAAAGCTGCATTTTCCGCGCCCCTCCCGGGGTTCCCCTTCGCCCCCTTGCGCGGTCCGGGGGTCGTCTGTATATAGGCCGCCCGCGCGCGGGAGCAAACGCATGAAAAAGAACATTCATCCGGAATATCACGAGATCTCGGTCGTCATGACCGATGGATCGAGCTTCAAGACCCGGTCCACCTACGGCAAGGCCGGGGATACGCTCAAACTCGATATTGATCCCAAGACCCATCCCGCCTGGACCGGCGTCCACCGGCTCGTGGACAGCGGCGGCCAGCTCGCGAAATTCAACAAGCGTTTCAAGAGCTTCGGCCTCAAGGGTTGACGCCCGCCCTTGGCCCCGCCGGCCGAGAATTTACCATCTTTTCCCTGTCGCGCTGGAAAATCTCAACGAATCCCGATTGTTATCGACATATGGGGGTTTCCCGACGGGATGTTTTTGTTAAGATCATTTCCGAACACGGTCGCCAGAAAACGGCGCCGAGAATTGCTCTTGGGCGAGAATCGAACGCCCGCGGGAAATCCCGGAGAGAATTCCGGCCTCCCCTGGCCGTCGTGCACCGGGAATTTCCGGGCGGGTGATCGTGCCCGCCCGGCAAGGGAATACGGCCGCAGAGTACGCCATGGGGCTTCAAACCAATCTCGAGATCATGGTCCAGCAAAACGGGCGATGGACCATCCACGCCCGCTTTCCGGTGTCCAAAAAGGACACCGCGGTCGAGGAAGCCAAGTCGCTCGAAAAGACCCCGGGCATCAGCGCGGTCAAGGTCGTCAAGGACGTTTACGATCAGGCGCGCGGTTCCAGCTCCGAGTACATCATCTACAAGAGCGCGGGCCTCAAGATGGAGACGGCCCCGGCCAAGACGGCTCCGGGCCGGACGGCCCCGCCGCAACCGCGCGCCTCCAGCTACGCCGAAGCGGAGCCCGAACCCTCTCCGCGCGGCCCGGGGGGCGCGGCCGGCGGCCAAGCCCAAGGCGGCGGCGAAGAGGGGACGAAGCACGCTTAGCGGAATTCTATTGCGGCTGCTGGCGGTGCTGATCGTCGGCGCCATCGGAGGGATGGGATCCGCCTTCGGTCTCAGCCAGTTCATCACCGGTCCGACCTTCATGGGAATTTCGGTGGTCGGGCATGCGGGCGACAACTTCTACTTTGGCGTCTTCGTCCTCTCGTTCCTGGTGGTCGCCGGGTTCACATCGTCCATCCTGCTCGGCGGCAAGGGCATCGCCGTCCCCGAGCACCAAAAGGAAATGCCCGCGTTCGGAGCCAAGCCGAAGCCGGCCAAGAAACCGATCGCCCGGCCGGCGCCGAGCGAAGTGGAAATGCCGCAGGAAGGGCCCGAGCCCACGCCCGACGATCTCGCCCGGAAACTGCGCGAGGCGGCGGCCGAAATTCTCCAGGATCACGCGGCCAAGGAAGCCCAGGAATCGCCGATGGCCGAAGCCGAGGCCGGAGCCGCGCCCGCCGAAGCCGCGGCCGCGCCGGCGGAAACCGGCGGCGCGCCGCTCAATCCGCACGTCGAAAAGCAGAAGACCTACATCCTCCGCTTTTTGGGGCGCACGCTGGAGCAGGTTTCCACCACCCACAAGAAGCTCGACAGCTACACCAAGTTCGGCCTCAACCTGTTCCTCGCCGGCGCGTGCGAAATCCTTTCCCAGAAAAGAGATCTCGACACGATGGCGAAAACCCGGATTCTCGGCGACGCCGTCCAGGCGCTCGGCTTCAAGCCCGATCACGCGCTCGGCTTCGCCGGAAACTACGAAAGCTATCTCCTCCAGGACGCGCGCTACATGCAAATGTTCCAGGCCGGCCGCAACGCCATGAACACCTATTTCTCCGACGAGGGCGAGGGCTTGAAGCACCTCACCGCCGCCATCGGCGACTGGTCGAAACCGAAGCCGAAGGAGGAGCAATCCCAGGTCATCACCGTCATGTTCACCGACATGGTCGGCTCGACCGCACTCACCCAGGAGCGCGGCCAGCAGGTGGCCCAGCAAGTGGTCCGCGCCCACAACCGCATCGTTCGCCAGGCCCTGACGCGCTTCAACGGCCGCGAAATCAAGCACACCGGCGACGGCATCATGGCGTCCTTCGCCCAGGCTTCCGGCGCGGTGGAAGCGTCGATCCAGATTCAGAAGGACACCACCGCCCACTGCCGCGATTACCCCGATCTGCCGCTCCAATTGAAGATCGGCCTGAATACAGGCGAGCCCATCGCCGAGGACGGCGACCTGTTCGGTTCGACCGTGCAGCTCTCCGCGCGCATCACCGACAAGGCCAAGGCCAACGAAATCTTCGTGCCCGATTCGGTGCGCATGGTGTGTGCCGGCAAGAATTACAAATTCGTCAATCGCGGCGGCTATGCCATGAAGGGCTTCGACGGCGACATCACTCTCTACGAGGTTGTGTGGGACGAGGATGTGTCCGCCCGCCAAAAAGCCGAGCGCACCGCCGCCGCGCACCGCCCCGCCGCCGCCCCGGCGCCAGCGCCGCGTCCCGCGGTGGCCGCGGCCCGCCCGGCCGTCGCGCCACGGTAGGGGCGCAACTCAGGTCTGAACCCGGATTCGTTCCAACGCGCGGCGGAGAACCGGCGGCAGCGCCACCGGCCGGCCGGTGCGGCGATCCACGAACACGTGGACGAAGTGGCCGGCGGCGGCAACTTCGTTCTCGCCCCGACGAAATATACCGACTTCGTAGCGCACGCTCGAATTGCCGAGGTGCCCGACCCTGAGGCCGGCGTCGAGCGCGTCGGGATAGGCGAGCGGCTTCAGGTAGCGGCACATGGTTTCGACCGCGAAGCCGATCACGTCGCCGCCCGCGATGTCGAGCCCGCCCTTCTCGATCAGGTAGCAATTGATGATCGTGTCGAAGTAGGCGTAGTAGGTCACGTTGTTGACGTGGCCGTAGACGTCGTTGTCGGCCCAGCGCGTTTGCAGCGGCATGAAATGGGGATAGCGCGCGCGGGTTTCCGGGGCCGGGTTGGCGGAGGGTTTCGCGGTCGTCTTGCCTTGCCGTTTCGCTTTCATGCGATTCTCGCGCTGGCGGCCGTCGCCTCCGCCGGAAACAGTTAGGGCCGCCTTGAACCCGGCGGCCCTTTTGTTGGTAAAGCTTCGTCCCTGTCGAACTCGCCTCGACCCAAACACGGGCAAACTCTAGGCGCGGCGGGTCCGGTCGCGCAAGGGCCATCCCCGGCCCTTGCGGGATGGCTCGGGGAACCCGCTGAAAAGCCAAAAAAAGCCGCCCCTTGCGGGGCGGCGAGTTGACAGGGAGGCGTCTAATTGACGGGATGAACATTGTCATCCTGCTGCCCTGTATAAAGCCCATCCGTTAAATTAGGCTTAACGGGCGCCCCCCGCCCAAACTCGAGCTTTTCCGGACCCCCGCCATGGACCAATTGATCGCCTGGGCCGTTCTGATCTTCGGCATCGTCCTGCCGGCGACGCATGTCGTGTTCGCCCCGGGCGCGCAAGCGCCTAAAACCAAAGACCCGGCGGAACTTTCCGCGCCCGGTCTTATGTCTGGGCGGCCTGCGCCGCCGGGTGGGGGCGGCTGGAAGGCGGTTCCGGGCGCGCGTTGCCCGTTCGGACCCCGGCTCGGCTGGCTGATCGTGGTGACGTTCCTGCCGTTCGCGGGCTGGCTGATGTTCATCGCCGCGCGACGCCGGAGGCGGCGACTCTAGTTGGGCGCGGGCTTCTTGCCCGCGACGCCGCAAGCAACGATCGGATCGGACGACTACTTCTTCTTGAAAAACGTCTCGGCGCCCTGACGGAAGGATCGCTTGGCGGCAATGGCCGCCCGCGCCCGCGCTATTTCCGCCTCGATCCCGGCGATGTATTCCTCGATCGCCGCCACCGACATCTCGTCGAGGTTCTTCGGCGCGGGCTTCCGCGCGCGCGGTTCCAGGTCTTCCGGGTCCATGCGATCGCTCCCGAACGTTTCCCTTGCCCAGACGGCCCCATCATAATAGCAAACATCCGCGATCTGGAGGCTCCCGATGACCGAAACCATGCGCTGCGTCGAAATTGCAGGCAAGGGCGGCCCGCCCGAGGTGCTCAAAGCAACGACCCGTCCCCGCCCCGCCGCGGGCGACGGCGAGATTCTGATCCGGGTCGGCGCGGCCGGGGTCAATCGTCCCGACGTGTTGCAGCGCCAGGGCGGCTATCCGCCGCCCGCGGGGGCGAGCGATATTCCCGGCCTCGAGGTCGCGGGCACCGTCGCCGCCCTGGGCGCCGGGGCCGGCGCCTGGAACGTCGGCGATCCGGTATGCGCGCTGGTCTCGGGCGGCGGATACGCCGAGTACGTGGCCGCGCCCGCGCCGCAATGCCTGCCGATCCCCAAGGGTTTGTCGCCGGTCGAGGCCGCCGGCCTGCCTGAGACATTCTTCACCGTCTGGACCAACGTTTTCGAGCGCGGCCGGCTCGTGGCGGGCGAGACTCTGTTGGTTCACGGCGGCTCGAGCGGCATCGGCACAAGCGCGATTCAAATGGCGAGCCGGCTTGGCGCCCGGGTTTTCGCCACCGCCGGCAGCGCCGAAAAGTGCACCGCCTGCGAGCGCCTCGGCGCCGCCTCGGCGATCAACTACCGCGCCACGGATTTCGTCGAGGCGGTCAAGGAACTGACCGGCGGCCGCGGCGTCGACGTGATCCTGGACATGGTCGGCGCCGACTACATCGAGCGCAACATCCGCGCTCTCGCGCCGGAGGGCCGGCTCGTCCAGATCGGATTCCAGAAAGGCGCGAAGGCCGAGGTCAACTTCATGCCGCTCATGCTGAAAAGGCTCACCTACACCGGCTCGACGCTGCGCATCCAGAGCACAGCGAGCAAGGGCCGCATCGCTGAGGCGCTGCGTACGACCATCTGGCCGCTGATCGAGGCGGGGGATATCCGCCCCGTCATCCACGCCACCTTCCCGCTCGAGCGGGCCGCCGACGCGCACCGGCTGATGGAAAGCAACGCGCACATCGGCAAGATCATCCTCACAACGTGACAACCGGGCTAATCGCGGCCGATTTTCCTCGAATTTTTTTTCGCCGACCCCCCTTTCCAGGTTTGACCTACCGCCTCCCCGGACGGTATAAAGTGCCCATTCAGCCCGAGATTAGGAATTCCGAGACAATGGCACGCCCCCTGATGCCAAAGGCCACGGCCGTTTGGCTCGTCGAAAACACGTCGCTCACCTTCGACCAGGTCGCCGATTATTGCGGCCTGCATCCGCTCGAGGTTCAGGCCATCGCCGACGGCGAGGTCGCCGGCGGCATGCACGGGACCAATCCCCTCGCCGCGGGCGATCTGACGCTGGAAGAGGTCGCGCGTTGCCAGAAGAACCCGAACACGCGCCTCAAAGCCTTGAAGCCGACCATTCCGCAGCCCAAGGCCCGGCCCACCGGCGCGCGCTACACCCCGGTCGCCAAGCGCCAGGAGCGCCCCGACACCATCGCCTGGCTTTTGAAGAATTATCCGGAGCTGGGCGACGGCCAGATTTCGCGCCTGCTCGGCACCACCAAGACGACCATCGCCGCGGTGCGCGACCGGTCGCACTGGAACTCGCCCAACATCAAGCCGCAGAACCCGGTCAACCTCGGGCTTTGTTCCAGCGCCGATCTCGAGAAAGCGATCACGTTGGCCCGCACCCGCGCGCGCAATGCGCTCGCCCGCGCGGACAAAATCGCCCAGCAGGCCGCGGCCCACGACGCGGCGGAGATCGCCGCCGCCCAAGCCGCCACTCAGGCCGCTGCCGCCCCGCCGCCGCTCCCCGCCCCAACGGAACCTGCCGAGCCGGCACCGGCCGCGCCGGCCAATTCGGGCGAGCGCGTCTCCTAACCTCACGCCTGGCGCTTGCTCTCCTTGGCGTAGCCGAGCTTGGCCAGCGCCGCGGCGATCTCGTCGAGAATGGCCGGGTCGTCGATGGTCGCCGGCATCTTGTAGGACTCGCTGTCGGCGATCTTCTGCATGGTCCCGCGCAGGATTTTTCCCGAGCGGGTCTTGGGCAGGCGGTTGACCACCGTCGCGGTCTTGAAGGCGGCCACCGGCCCGATCTTGTCGCGGACCAGTTGCACCACCTCGCGCACGACGTCCTCGGGCGCGCGCTTGACACCCGCCTTGCACACCAGGAAGCCGAACGGTACTTGGCCCTTGAGGGCGTCGGCGACGCCGATCACGGCGCACTCGGCGACATCGGGATGCGAAGAGAGGACCTCCTCCATCGCCCCGGTCGAGAGCCGGTGGCCGGCGACGTTGATGATGTCGTCGGTGCGGGCCATGATGTAGATATAGCCGTCTTCGTCCTTGTAACCCGCGTCCGCGGTCTCGTAATAGCCGGGGAATCTGGCGAGGTACGATTTCTTGTAGCGCTCGTCCGCGTTCCAGAGCGTCGGCAGCGTGCCCGGGGGCAGCGGCAGCTTGCAGCAAATCGAGCCGATGGTGCCCGGTTTGACGATTTGGCGGTTGTCGTCGAGCACGTCGATCTTCCAGCCCGGCACCGGTTTGGTCGGCGAGCCGGGCTTGACCGGAAACCGGTGCAAGCCCATGAAGTTGGCCGCCATCGGCGAGCCCGATTCGGTCTGCCACCAATGGTCGATGACGGGTTTCCCGAGCGCCCTTTCCGCCCACGCGAGCGTGTCGGGATCGGTCCGCTCGCCAGCGAGAAACAGGATCTTGAAACGCGAAAGATCGTATTTCTCGATCAATTCCGCGTTCGGGTCGTCGCGCTTGATGGCGCGGAACGCGGTCGGCGCGGTGAACAGCGCCTTGACCCCGTGGTCGGCGATCACCCGCCAGTAGGCGCCCGCGTCCGGCGTGCCGACCGGCTTGCCTTCGTAGAGAATCGAAGTGCAGCCGTGAAACAGCGGCGCATAGACGATGTAGGAATGCCCGACCGCCCAGCCGATGTCGGAAGCCGCCCAGTAAACCTCGCCCGGATTCATGTCGTAGACCGTTTTCATCGTCCATTTGAGGGCGACGCAATGGCCGCCGTTGTCGCGGACCACGCCCTTGGGCTGGCCGGTCGTGCCGGAGGTGTAGAGGATGTAAAGCGGATCGGTCGCCGCCACCGGCACGCAGGCGGCGGGTTTGGCTTTGGCGAGTTCCGCCGCCCAGTCGAAATCGCGGCCGGCCTTAAGATCGGCCTTGGTTTGCGGCCGCTGCAAGACGATGCAGAAGTTGGGCTTGTGCTTGGCGATGTCGATCGCGCCGTCGAGCAGGCCTTTGTAGGGGATCACCCGATTGACCTCGATCCCGCAGGACGCCGACATGATGGCCTTCGGCTTGGCGTCGTCGATCCGGACCGCGAGTTCGTTGGAGGCGAAGCCGCCGTAAACGACCGAATGCACCGCGCCGATCCGGGCACAGGCGAGCATGGCGAATACAGCTTCCGGCACCATCGGCATGTAAAGGATAACCCGGTCGCCTTTGCCCACCCCGTGCGCCGCGAGCATGCCGGCGGTGCGGGCGACGATGTCCTGGAGCTCCCGGTAGGTGAATTTGCGGATTTGGCCGATGACGGGGCTGTCGTAGATGAGCGCCTGCTGGTCGGCGCGGCCTTCTTCCACGTGCCGGTCCACCGCGTTGAAGCAAGTGTTCAACTCGCCGCCGACGAACCAGCGGTAGAACGGGGGATTGGAGGAATCGAGCACTTTCGACCACTTGCGGGTCCAGCGGATATCCTCCGCGACCTCGCCCCAGAATCCTTCCGGGTCTTCGATCGAGCGCGCGTACGCGATGTCATATGGATTCGACATGTTCGCCCCTGTCGTTGCCCCCCGTTGGCTTGCCCTTGCTCATGCTTCGACAAGCTCAGCATGAGGGGCTTTGGTTTTGGCCTCACGCCTTGAGCCTGTCGAAGGGTGAGGCTGCTAATTTGCGGCAAAACGTCATTTTGTACCAGCCGGGTTTGTGGCAAAGTCCCCGCCTGCCGACTGAAAGCGACGCCGATGCCATCCCCCGCTCGCCCCCGCTCCCCGTCCATTCATGCGCGCGACCTGGAGCGCAACGCCGCCAATTTCGCGCCGCTTTCCCCGCTTTCGTTCCTGGAGCGCGCGGCCGGGACCTATCCCGACCGCGTCGCCGTCATCCACGGGCGGAAGCGGTTTAGCTGGAAGGAAACCTACGCCCGCTGCCGCCGGCTCGCGAGCGCGCTGGCCCGCCGCGGCGTCGGCCCCGGCGACACGGTCGCGGTCATGGCCGCCAACACGCCTGAAATCTACGAGGCGAGTTTCGGCGTGCCCATGCTCGGCGCCGTCCTCAACACCCTCAACGTCCGCCTCGACGGCGCCACGATCGCCTTCTGCCTCGACCACGGCGAAGCCACGGTGCTGCTCGCCGACACCGAATTCGCAAACGTGGTCAAAGTCGCCCTCGCCCAGGTCAAGCGCAAAATCCTGGTCGTGGATATCGCCGACAGCGAGGCCGAAGCGGGCGGAGAACGTCTGGGCGAGACCGACTATGAATCGTTCCTCGCCGAGGGCGACCCGAACTTCGCCTGGACCATGCCCGCCGACGAGTGGGACGCGATCTCGCTCAACTACACCTCCGGAACCACCGGGAATCCCAAGGGCGTGGTCTATCACCACCGCGGCGCCTATCTCAACGCGCTCTCGAACATCGTCGGCTGGAACATGGGGCATCATCCGGTCTATCTCTGGACCCTGCCGATGTTCCATTGCAACGGCTGGTGCTACCCCTGGTCGCTGGCCGCCATCGGCGGGACCAGCGTGTGCTTGAGGCGCGTCAGCGCGGCCAACATCTACGCCGCCATCGCCGAACATAAGGTCACGCACTTCTGCGGCGCGCCGATCGTGCTCAATTCCGTCGTCAACGCAACCGCGGCCGAGAAAAAGCCCCTGCCGCACACCGTCCAGGTGATGACCGCGGCGGCGGCGCCGCCGGCGGCGACGCTGGCCGACATGCAGCAGGCCGGGTTCAACGTCACTCATGTTTATGGACTGACCGAAACCTACGGCCCGGCGGTGATCTGTTCGTGGCACCCGGAATGGGACGCGCTGCCGATCGAGCAGCAGGCCAAGCTTAAATCCCGCCAAGGCGTGCGCTACCACGCCCTCGAAGGCCTCGCCGTGATGGACCCGGACACCATGGCCCCGGTGCCCGCCGACGGAATGACCATGGGCGAGGTCATGTTCCGCGGCAACATCGTGATGAAAGGCTATCTCAAGAACCCGAAGGCCACGGCCGCGGCCTTCAAGGGCGGCTGGTTCCACTCGGGCGATCTCGGCGTCCGCCATCCCGACGGCTACATCCAGCTCAAGGACCGCTCCAAGGATATTATTATCTCGGGCGGCGAAAACATCTCCTCGATCGAGGTCGAAGGGACGATCGCGGCGCATCCCGCCGTGCTGTTCGCCGCCGTGGTGGCGAAGCCGGACGCGAAATGGGGCGAAACCCCGTGCGCGTTCGTGGAACTCAAGCCGGGCAAGTCCGCGGGCGTGGACGAAATCATCGCGTTTTGCCGCGAGCGGATGGCCAAATTCAAATGCCCGCGCCACGTCGTCTTCGGCCCGCTGCCCAAGACCTCGACCGGGAAAATCCAGAAATACAAGCTGCGCGAGATGGCGAAGGAGGCGTAGGGCGAATGCCCTACCCCGCCAGCCCGAGGAACACCAAGAGCGCGCACGCCAACCCCTCCCCGCTCGTCACGAGAGAAGGCCGCGCACGCCGAGTAGGGGACCAAAGATCAGGGGGCGGAAAGGCCCGCGATCTCGTCCTTGATTCTGAGTTTTTGCTTTTTGAGGGTGTGTATTCGGACTTCGTCCGGGTGGGAGTGGGTGGTTTCCTCGGCCAGCGCGTTTTCGAGCGCCTGGTGCCGAGCCTTGAGAGCTTCGAGTCTCTCCTGATGGCTCATGGATGATTCCCTCTGTCCACGGTGCTGACCTCGGAATGCCGCGCCCAACGACCCCCTCGCGGGCCCGCCTTTTCTTGGGGGATATCGGGACCGTTCTCGTTCCCGACGCGGTTGAGTATGATAGCCGAAGTCAGGTTTCGATTCCACCATAACGGTTCGGCGGCGGTTGATCCCAGGCGCCGCCGAGGAAACGATTTGGTATCATTCAAAAAAATGGGTATCGGCCGGGGGGATGAACATTCGCCATGCATGACCCACAGGCCCTCAAGGAACGACTCGAGGCCTTGCGGCTGGAACACCGCGATCTCGACGACGTGATCGGGCGCCTGATCGAATCGGACAGCCATAATCGGATTCAGCTCCAGCGCCTGAAAAAGCGCAAGCTTCTGCTCAAGGATCAGATCACGACCATCGAAAACCTGCTGCTTCCCGATATCATCGCCTGAAAGATCATGCTTTAGGGTCTACCCCTGAATTCCGGCCGTCAGGTCGGCGTCGGCCGCAGCGATCGCGCTGTCGACGTCGGACCTCGGCCCGGCGATCCCCGGCATCAGCGCCGCGAAGCCGGTTGCGACGCTCAATTCCAACCGCCGCTCGCCCCAAAAGAACGGACGTTCCGCGATCGCCCGAACGAGCGCGGCGCCACGGGCGCGGAGCCCCGCATCGGCGGCGACGAACACCAGCACCGCCATGTCGTTGCCGGTCAGGCTGCCAAGGATATCATCCGCTTGCAGGGTTTCCCGCAGCGCGGCGCACAGGTGGACGAGCGCCTTGTCGCGCGCAACGATGCCGAATTCTCGCCGGATGGCGTCGCCGTTGAGGAGACTGACGAGGAAAAGACTCGGCGTAATCGCCAAGCGATCGGCCCGTTCCAACGCGTGCGCGAGCTGGCGGCGGAAGGCCTCGCGGCTCAGGATCGAAAAAAACGGGTGGTGATCCGCGATCTGTTCGAGTTGAGCAAGGCGGCGCAGCGTCACGTCGAGCTCGCCGCGCAGGCGGCCGAGGTCGGCGAGCAGGGTTTCGATCACCCGCTCGGTTTCGGGCGAGAGCTTGTCGACGGGAAGGCCGGCGATGGTCACGGCGATCGCTTCGTCGCGCGCGGCCGGCGCGGCGGACCCCGCGCTATCCCTGTGCCCGCTTTCGTCGCTCGGTTTTTCCTCGCCCGCACCCTTGCGGCGCGGCTGGGCGTAAGAACCTTGTCGCCGGCCATCGCGCGACGATTCGATGGGAGCCGGACCGCTTTCCTTGTCCATCGCACACTCCTCGAGGGCCACGCCCCGACCGAAGCGGTCCCCGCCGACCATTATAGTCCAACAAGGGTTAATGGGTTGCTAGGCTTGTCAGGCCCCGGCCCCGGCCTATAATCCCCCGCTTCCCGAAACGAGGAAGCGTCCCCATGCCCCCCTCCCGAACCAAGCGTAAAACCACCCGCCGGGGCAGGGTCGAGGTCGGCGTGATCATGGGCAGCCAGTCGGATTGGGAGACGCTCAGCCACGCCGCCCAGACCCTGAAGGCGCTTGGCATTCGCTTCGAGACGCGAATCGTCTCGGCGCACCGCACTCCGAAACGGCTTTACGCCTATGCCACAGGCGCGCGCAGGCGCGGGCTTAAGGCGATCATCGCCGGGGCCGGCGGCGCGGCGCATCTGCCGGGCATGGCCGCAGCGCTGACCGCCCTTCCCGTTTTCGGCGTTCCGGTCGAATCAAAAACCCTCAAAGGGCTCGACAGCCTGCTCGCCATCGCCCAGATGCCTCCCGGAATTCCGGTCGGCACGCTCGCGATCGGACGCTCGGGCGCGATCAACGCGGCGTTGTTGACGGCGGCGGTGTTGGCGCTCTCGGACGCCCGCGTCCGCGCCCGGCTCGACGCCTGGCGCGCGGCCCAGACCGCCGCCATCGCGAGCCGGCCGAAGGCCAAGTCCGGCGGCGCGGGCCGCCAACGTCGGCGCTGATCCGGCCCCTTACGCGATGACCCCGCGCGCCCCTCTTCCACCCGGAAGCGTTCTCGGCGTCATTGGAGGCGGCCAGCTCGGCCGCATGACCGCGCTCGCCGCCGCCCGGCTCGGCTATCGCTGCCACGTGTTCTCGCCCGAGGCGGATTCGCCCGCCCGACAGGTGGCGGAACGGGCCACCGTCGCGCCGTACGAAGACCAGCGCGCGCTCGAATCCTTCGCCCGCGCCGTGGACGCGATCACCTTCGAGTTCGAGAACATCCCGGCCGAAAGCGTCCGCCGCCTCGCCCGGATCAAGCCCACGCGCCCGGGCGCGGACGCGCTGGCCATCGCCCAGGACCGGATCGCGGAAAAGACGTTCATCAACCAGCAGGGCATCGCCACCGCGCCGTGGCGGGCGGTGAACGATTCCGGTTCGCTCGCCCAGGCCGCCCGCGAAATCGGCCTTCCGGCGGTGTTCAAGACCGCGCGCCTCGGTTACGACGGCAAGGGCCAGGTGAAGATCGCGCCCGGCGTCATGCCGTCAGGCATGCCTTCGCATAACGATCTTGCGGCCGCCTGGAAAAGCATGGGCGCGGATCGGGGCATTCTCGAAGCGTTCGTGGATATGGAGCGCGAGATTTCCGTCATCATCGCGCGCGGGATCGATGGCGCCACGGCCGCCTATCCGGCGGTCGAGAACGTGCACACGCACCACATCCTCGACACCACCACCGCGCCGGCCGGCATATCGCCGGCGTTGGCGAAAACCGCGGGCGCGACCGCCGCGAAGCTCGCCGAGGCGCTCGGAATCGTCGGCCTGCTCGCGGTCGAGATGTTCGTCGCCCGCGACGGCCGGCTCCTGGTCAACGAGGTCGCGCCCCGGCCGCACAATTCCGGCCACTGGACCCTCGATGCCTGCCCCGTCAGCCAATTCGAGCAGTTGGTGCGCGCCGTCATGGGCCTGCCCTTGGGTTCGGTCGAGCGCCACTCGGACGCGATCATGACCAACTTGATCGGCGCGGATGTGCAGGAGTGGCCCACGCTCGCAGCCGAGCCCGGCACCTGTCTGCACCTCTACGGCAAAGCCGAAGCGCGCGCGGGGCGCAAGATGGGCCACGTCACCCGCCTTTACCCCAAGGGCTCCCTCGGCCGCAAAAATCCCGGCTAAGAGCCCGTCCCAAATCCCATAATTTATTTGAGGTCAATTTCGTTTTCGGGCATTATATCCATATTCAAATTATGGATTTAGTGGACCCGAAACCCGAACCCTGAGCGGAAGGAACCCATTCATGACCGGGGGAGAACTGGCTTTTCTCGTTGTCTCGATAGCGGCGTTCACGCTGTTCGCCGCCGTGCTCGCCTGAGCCAACAAGAGAACCCGCAGCCGCTAGAGCGGATTACGCTGGCCGGATTTCGCGCCTGAGCCGGGTTTCGATCTCGCCCATGGTGAGGCGCGAGGCCTTCACCGCCTCGAGCAGTTCGATCTCGATCAAGTGCGCGCGCTCGAGCCGGTCGTTGAGAAGCCGCCGGACGAAAGCCACCAGTTCGGGCGGCTGGCCCGGAAGCGTCAGGATGTTGGTGACCAGTTCGCGCCGGACCAAGGGCGGGTACTTGATGATTTCCACCGCCAGCACCCGCTTGACGCCTTCGGGCACGCGCGGGCTGCCGAAAATGCGGTCGATGCAGAAGCTATAGATGCCGAAATCGAGCCGTCCCGCCACGGTGCGGGTGAAATCGACGAATTCCTGGACGAAGTCGCGCGCCGCGACGTCGCCCTGGATCAACCGAGCGACGATGGCCAGAAACTCGCGGTAGCGCGTTCTGGCCGGGCTGAGGCGAAGATCGAGATCGCCCTCGATCGCCCGGAGATCGATCAGGCTGAAATCCCGCTCCAGCATCGCGTGCGCCGACGACTTCACCGCCGGCGCAAGCGCGTGCGCCTCGATCAGATCGAACAGACGTTCGAACTTCGCGCGCTCCGCGCCCTCCAGCCGCCCCGCCGTCCGCCCGAGCGGCAGCAGCGCCGATTCCGCCACCAGGAAGTCGCGCGAATAGATCGCGGCCATCGCCGCCGCGTCGGCGGGAGCCTGGGCGGGCGACGCGCGGAAATCGTCGGTAATGACGAAACGGTTGCCCTGGGCGACGGTGAGATAGCGCCCAAGCCGGCAGCAGGCGAGAAAATGATCGGCGAGCGCGTCCGACGCCGCCGCGGGCGCGAAGCCGGCGGCGGTCCCACCGGTAGGCGGGCCAAAAACAGAATCTTCGTCCATCACCGGTTTCGCCGCTTCCCCGCCGCCCAATCCGGGCACCAGGATCGGCGCCGACGCGGCGGGCGCGAACGGAAAAGCGACGCCCCCGCCAGCCTGAGCATCTTCCGTGGCCGGCCGGCCGGCCGGCGCGCCGGATTTGTCGCCAAAATCCCAGGAACTCATAAATCGCGCCTCCGCTCCAAGGGCAGGCGAGGATACCACGCCGGACCGGCCGGAGCCTATCCCGACTCCGCTCAGGCGGACCGGCGGGGCCGGAACCCTTGCCCGAACCGGCGCCATAGCCCGGGCGGGACGAATTGCCCAAACTTTTCGCTCAAAGCCCGCGCCATGGCCAAGCCGTCCCCGACCGACTTGAGCCGCGCGCGCACCGAAAAGATCTTCATGACGTCGGCGATCCGCCGTTCGAGAAAAGCGTCGGTCGCGGCGAAATCCCCGCTTTCGTCCGCGAGCCAGAAGAGCAGCGTCGAGCCGTAAACGCCCGCGAGCAAGGAGCGCTTGGTGTAATAGTTGAAATCGGTCGAGGTGTCCCCGGCCGCGCGCCAGACCGCGTCGGCCGAACGCCAGAGAAGCTTCGCCGCCAAGGTCGCGTTAAACGGGAGCGCGAGGAAGGCAAGCAGGCGCCGAACCGCCTCCCGATGCGGAGCCAGAATACGCAGCCGCGCGCGCACCGCCGCCGCGACCCGCTCGTGGGTCCGCAACGGCGTGCGGCGCAATTGGCGGCCGAGCGCTTGCGTCATCCGGCGATCGGTCAGCGCGCCAAAATGCCGCGCCGCGTCCTTGGGGCCGCCCGGGAATGCGCGGACGAGACCGGTGGCGCCCGCTCCGGCATCCTTGGCGCCGGCGGCCATCGCCTTGGCCGTCCAGCCGTCGAAGGCGACGTGGCGCAGGCTGGCGGTGAGTATTTTGTCCCGCAGGCGCGCGACGTCCGTCGTGCGCTCCGCGCGCGCCCCGCGCGTCGTTCTATTCTTCGTCTTGCGCTTGGCCATTCGTCTATTCCTCGTTGCCCGCGTCCGCCCCGTGGGTCTTGCGGATTTCCTCGACGAACCCGAAGCTCGCAAGATCGCGCATCCGCCGGGGATAGAGAATGCCGTCGAGATGGTCGCACTCGTGCTGGACGACGCGGGCGTGAAAGCCGGCGGCTTCGCGCGCGAAATGTCGTCCCTCCACGTCCAGACCCGAATAGCGGATGCGGACAAAGCGGGGAACCCGCCCGGTCATGCCGGGAACCGAAAGGCATCCCTCCCAGTTTTCTTCCATTTCCTCGCCGAGCGGCTCGATCACGGGGTTGATCAGGACGTTGAGACCGTCGGGCACCCGCGCCGGATCTTCGTCCGCGCCGTCGCGCGCCGCGTCCGCGCGCGGCTCCAGTTCGCCCGGCCTCTCCGGCACCAGGAACACGACGATCCGGAGCGGCACATGCACCTGGGGCGCGGCCAAGCCGATTCCCGGGGCGTCAAGCATGGTTTCCTCCATGTCCCGGATCAGGGCGCGAATTTCGGGCGCGGCGGGGTTCTCGACCGGCCGGGCGGGGGTGGCCAGGACCGGATGACCCATGCGGGCGATCTTGAGGATGGCCAAGGATAAAGCTCCAGACCGAAGGGAAGGCCAGTTAACCCGCCGCATCGAGCCTTTTCAAGCCGGACCGGGCATGATAGAAGCCCAGCCCTCCTGCTCCCGGGCGGTTCCGGAAAGTGGGTTTTCCAAGTTATCAACGGCTTACATACGCTGGAGGCGATAAAGCACCGTGCAGGTTACCGTTCGCGACAACAATGTCGATCAGGCCCTCAAGGTCCTGAAAAAGAAACTTCAGCGCGAGGGTGTGTTCCGGGAAATGAAGATCCGCCGCGCCTTCGAAAAACCCTCGGAGCGCCGGGCCCGCGAAAAAGCCGAAGCCATCCGCCGCACCCGCAAGCTGGAACGCAAGCGCCTCGAACGCGAAGGGTTTTAAAAGAACCCGACCGATCGACCGAACCCGCCGCCGAACCTCTCGGCGGCGTTCGTGTTTTTGGGGGCTATAATGCGTTCCATGACCGGCGCCACCCCGATTCTCGATTCGGTTTTGACCTGTCCCGCGTGCGCGCGTACGGCCGCGGAACGCATGCCCGAGGATTATTGCCTGGTCCGCTGGACCTGCCCCGGCTGCGCGATGATGCTAAAACCCAAACCCGGCGATTGCTGCGTGTTCTGCTCCTACGGTACGGTTCCCTGCCCGCCGATTCAGGCGCAAGGCGGCAAAAGCGCAAAAGACTGCTGTTGACGGGAGGACGAGCCCCTCCCCGGCCGCGCCGGTTTGGTGATAGTCTCGGGCATGGACTAGCAGGCTGCTAGGGGAAAGCGCGCCATGGCGCAATCGCGTTTCAAAACTTCCGCAAAACATGCTCGCCCGCCGTCGCGGATGAAACCCGAGGACGTGCACGCCTCCTGCATCGTCCTGTTCGGCGAAGGGCAAAGCCTCGCCCGTTACGCCGGCCGGCTCGCCGAAATTCTCGATTGCCACCCGCGCACCGTCCAAGATTGGTTCGTCCACGGCGTCCAGGGCATTTCGGCCCAGGCGGTGCGGCTCGCCCTCCAAGCCCGGTTCCTCAAGGACGAGAACGCGAAGCTCAAAGCGCGCGGCGCCCGGAAAGCCGACCGGCGCGGCGCGGCCAAGCCCGGCCAGTTGAAGCTTCAGGTCTAGAGCATTATCCGACCAAATGAAATCGACTGCGTTGTGCCGTGGCGAGGCGACCCGCCAGGCGCGGCGCGAAGGGCGATGCCTCCGCATCGGCCGAGCGGCGCAACGGTTCGACCGCAGCGCGGTCGAACGGGCACCGTCGAAACGCCTTCGGCGTTTCGACCAGCGCAACCCGCAGGGCCGGGGGCTTTTGCGGCGCGGGTTCGTCGAACGGCTCGCGCGTAGGCCGGGCTACGCGCTTCGCCCTTCTCCTGCCCGCCGCCCGAGAGGGGCGGCCCAACAATTGGCGCGGGCTTTCGCCCGCCGCCCGAGAGGGGCGGCCCAACAATTGGCGAGGGCTTTCGCCCGCGACGCAAAATCCCTCCGGCGCAGCGGTTCCATTTGGTCGGATAATGCTCTAGGAGCCGAGGGCGGCGACGATCTCTTCGGTCATTTTCTTGGCGTCGCCGAACAGCATCATGGTATTGCCGCGGAAGAACAGCTCGTTGTCCACTCCGGCGTAGCCCGAAGCCATCGAGCGTTTGATAAACAGCACCGCCTTCGCCTTCTCGACGTCGAGGACCGGCATGCCGTAGATCGGGCTCTTGGGGTCGGACTTGGCCGCCGGGTTGGTGACATCGTTGGCGCCGATGACGTAGGCGACGTCGGCGGTGGCGAACTCGTGGTTGATCTCTTCCAACTCGAATACCTCGTCGTAGGGCACGTTGGCTTCGGCCAACAGCACGTTCATGTGCCCGGGCATGCGGCCCGCCACCGGGTGGATCGCGTAGCGGACCTCGCAGCCCGCGGCCTTGAGCCGGTCGGCCATCTCGCGGAGCGCGTGCTGGGCCTGGGCGACCGCCATGCCGTAGCCGGGCACGATGATGACCTTGGCGGCGTTCGAGAGCAGGAACGCCGCGTCCTCGGCGCCGCCCGATTTGACGCCGCGGTCGCCCGCGCCGCCGGCGGCGGCCGGACCCGCCGCCACGCCGCCGAAGCCGCCGAGCAGCACGTTGACGATCGAGCGGTTCATCCCCTTGCACATGATGTAGCTCAGGATCGCGCCCGAGGAGCCGACCAGCGCGCCGACGATGATCAGGGCCGGGTTCGAGAGCGTGAAGCCGATGCCGGCGGCGGCCCAGCCCGAATACGAGTTCAGCATCGACACCACGACCGGCATGTCCGCCCCTCCGATGGGGACGATGAGCAGGAATCCGATCAGGAACGAAAACAGGACCAGCAGCCAGAACACCGAGCCCGACTGGCTGAAGATCAAGACGACGATCAAAACCGCGATCACGGCGCCGATCGCGGCGTTGAGCTTGTGCTGGCCGGAGAAAACGATCGGCGCGCCGCTCATGATCCCTTGCAGCTTGGCGAACGCGATTACCGAGCCCGAGAACGTCACCGCGCCGATGGCGGTGCCGAGCGACAGCTCGATCACGCTCGCGGTCATGATCCGGCCGGGCACGCCGATCGCGAAGGCCTCAGGGTTATGGAAGGCCGCCGCCGCCACGAACACCGCCGCCAGGCCGACCAAGCTGTGGAACGCGGCGACGAGCTGGGGCAGCGCGGTCATGTTGATCTTGAGCGCGACCACGGTTCCGATCGAACCGCCGATCAGGATCGCGAGCACGATCATCCCGAAGGACAGGACCCCGGGGTCGGCGAGCGTCGCGACCACCGCCACCACCATGCCGGCGACGCCGAACATGTTGCCGGTCCGCGCGCTTTCCGGCGAACTCAGGCCCCGGAGCGCCAGAATGAACAGCACCGAGGCGATCAGGTAGGCGAAACCGCTCAGGCTCGCGCTCATGGCTTTTTCGCCTTTTTCTTGAACATGCCGAGCATGCGCTGGGTGACGATAAATCCGCCGAAGATGTTGACCGAGGCCAGCGTCACCGCGAGGAACCCCATCACCTTGGCGAAATTCATCTCTTGGGGTCCGGCGGCGAGCAGGCCGCCGACCACGATCACCGAGGAAATGGCGTTGGTCACCGACATCAGCGGCGAGTGGAGCGCGGGCGTCACACTCCAAACCACGTAGAAGCCGACGAAACAGGCGAGCACGAACACGGTGAAGAGCGAAAGGAAGGGATCGCCGATCGGGCCCTGGCTTGCGGCCAGTGGCGCCGTCTCGGACGCGAGCTTGCCGGCGGAAGCCGCCAGTTTCGCCGCCTCGGCGGCGAGACGGGAAGCGTGCTCGACGACCTGGCCGATGTCCATGTCAGTTTCCTCCCGACGCGAGCAAGGGATGCACGATCCGGCCGTCGCGCGCGACCAGCGTGCCCTTGACGATCTCGTCGTCCCAGTTGATGGCGAGCGCATGGGTCTGCTTATCGAGCAGCGGCGTCAGGAAATTGAGCAGGTTGCGCGCGTAGAGCGCGCTTGAATCGGCGGCGATGCGGCTCGACATGTCGGTGTAGCCGACGATCTTGACGCCGTTCTTGACCACGATCTTGTCCGCCTCGGCACCGGCGCAGTTGCCGCCCGCCTCGACCGCCAAATCCACGATCACCGAACCGGGCGCGAGCGAGCGCACCATTTCCTCCGTCACCAGCACCGGGGCGCGCTTGCCCGGGATCAGCGCGGTAGTAATAACGATATCCTGCTTCTTGATGTGCTCGGCGATAACCGCTTGTTCTTTCTTCCGGTAGTCCTCGGTCATTTCCTTGGCGTAGCCGCCGGCGGTCTGCGCGGTCTTCATCGCTTCCGCGTCCACCACCACGAATTTGCCGCCGAGGCTTTCGACCTGCTCCTTGGTCGCGGCGCGGACGTCGTAGGCCGTGACCACCGCGCCCATGCGCTTGGCGGTGGCGATCGCCTGCAACCCGGCGACGCCGACCCCCATGACGAACACCTTGGCCGGCGCCACCGTCCCCGCCGCCGTCATCATCATCGGAAACCCGCGGCCGAATTCGGACGCCGCCTCGATCACCGCCCGGTAGCCGGCGAGATTCGACTGAGAGGAAAGAACATCCATGCCTTGCGCGCGGGTGATGCGCGGCATCAGCTCCATGGCGAAAACGGTGAGGCCGGCGTCGGCGCAGGCCTGGATTCCGGCGCGCTCCGTGAGCGCCGCCATGTGGGCGACAAGGATCGCGTCCTTGCGCATGGCCGCGATCTCGCCGGCTTCGGGCGCGCGCACCTTCCAGACCATGTCGGCGGCGCCGAGCGCGGCGGCCGCGTTCGGCGCGATCTCGGCGCCGGCGGACTTGTACGCCGCGTCGGCAAACGAGCTGCCGTCGCCCGCGCCCGTCTCGACCGCGATTTCCAGGCCGAGCGCCGCGAGTTTCTTGACGACATCTGGAGAAACCGCCACCCGGCGCTCGCCCGGCCGGCGTTCCTTGGGGATGGCGATTTTCATGACAAAGTTTCCGAAGGCGTTCTCTGGGGAAGGCGTGCCCTTAAACCAACGAAGCCGAGCGCAAATGTCAAGGTTAACTCGCCCTCAGGCCTTCGGCCTCATCCGGGGAACAACCATTTCAGCCTCGTGCAAAACGCTGCCCCGCTGGTCTTCGTGCCCGGCGAACTGGCGCTTGAGATCGTTCAGCGCCAACTGGATCGCCATCAGCGACGTCTTCGTGGCGGCCGCGAGATCGCGGTCCTCGGTCTTGCTCATATAAGCCGAGAGGCTGGCGAGATTGTATTCGATCAGGTTGAGAAAATCCTCGGCGCCGCGCGCGCGCTTGATGTAGGCGTGATGGACGTTGCGCAGATTCTGGACCAAAACCCGAAATATCGTGCCGAGAGACGGATCGGACTTGCTGAGTTTTGCATCGATGGTCCGGCGCGGCACGACGACAAGGATCGAATCTTCCAGCGCCTGCGCGCCCGCCATGCGCGGCGAGCCGTCGAGGATTGCCATTTCGCCGAACATCCCGCCAAGCCCGACGGTCGCGAGCCGCATCTCGGTGCCTTCGACGGTCTTGACGATGGCGACGGAGCCGGCATCGACCACGTACGCGGCATCGCCCTTGTCGCCCTCGCGAAAGATGAACGTATCCTTTTTGACGTTGAGTCTTTCCACGTCGCCATCCTTCGGGGGCTTTTCGTCCCTGGAACGATTGTCCCGCCCGGAGAGGGTTGCGTCAACCGGGCCGTTAATCCGCGGGCGGGATGTCGAACCGGGCGAGCATCTTGCGCTGGCGCTCGCCCAGCGCCTTCTCGTCGAAGCCGTCGATCAAGTCGTGGAACAGGCGGTGCCAGTTGATCTCCGCATGGAGGTGCGTGAACACGCTGCCCAGCCCGACCGCGGCGCGGTCCATGAGGACGAATTCGCGCGGCGGCATGACCCCACCGAACTCGCGCAGTTCGCGATGGACCTTGCCCGCGACCCGGGCGCCAAAAGCGGTGTCGCCGGTATCCTGGATTTTCTGCGCCTTGTCTTCCATCAACGGGGCGTAGAGGAACCGCGCCCACTGGCTCAAGATGGCGATCAGCTTCCGGTCCAGGTTCTTAAATCCCCAGGTGCGGTAGGCGGAAACCGCGAGGTCCTCGTCGCCGTCGCGGAGCGCGCGGTAGAGGTCGATGACCGCGCGGATGAACGACGGCTTGAATACGCGGATGCAGCCGAAGTCGAGCAGATTGATATCTCCGTCCGGCCGGATCGTGTAGTTGCCGAGGTGCGGATCGCCGTGAATCACGCCGTAGCCGTAGAACGGCACGTACCAGGCGCGAAACATGTTGTAGGCGACGGTGTTGCGGAGCTTGAGCGGCGCGTCGACGAAGCTTTTGAGTGGCTTGCCCTCGAGCCAGTTCATGGTCAGGAGCCGCCCGGTGGAGAGCGCCGCGACCGGCTCGGGCACATGGACTTTTTTCTCGGGGTGCAGCATCGCGTCGTAGAGACGCATGTTGCGCGCCTCGCGCCGGTAGTCGAGCTCCTCGCGCAAGCGCGCCGACAATTCCTCGTGGATGCGGGCGGGCTCGATCGCCCGGTCGAAGCGGCGATAGAGGGCAAAGGCGACCTTGAGTTGGGCGAGATCGGCCTCCACCGCCGCGCCCATGTCGGGGTATTGAATCTTGCAAGCGAGCGCGTGGCCGTCCCGGGACGTGGCCCGATGCACTTGACCGAGCGAGGCGGCGGCGGCGGCAACCGGCTCGAAGGCGCGGAAGCGGGATTGCCAATCCGGCCCCAGTTCCGCCGCCATCCGCCGGCGCACGAAGGCCCAGCCCATACTCGGCGCGTTGGTCTGAAGATGCGCGAGTTCGGTGGTGTATTCCGGCGGCAACATGTCGGGCACGGTCGAAAGAATCTGCCCGACCTTCATCAGCGGCCCCTTGAGCGCGCCGAGAACGGTCTTGAGCGCGAGCGCCTCGGCGGCGACGTCGGTGCGCCGGCCGATCAGGCGGCGGCCCGCCGCCTTGGCGGCGATGCCGCCCATCGCCGTGCCGACCCGGGCATAGCGCTTCATCCGTCCGCGCAAGGAATTTTCCGTGCCGGTGCGATCCGTTTTCACGCCGCCTCCAATTCGTCGATCAGTCCGGCGACGACGTCGAGGCCGCGGCGCCAGAACGCGGGTTCGCCCGCATCGAGGCCGAAGGGGGCGAGCAACTCGCGGTGCCGGAGCGTCCCGCCCGCGCCGAGCATGTCGAGATACTTTCCCTCGAAGCCGGGATGGCCGCCGCGATGGACGGCGTAGAGCGCGTTCACCAGGCAATCGCCGAAGGCGTAGGCATAGACGTAGAACGGCGAATGGACGAAATGCGGGATGTAGGCCCAGAACCAGCGGTATTCGGGGGCGAAGCGGAACGCGGGGCCGAGGCTTTCGCGCTGGACCTCGAGCCAGATCGCGCCGATGCGCTCGGGCGTGATCTCGCCCGAGCGCCGGGCGTCGTGGAAACGGCGCTCGAATTCGTGAAAAGCGACCTGGCGGACAAGCGTGTTCAGCATGTCTTCGATCTTGCCCGCGAGCAACACCCGCCGCCGCGCCGGGTTCGATTCCGCACCGAGCATCGCTTGAAAAACCAGCATCTCGCCGAAAACCGAAGCCGTCTCGGCCAGCGTCAGCGGCGCATCGGCCATCAACGCGCCCTGGGGCGCGGACAGAACCTGATGCACGCCGTGGCCGAGTTCGTGCGCGAGCGTCATCACGTCGCGGGCGCGGCCGTGATAATTGAGCAGGATGTAGGGATGCACCGAGGGCGCGGTGGGGTGGGAGAAAGCGCCCGAATCCTTGCCCGGCGCGAGCGCGGCGTCAATCCAGCCGCCGCGGAAGAACCTGCCCGCGATCTCCGCCATGCGCGGCGAAAAGGCGCGGTAGGCGCCGAGCACGATATCCTCGGCCGCGCTCCAGCTATAAGCGCGAACCGGGACCTTGGGCAGCGGCGCGTTGCGATCCCAGTATTCGAGCGATTTGAGCCCGAGCATGCGCGCCTTCAGCTTGTAATAGCGATGCGAAAGGCGGGGGAACGATTCGCGCACCGCGCCGACGAGCGCGTCCACGACCTTGTCCTCGACCTGGTTGGCGAGGTTGCGCTGCGCGAGCGGGCTCGGATATTTGCGCCAGCGGTCTTCGATCTCCTTGTCCTTGGCCTGCGTGTTGAGGACGAGCGCAAACAGCGGCCCGCGCGGGGCAAGCCCCGCGGCCAGGGCGCGCGCGGCTTGCCGGCGCACCGCCCGGCGGGGATTGGAGAGAAGATCGAGGGTGGCGGAAATCGTGAGAAGCCGCGGGCCGACGCGAAACCGCATCGCCGCCACGGTTTCGTCGAACAGGCGCGGCCAGGCCCCGCCGGTCGCGGATCGATCGAGCTCGTAGTTTTCCAGCTCGTCGGAAAGCTGATGGTCGCGAAACGCGCGCACCTCGCGGATCCACGGCGCGTAGCGCCGCGCCGCCGGGTCCGCCTGGGCGCGGGTCAGCGCGTCTTCCTCCATCCGGTTCAGCTCCAGCGTCAGGAAGAGGGTGTGCCGGGCGAGATCGGTGAGGCGCTCGGTCGTATTCTGTAACAGCCGCCCGGTCTCCGGATCGGCGAGATCGGCGGCGTGACGGAGCGAAACGAAAGCGAGGATTTTCTCCCGGCGGTCGGCGATCGCGTCATAGGCGGCAATGGCCCCGCCGAGCTCGTTCCCGGCGAGCAGGGCGACACGCCCCTGGAAACGCCGCTCGAGTTCCCGCGACCGTTCCGCCACCCAGGCGACGTCGGCTTCGAGCCGGGGATCGTCGGGTCCGGCGTAGAGGTCGGCGAGCGACCAGCGCGGCAGGGCTTTATGGGGCCGGGCCATGAGCGAAAATCTCCTTGCAACGCCAGTCCTATACGGGTGGATTAAGCTTGAGGCAACGGGAAACGGGCCGCCCGCACACCTCGGGTCCGGAGAGACGATCATGCGCACCGATCGCGGTCAGTTCGAGCGGTGGCCGAACCTCGCGGCCATGTTCTTCGATCAAGTGGACCGCCTCGGCGAGCACCCGTTCCTGTGGGCGAAGCGCGCCGGCGTCTGGCGGCCGCTGACCTGGGGCGACGCGGCGGCTCGCGTCAGCGCGCTCGCCCGCGGGCTGATCGCCGCCGGGGTCGAACCGGGTGACCGCGTCGTGCTGGTGTCCGAAAACCGCCCGGCCTGGACGATCGCCGATCTCGCCATCATGTCGATCGGCGCGATCACGGTGCCGGCGTACGTCACCAACACCGTCGCCGATCATGCCCATGTCTTGAAAGACAGCGGCGCGAAGGGGGCGATCGTTTCCCAGCGCCGGCTCGCCGAGAGGGTTCTCGCCGCCGCCGAGGGCGCGCCCGAGCTGCGTTTCGTCGCCGCCATGGACCCGCCGCCCGCGGCGCCGGCGCGGCGCTTGCGCCTCGTCGCCCTCGACCAGATGATCGAGACCGGCCGCGCCCGCCACGAGAACGTGGTCGAGAAAGCCTGGTCGTGGCCGCGCACCCGCCCGGCTTGCGTCATCTACACCTCCGGCACCGGCGGAGTGCCCAAGGGCGTGGTCTTGAGCCACGGCGCCATTCTTCACAACTGCCGGGGCGCGGCGCTCGCGCTCGCCGAACTCGGGATCGACCGGGAAGTGTTCCTGTCCTTCCTGCCGCTCTCGCACTCCTACGAGCACACCGCCGGACAGTTCTTTCCCATTTCCATCGGCGCCGAAATTTACTACGCCGAGGGCATCGAGGCGCTCGCCTCCAACATGATCGAGACGCGCCCGACCATCATGACCGCGGTGCCGCGGCTCTACGAAAGCTTGCACTCGCGCATCACCCGCGGCGTCGCTAAAAGCAGCGTCTTGCGCCGCCGCCTGTTCGCCAAGACGCTCGAATTGGGGCGCAGGCGATTCGAGGCTCCCAAGTCCCTAAGCCTCGGCCAGCGTCTTCTCGACGCGATTTTGGATCGGCTGGTGCGCGATAAGGTCCGCACCCGCTTCGGCGGGCGGCTGAAGGCGCTGGTCTCGGGCGGAGCGCCGCTCAACCCCGAGATCGGGATGTTCTTCACCGCGCTCGGCCTGCGCATTCTCCAAGGCTACGGCCAAACCGAATCCGCGCCCGTCATCAGCGTCAACCGCCCGAACGCGGCCAAGATGCATTCGGTCGGGCCGCCGCTCGATGCGACCGAGGTCCGGATCGGCCCCGACGGCGAAATCCTGGTTCGCGGCGAGTTGGTGATGGAGGGCTACTGGAAAAACGAAACCGCGACCCGCGAGGCGATCCGCGACGGGTGGCTGCACACCGGCGACGTCGGCCATTTCGATGCCGACGGGCATCTCGTCATCACCGACCGCAAGAAGGACATCATCGTCAATTCCGGCGGCGACAATATCTCGCCACAACGGGTCGAGGGCTTGCTCACGCTTGAGGACGAGATCGCCCAGGCGATGGTCCATGGCGACCGCCATCCGCATTTGGTCGCGCTCCTGGTGCCGGACCCCGACTGGCTCCAGGCGTGGGCGCAGGCCCGGGGAAAGACCGGAGATGCCAAGGCGCTCGCCGCCGACAAGGACCTCGCCGCCGCGCTTGCGGCCGTGGTCGAGCGGGTCAACGCCGGGCTTTCGCCGCTCGAGAAAATCCGGCGCACCCTCGTCGCCGCCGAGCCGTTCACCATCGAAAACGAGATGTTGACCCCGACGATGAAGATCCGCCGCCACAAGGTGCGGGAGATCTACGGCGCGCGCCTGGAGGCACTGTACGCCTAAACGTTAGAGCCCATGGTATTCCCGGAACCAGGCGATGAAGCGCGGAATCCCCTCTTCGATCGAGACCCGCGGCTCGAAGCCGAGATCGCGGCGGCTGTCCTCGATATCGGCGTAGGTTTCCTTGACGTCGCCCGGCTGGAGCGGCAGATGCTCCTTCGCCGCCTTGCGTCCCAGCGCTTCCTCGATCAAGGCGATGTAGCGCGGCAACGGCTCGGAGCGGCTGTTGCCGAGATTGTAGAGCTTCGCCGGCGGATGACGGCCGTCGTCGGCGGGCGGTCGGTCGAGCGCGGCGATCACCCCGGCGACGATGTCGTCGATGAAGGTGAAGTCGCGGCGCATGTCGCCGTTGTTGAAGACCGGGATCGGTTCGCCGGCCACGATCCGGCGCGCGAAGATGTACGCCGCCATGTCGGGCCGGCCCCACGGCCCATAGACGGTGAAGAAACGGAGGCCCGTCACCGGCAGGCGCCAGATGTGGGCGTAGGCGTGCGCGATCAACTCCTGTTCCTTCTTGCTCGCGGCGTAGAGCGAAAGCGGCGCGTCGGTCCGATCGTGAACCGAGAACGGTAGCCTGGAGTTCGCGCCGTAAACCGAAGACGAAGACGCATAAACGAAATGGCGCAGGCCCTTGAGGCGGCGGCAGGCCTCCAGCAGGACGACCTGTCCGCCGACGTTGCTGCGGACGTAGGCATGCGGGTCTTTCATCGAATGGCGCACGCCGGCCTGGGCGGCGAGGTGGACGATGCGATCGAGCGCGGGGCGCGAGGCTATCGCGGCGGCGAGCGCTTCCGGGTCGGCGACGTCGGCCTGGACGAAGGAAAAATCCTTGGCCGCGCGCAAGATCGCGAGCCGCGCCTCCTTCAGCTTGACGTCGTAATAAGCGTTGAGATTGTCGAGCCCAAGCACCGACTCGCCCCGCGCCAGCAGGGCCTGGGCGACATGAAAACCGATGAACCCGGCCGCGCCGGTGACGAGAACGGTCATGCCGAAAGAATCCCGAAAACCCTTATTTCTTTCGGTATACAGCCTCCCGCGTTTTTTGCAACCCCGCCCCGCCGCCAGGGCGCGCAAGCGCCTAAACCCAAAGACCCCGCGGCGCGCATCGCGCCCTGTCTTCCATTTGGGCGACCTGCGCCGCCGGGCGGAAACATTCTTTTCGCCGCGCCCGGCGCAGGCGGTTCCATATTGGAAGGTCATGCTCTAACCTTCCCTATCGGGAGGGCCGGCATGACACACGTCCACGTAGCGCTCGACGACAAGTATCGGCTGGTCGAGGGCCGCGCTTTCATGACCGGGACCCAGGCGCTGGTCCGGCTGTGCCTCGAGCAGCGTCGGCGCGACGCCGAAGCCGGGTGCGCCACCGCGGGCTACGTCACCGGCTACCGCGGCTCGCCTTTGGGAAGCGTTGACAAGGAATTTTGGCGCGCCGAGGCATTCCTCGCCCAAGCCGGCGTCCGCTTCCATGCCGCGGTCAACGAGGAAACCGCCGCCGCCGCCATCATGGGCACGCAACAGCTTCCGTTGTTCAAGGACGCGCTCAAGGATGGCGTTTTCGCCGTCTGGTACGGCAAGGGCCCGGGGGTGGACCGCTCCGGCGACGCCTTCCGCCACGCCAACCTCGCCGGGACCTCGCGCCTCGGCGGCGTGCTCGCGCTCGCCGGCGACGATCCCGCTTGCAAATCCTCGACCGTGCCGAGCCAGAGCGACTTCGCGCTCGTCGACGCCGGCATGCCTCTGCTCCATCCCTCGGATGTGCAGGAGCTGCTCGACTTCGGCCTGCTCGGCTTCGCCCTCTCGCGCTTTTCCGGCTGCTGGGTCGGCCTCAAGGCGGTTTCCGACGTGATCGACGCGTCGGCGTCCGTCACCCTCGACCCCGCCCGCGCCCGACCCGCTCCGCTTCCCGACGTCGCCCTTCCGCCGGGTGGGCTCTACACCCGCTGGCCCGACCCGCCGATGGAGCAGGAGGAACGCCTTTACCGCTTCAAGATTCCGGCGGCGGCGGCCTTCGCCCGGGCCAACAACTTCGACCGGGTGGTGTGGGATAGCCCGCACGCGCGGCTCGGCCTGATCACCAGCGGCAAGACAAGTCGCGATCTCGGCGAGGCCTGCGCGCTCCTCGGCATCGACGCGGCCTGGGCGGCGGCGCGTGGGGTGCGCCTGTTGAAGATCGGGTTCGCCTGGCCGCTCGACGGCGACACGATCCGCCGTTTCGCGCACGGGCTCGAAGACATCGTCGTCGTCGAAGAAAAGCGCGCGCTGCTCGAGCCGCAAATCAAGGAACATCTCTACGGCCTCGGCGCCAACGCGCCCCGCGTCGTCGGCAAACGCGACGAAAAGGGCGAGTGGTTGTTTCCGCCTTCGGGCGAGATCGGGCCGGAGGCGATCGCCCGCGCGCTGGCCCCGCGTTTAGCCCGCCTCGGCGGCGCCGACGCGATCACGGCCAGGATCGCGCGGCTCGACGGCGTCGAGCAGCGCCGCACCGGGCCAGCGAACATTCCCAAGCGCATCCCCTACTTCTGCGCCGGGTGTCCGCACAACACCTCGACCCGCGTGCCGGAAGGCTCGCGCGCGCTCGCCGGCATCGGCTGCCATTACATGGCGATTTGGATGGACCGCGACACCGCGACCTTTACCCACATGGGCGGCGAGGGAGCGGCCTGGATCGGCCAGGCGCCCTTTTCCGCCACGCCGCACATCTTCGTCAACATCGGCGACGGCACCTATTTCCATTCCGGCTTGCTCACCATTCGCGCCGCCGTCGCCGCGGGCGTCACCATGACCTACAAGATTCTCTACAACGACGCCGTCGCCATGACCGGCGGCCAGCCGATGGACGGCCCGCTCGACGTGCCGCGCATCACCGCCCAAGTGCGCGCCGAGGGCGTCGAGCGCATCGCCGTCGTCGCCGACGAGCCGGAGCTTTATCGCGGCCATCCCGATCTTGCGCCCAACACGACCGTCCATTCCCGCGACGAACTCGACCAGGTGCAGCGGACCTTGCGCGAATGGCCGGGCGTTTCCGTGCTGGTCTACGGCCAAACCTGCGCCGCGGAAAAACGCCGCCGGCGCAAGCGCGGCACGATGCCCGACCCGCCGATTCGCGTTTTTATCAACGAAGCGGTGTGCGAAGGCTGCGGCGACTGCGGCGTCCAGTCCAACTGCGTCGCCATCGCTCCGGTCGAAACCGAACTGGGCCGCAAGCGCGCCATCGACCAATCCGCCTGCAACAAGGATTATTCCTGCCGCAAGGGTTTCTGCCCGAGCTTCGTCACGCTTGAGGGCGGCGCGCTTCGCCGGCGCCGCGCGGCCCAGCTCGCGCCGCCCGAAGCCCTGCCCGAGCCCAAGCGGGTTCCGTGCGCGCGCGCTTACGGTATCGTCGTCAGCGGCATCGGCGGCACCGGGGTCGTCACCATCGGCGCGCTGCTCGGCATGGCGGCGCATATCGAAGGCAAAGCCGTTTCCATCCTCGACGTCGCCGGGCTCGCCCAGAAAAACGGCGAGGTCTACAGCCACGTCCGTATCGCCGCCGCGCCGGCAACCCTCAACGCCGCGCGCATCGGCGCGGGCGAGGCCGACTTCCTGCTCGGCTGCGATCTCATCACCGCCGCGAGCGGCGAGACGCTCCCCACCCTCGCGCCCGAACGGGCGCGGGCCGTGGTCAACGCCCACGAAACCATGACCGCCGCGTTCACCCACGACCCCGACGCCGATTTTCCCGAGGCGCACTTGCGGGCCGCGATCGCCGCCGTCAATCCCGGGCATGCGCCCGATTACCTCGACGCCAACGGCCTCGCCCAGGCGCTGCTCGGCGATTCCGCCGGCGCCAACCTGCTGCTGCTCGGGTTCGCCTGCCAGAAAGGGTTGCTTCCGGTCGGACCCGCCGCCATCGAGCAAGCCATCGTTCTCAACGGCGTCGCGCCGGAAATGAACCGCCGCGCCTTCGCCTGGGGCCGGATGCTGGCGCTCGACGCGCTCGCGGTTGCCCACGCCGCCGGGCTTCCCGCCGTCGCGCCGTCGCCGGCGGACATGGGCGGTCTCGATGGATTCGTCGCCCGCCGCGCCGCCGATCTTGCCGCCTATCAGGACGCGGCCTACGCCGGGCGCTATCGCGCTCTCGTTGCAACCGCCCGCGCCGCCGAAGCCGAGCGCACGCCCGGCCACGACGGCTTCGCGCGCGCGGTCGCCCAGGCGTATTACAAGCTGCTCGCCTACAAGGACGAATATGAGGTCGCCCGGCTCTACAGCGATGGCCGGTTCGCCCGCGCGCTCGCCGAAACCTTCGCGGGCGAACCGAGACTCGTGGTCCATCTCGCGCCGCCGTTTTTGGGCGAGCGCGACCCGGCGACCGGCGCGCCGGTCAAGCGGGCCTTCGGCCCGTGGATGCTGACGGCAATGCGATTTTTGGCCCCGCTCAAGGTCCTGCGCGGCACGATTTTCGATCCGTTCGGCCGAACCGCCGAACGCCGGGGCGAGCGCCGCCTGATCGCCGAATACGAAACTCTCGTCGCCGAACTGATCGAACGGTTGACGCCTGCAACCCACGCGCCCGCCATCGAGCTCGCCGCCGGGCCGCTCAAAATCCGCGGCTTCGGCCACGTCAAGGCCGCCGCCATCGCCAAGGCCAAGGCGGCCGAAGCGGAACTGCTTGGGCGTTTACGCGCGCCCGGGCCCCGCGCCAAAGCAGCGGAATGATTCGTCAGCGCCGGCGGAGCAAATCGACGCTATAAAGCGCGAGCCCCGCCCAGACGAAGGCGAACGTCGCCAGCAGGGACGGTGTTAACGGCTCCCGGAACAGGAACACGCCGAGCACGAACGTGGTGCTGGGCGCGAGGTACTGGATGAATCCGAGGGTGGCGAGGCGGAGGCCGCGGGCAGCGATCACGAACAGCGTCATCGGAACCGCGGTCGCCACCCCGGTCGCCATGAGCATGGCGTCGAGCGTCGGCGACCCGGCGCGAAACGCCCCTTCGCCCGTCCCGCCGAGCCAGACGAGATACCCGAACGCCACCGGAGTCATGATCAGGGTTTCAATCAACAGGCCGCCGACCGGATCCACCGGCATGATCTTGCGCATCAGGCCGTAAAGGCCGAACGAAACCGCGAGCACCAGCGGGATCCACGGCGGCGCGCCGTGCCCGGCGGCCATGATCCCGACCCCGACCGCCGCCAACGCGACCGCGAGCCACTGCACCAATCGCAGCCGTTCGCCGAGAAACGCGACCCCGAGAGCGACATTGACCAGCGGGTTGATGAAGTAGCCGAGGCTGGTTTCGAGCACCCGTTCGCTGTTGACCGCCCAAATGTACACAAGCCAGTTGAGCGTGAGCAGTCCGGACGAGACCGCGAGCCCGAGCAGCAGGCGCGGATGCGCGAGGAGACCCGTCGTCCGGGCGCCCTGCCCCGTCACCCAGACGAACACCGCGATCAGCAGCGCCGCCCAGACGATGCGGTGGGCGACGATCTCAGGCGCCGGCACCTCGGCCATCGCCTTGAAGAAAATCGGAATCAAGCCCCAGATCAGAAACGCGCCGAACCCGGCGGCGAGGCTCATCCTTGACGCCTGCGCGCCCGGCGGCGCGCTCACAACAGCGCCCCGATCAGGAACGGCAGCGTGGCGAAGCCGAACAGCGTCGAGATCACAACCAGCCCCGCGACCTCGGCCGGGTCGGTGCCGTAGCGCTGCGCGAACAGAAAATTGATGACCGCGACCGGCATCGCCGCTTGCAAGATCAGGATCGCGCGCGCCGTGTCTTCCAGCCCGAGCGCATACCCGACGCCCAAGCCGGCGCCGATCCCGAGCGCAAAGCGCAGCAGCGCGAGCCCCAGGCCGCGGCCGAGGTTACCGACCTTGAGCCCGGCGAGCGAAACGCCGAGCGTGATCAGCATCAGCGGCACCAGCATCCCGCCAAGAATCCGGGTCGTATTGAGGAGCCAGGCCGGCGCTTCCAGTCCGCCGGCCAGGATGACGATCGCGCCGGCGACCGCGTAGAGAGCGGGAATGCGCACCAACGCACGCGGCGAGACGGTGCCCGCGGCGAGCGCGACGCCGATGGTGATCTGGAGAACGACCGAGACCGCGAAGAAGACGATGGCGAGCGCGAGGCCGGCTTCGCCGAACCCGAGGGCGGCAAGCGGCAACCCCATGTTGCCGACGTTGGGAAACATCATCGCCGGCAGGAACGAGCGCAGCGGAATTCGCGCCAGCTTCAAAACCGCGGCGCCGACCGCGCCGAACAGGCCGGTGGCCGCGACCGCGGCCGCGACCATTTTTCCGAGCGCGGCGATCTCAATTTGCGTCTCGACCAGGGTCGTGAACACCAGCGCCGGAAGCGAAATGCTGGTGGCGAGGACGGTGACGATTTCGACGTCGTAGCGCCGGCCGCTCTTCGCCCAGGCATAGCCGATAGCGGCGCAGATGAGCACGGGCGCGATGATGGTAACCAGCGTCTCGAACATCGAAGATACTCGGGCGCGCGCGCCCCGGTTACTGCACCAGCGCGATGCGCAGGATATTGGTGGCGCCGGGCGTGCCGAAAGGAAGGCCTGCGGTCACCACGATTTTCTCGCCAGTCCTGGCGAAGCCTTCGTGCGAAGCTGCGGCGACGGCCTTGGTCACCATCTCGCTGAAGCTGTGTAGGTCTTCGACTTGGACCGAGTGGACTCCCCAGGCGAGCGCCAGGCGGCGCGCCGTGGCGGCGCGCGGCGTCAGGCCGAGGATCGGCACGCTCGGGCGCTCGCGCGCGCAGCGGAGCGTGGTCGAACCGGTCGAGCTGAAGGTGACGATGGCCGCCGCCGAGATGGTCTTCGCCACCTGCCGCGCGGCGGCGGTGATGGCGTCCGCCGCGGTCGCCTCGGGGTCGTGATGCTCGGTCTCCATGATCTTGCGATAGAGCGGATCGCGTTCGACCCGATAGATGATCCGATCCATCATGGAGATGGATTCGGTCGGGTATTCGCCGACCGCCGTCTCCGCCGAGAGCATCACCGCGTCGGCGCCGTCGTAAACCGCGGTCGCGACGTCGGAGGCCTCGGCCCGCGTCGGCGTCGGCGAGTGGACCATGGAATCGAGCATCTGCGTCGCCACCACCACCGGCTTGCCCGCCTGGCGGCAGGCGCGGATGATGCGCTTTTGGATTCCGGGCACGTCCTCGGGCGGCAACTCGACGCCAAGGTCGCCGCGCGCGACCATCACCGCGTCGGAGAGCGCCACGATCTCGTCCAAGTGTTCGATCGCGGCCGGTTTTTCCAGCTTGGTCATGATTCCGGCGCGATCCGCGATCAGCCGGCGCGCCTCGGCGACGTCCTCGGCCCGCTGCACGAAGGAAAGCGCGACCCAGTCCACGCCGAGCTCGAGCCCATAGTTCAGATCCTCGATATCCTTGCGCGTCAGCGAGGAAACATCGAGCACCGCGCTCGGAACGTTCAGCCCCTTGTGATCGGAAAGCTCGCCGCCAACTATCACCTCGGTCTCGGCGAAGTCGGTGCCGCATTTGCCAACCTTGAGCCGCAGGCGGCCGTCATCGAGAAGCAGATCGGTTCCCGGCGCGAGCGAGCGGAAGACCTCGGGGTGCGGCAGGGGCGCGCGGTCCTGATCGCCCAAGCCCGGGTTGAGATCGAGACGGAATTTTCGCCCCGCCACCAGCAACGCCCGACCGCCCTTGAATTCGCCGACCCGGAGTTTGGGCCCTTGCAAGTCGAGAAGAATCCCAATCGGGCGGCCGAACCGCGCATCGAGGCCGCGGATGATGTCGTAGCGGGTTTTGTGGTCCTCGTGATTGCCGTGGCTGAAATTGAGGCGAAAAACGTCGGCCCCGGCCTCGAACAGCTTGGCCAACATGACCTCGGTCGAGCAGGCCGGGCCGACGGTGGCGATGATCTTGGCGTTGCGGCGGCGTCGCATGGATCGGACATTAGGCCCTCAAAGCGCGGACGAGCAAGACCGCCTCGGCCGTTTTCACGACCGTTAACCCATCGTTAACCATGCCATGCGATGCTCCTCCGAGAAGCGGGTGAACCTGGAAATCCCGCTGTCGCCGGAGGCGGCACCTTTAATGAGCGCGGGCTTTCGCCCGCGGCGCCCCGAGAGGGGCGCTCATGTATCGCGCGCGGGGTTAAGCCCGCGCGACCCGGGAGGCGCCGTTGTTCCGGTTCGTGTCCAAGGCTCTGCTCGCCCTCGTGCTCGACAAGCGCGCGCGAGGCGCTCGAGGCGGCGGACGTCGCCCAGCAACTTAATCCCGCGAAAAGCGCCGCCCCCGCCACGCCGGCCCCGGCCAAGTCGCCGCCGACGCGCAACCACGAACTGACTGACGCGCGCCGGGAACTGATTCGCAACGCGCTCGCAACCCAGCGTTCCAAGCAACACCTTTTCGATAACCTCAGCGAGGATGCCAAGGCGAAACTCCTGATCACCGCCGTCAAGGCGATGGGCATTCCGCCCGACGAAATCGAGCGCTCGCTGCGCGCCCGCGGCAAGAATTCCGGCCCCGGCTCCAAGTCCTGAAATCCCCTTTGTTCCTGGGGGTGCGCTCCGGGGCGTTAGGGAAAATCCCCGGTTTGACAAAGGCTTTCGGCCCACCCAACATTGTGCCCGCCGACGCGGTACTCAAAAGCCGCGTCCGGGAGGGGTTCGATGACGAGCGAAGCCGAAATCAAGGTCCTGAAGACCGAGCTCATCGGGCTCTTTCAGTACATTCAGCGCGTGCGCCAGGAGATCGCCGCGCTGCACAAGCCGGCCGAGACCGATCACAGCTTTGGCAGCATCTCCGAGCAGCTCGACGCCATCGTCAAGGCGACCGCGGCGGCGACCAACACGATCATGGGGGCGATGGAGGAAAACGACAACATCGTCGCCGAGGTCAAGAAGGGAATCCCGGACAAGGCGCTCGCCGCCAAGCTCGACAAGATTTCCGACAACGCGGCGGCGGTGTTCGAGGCCTGCACCTTCCAGGACATCACCGGCCAGCGCATCAACAAGGTCGCCAAGTCGCTGGCCTACGTCGAGAAGCACATCAGCGTTCTGATCAGCGTCTGGGACCGCGACGAGCTGGAAAAGATCGACGTCAAGCCCGACCGGGAAAAGACCGCCGACGAAAAGCTGCTCGCCGGGCCGCAACTCGAGGGCCGGGGCGCCACCCAGGACGAAATCGACAAGCTGTTCCAGTAACGCGCGCCGCGCCCGCGCGCCCGCCGGTCTTAATCAGCGCGCGAGTTCGCGCATGGCCCGGTCCAGACCCTCGAGGGTGGTCGGGTACATCCGCCCGCCCATGATCCGCCGCACCATGCCGACCGACGCCGTGGTCTCCCACCACGCCGGCGGAACCGGATTGAGCCAGACCGCCCGGGGGTAAACGTCGAGCAGCCGCTGCATCCACACCACGCCCGGCTCCTGGTTCCAATGCTCGACGCTGCCGCCCGGATGCGTGATCTCGTAGGGGCTCATGGCCGCGTCGCCAACGACCAGGACCCGGTAGTCGGCGGGAAAGGTGCGGAGCACTTCGGTGGTCGGGATCGTCTCGGCGTGGCGGCGGTGGTTGTCCCGCCACACCCGCTCGTAGAGAAAATTGTGGAAGTAGAAGTATTCGAGGTGCTTGAACTCGGAGCGCGCCGCCGAAAACAGCTCCGCCATCACCCGCACGTGCGGGTCCATCGAACCGCCGATGTCGAGAAACAGCAGGACCTTGACGGCGTTGTGCCGCTCCGGCACCAGGCGCACGTCGAGCCAGCCCCGGCGCGCGGTCGCGCGAATGGTATCGGGAAGATCGAGTTCCGCCGCCGCGCCCTCGCGGGCGAAGCGCCTGAGCCGGCGGAGCGCCAGCTTGATGTTCCGGACCCCGATCTCGACCTGGTCGTCGAGGTTCTTGAATCCGCGCTTGTCCCAGACCTTGATCGCGCGATGGTGGCGGTTTTCGTCCTGCCCGATGCGCACGCCTTCGGGGTTGTAGCCGTAGGCGCCGTAGGGCGAGGTGCCGGCGGTGCCGATCCACTTGCCGCCGCCCTGATGGCGGCCCTGCTGTTCGGCGAGGCGCTTCCGGAGCGTCTCCATCAGACGCTCGAAACCGCCCAAGGACTTGACCAGGGCTTTCTCATCCTCGGTCAGCACCCGCTCGGCGATTTTGCGCAGCCATTCCTCGGGAATCGAAGCGGCGAGCGCGTCCCCGCCCTCGGCGTGTGCCCCGGAAAGGCCCTTGAAGACCTGGCCGAAGACCCGGTCGAATTTGTCGAGATTGCGCTCGTCCTTCACCAGCGCGGCGCGGGCGAGGTAGTAGAAATCCTCGACCGATCCGCCGGCCAAGTCCTGGTCCATCGCCTCGATCAGAGTCAGGTACTCGCGCAAGGACACCGGAACCTTGTGGGCGCGCAATTCGAAAAAGAAGTTGGCGAACACGGCGGCGCCTTAACGTTCCTCGCGCCGGTTGATGAAGGCGAGGCGCTCGAATAGCTGCACGTCTTGTTCGTTCTTTAAGAGCGCGCCGTGCAAGGGCGGAATCAGCGAGCGTCGGTCGGACGCGCGCAGCGCCTCGGGCGGGATTCCCTCGACCAGCAGCAGCTTGAGCCAATCCAACAGCTCCGAGGTCGAAGGGCGTTTTTTGAGCCCGGGCACCTCGCGCACTTCGTAAAACAGGGTCAAGGCCTCGCGCACCAGGCGCTTCTGGATGCCGGGGAAGTGGACATCCACAATCCGCGCCATGGTCTCGCGGTCGGGAAAGCTGATGTAGTGGAAGAAGCAGCGGCGCAGGAACGCGTCGGGCAGTTCCTTTTCGTTGTTGGAGGTGATGACGATCACCGGGCGCAGCCGGGCGCGCACCATTTCACCGGTCTCGTAGACGTGAAACTCCATTTTGTCGAGTTCGAGCAACAGGTCGTTGGGGAACTCGATGTCGGCTTTGTCGATTTCGTCGATCAGCAGCACCGGGCGCGCCGCCGACTCGAAAGCGTGCCAGAGCTTGCCCTTGAGGATGTAGTTGCGGATGTCGTGGATCCGCGCGTCGCCGAGCTGGGAATCGCGCAGACGCGCCACCGCGTCGTATTCGTAAAGCCCGTGTTGCGCCTTGGTCGTGGACTTGATGTGCCAGGCGATCAGCGGCGCTTCGAGCGCACGGGCGATCTCGTGCGCCAGCACCGTCTTGCCGGTGCCGGGCTCGCCCTTGATCAAGAGCGGCCGCTCGAGCGCGACCGCGGCGTTGACCGCGATTCGCAAATCCTCGGTCGCGATGAAGGTATCGGTGCCCTGAAAGCGTTTTCGGTCCATGGTCAAGCTCCGCCCGCCAACGCCGCTTCGATCGCCTTGAGCGCGTCCGCCGCACGCGCGCCGTCCGGGCCGCCGGCCTGGGCCATGTCGGGCCGGCCGCCGCCGCCCTTGCCGTTGACCGCGGCGGCGCCGGCGCGAACCAAGTCGACGGCGCTGATTTTTTGGGTGAGATCGTCGGTGACGCCGACCACCAGCGAGGCCCGGCCCTCCTCGACCGAGACCAGCGCGACCACACCCGAGCCGATCCGCTGCTTGATGACGTCGGCCATCGGCTTGAGATCGCGCGCGGGCACACCTTCGAGCAGACGGGGGACGAATCGCACGCCTTTGATCTCCTGGACCTCCTGGGTTCCGGTCCCGCCGACGCCGAGCTTCTGGCGCGTCTCGGTCAACTCGCGCTCGAGTTTCTTCCGCTCGTCCAGGAGCGCCGCGAGCCTGGCCGGCACTTCGGCCGGCTGCACCTTGAGCGTATCGGCGGCCTGGCGGAGCAGCGATTCCTGGGCCTGGAAGTAACCGGTCGCGGCTTCGCCGGTCACCGCCTCGATCCGGCGCACGCCCGCGCCGACCGCGCTTTCCGCGACGATGTGCAAAAGACCGATGTCGCCGGTGCGCCCGACGTGGGTTCCGCCGCAGAGTTCGACCGAAAACGGATGCGCCGCGACGTCGCCCTTGGCGCCCCCCGCGCCGGACTCGGCGCCCGCTCCCATCGCCACCACGCGCACCTCGCTGCCGTATTTCTCCCCGAACAGGGCCATCGCTCCGGCCTTGACCGCTTCCTCCGGGTCCATCAGGCGCGTGACCACCGCTTCGTTTCGCCGGATCTGGCGGTTGACGTCGGCCTCGACGGCGGCGAGATCGTCCGCGCCGAGCGCTTTGGGATGGCTGATATCGAAGCGCAGCCGGTCGGGCGCGACCAGCGAGCCTTTCTGGGTCACGTGCGGGCCGAGCCTTCGCCTGAGCGCCTCATGGAGCAGGTGCGTCGCCGAATGGTGGGCGCGCAGGCCCCGGCGGCGCTCGCCGTCGACCGCAAGCGTCACCGGGTCGCCGAGCTTGAATGTCCCCTTCTCGACCCGGCAGATGTGGACGTGGACTTCGCCCGCCTTCTTCTGGGTGTCCCGCACCGTCGCCTCGGCCCCGGTGGCGGTTTTGATCCGCCCGGTATCGCCGATCTGGCCGCCGGATTCGCCGTAAAAGGGCGTCTGGTTGACGACCACCGCGATCTCGTCGCCGGCACGCGCTTCGGCGACGCACGCGCCGCCCTTGACCAGCGCGGCGATCTTCGCTTCCGCGGTTTCGGTCGCGTAGCCGAGAAACTCGGTCGCGCCGGCCTCGTCGCGGACCTGGAACCAGACCTGTTCGGTCGCCGCCTCGCCCGAACCGGTCCAGGCCTTGCGCGCGTCTTCGCGCTGGCGCGCCATCGCCGCCTGGAACCCGGCTTCGTCGACGCCAAGGCCGCGCCCTTTCAAGGCATCCTGGGTGAGATCGAGAGGAAAGCCGAAAGTATCGTAGAGCTTGAACGCGGTTTCGCCGTCGAGCTTGGCGCCCTTGGCCATGCTCCCGGTCGCCTCGTCCAGGAGTTTGAGGCCGCGCTCGAGCATCTGGCGGAAGCGGGTCTCTTCCAGCTTCAGCGCTTCGGTCATCAGCGGCTCGGCCCGTTCGAGTTCGGGGAATGCGACGCCCATCGCCGCGACCAACGCCGGCACCAGGCGGTGCAGCAGGGGCTCGCAACAGCCGATCAATTGGGCGTGGCGCATGGCCCGGCGCATGATCCGGCGCAGCACGTAGCCGCGGCCTTCGTTCGACGGCAGTACGCCATCGGCGATGAGAAAACAGGCCGCGCGCAGGTGATCGGCGACGACCCGGTGCGAAACGCGGTGCGGACCGTCCGGGTCGACGCCCGAGGCGCGGGCAGATTCCTCGATCAGCCCGCGCAGAAGATCGATGGCATAATTGTCATTCGTCCCTTGCAGGACGGCGGCGATGCGCTCCAGGCCCATGCCGGTATCGACCGAGGGCTTGGGCAAGTTCCGGCGCGTCGTCGCGTCCACCTGCTCGAACTGCATGAAAACCAGGTTCCAGATCTCGATGAAGCGGTCGCCCTCGGCCTCAGGCGTCCCGGGCGGGCCGCCCGGAATGTGGGCGCCGTGGTCGTAGAAGATCTCGGTGCAGGGGCCACACGGGCCGGTTTCGCCCATCGACCAGAAATTATCGGAAGTCGGAATCCGGATGATCCTAGCATCGGGGAGCCCCGCGATCTTGCGCCAATGGCCGGCGGCTTCCTCGTCCGAGGTGTGGACGGTGATGACGAGGCGATCCGGATCGAGGCCGAACTCCTTGGTCACCAGGTTCCAGGCGAGTTCGATCGCCACGTCCTTGAAATAATCGCCGAAGGAGAAGTTGCCGAGCATCTCGAAGAAGGTGTGGTGGCGGGCGGTGTGCCCGACGTTCTCAAGGTCGTTGTGTTTGCCGCCGGCGCGGACGCATTTCTGCGAGGTGACGGCGCGCTTGTAGGGCCGGGTTTCGAGGCCGGTGAAGACGTTCTTGAACTGGACCATGCCGGAGTTGACGAACATCAGGGTCGGGTCGTTGCGCGGCAACAGGGCCGAGGACTCGACCACCGCGTGGCCGTGGCGGGCGAAATAGTCGAGAAAGGCGCGGCGGATGTCGTTGACGCTGTGCATGGTTGGCAATGTAGGACGGAAACACCCGGAATCCAAAGGGCCCCGAGGGCTTCGGCGCGGCCAGGGGTTTTAACGCCCGCGGGGCCCGGGTGTCCAGGATGGGGCCGACAACGCGCCCCAAAAAGAACGGGCCCCGCTTGCGCGGGGCCCTCTAGCCAGCCAGAAGAAATTTAGTCGCCCGCGCCTACTCCGCCGCGCCGGGGGGTTCGGTTGGGCCTTCGCTTTCGCCCTCGCTCGCGCCGGCGGTCATCATCGCTTTCGCGACCAACCCGGCGTTGGCGCGGATTTTGGTTTCGATCGCGGCCGCCACCTCGGGGTGTTCCTTGAGGTACGCCTTGGCGTTCTCGCGGCCCTGGCCGATGCGCTCGGAATCGTAGGAGAACCAGGAGCCGGATTTCTCGACGATGGCGGCTTTCTGGCCGAGGTCGATCAGTTCGCCCAGCTTGGAAATGCCCTCGCCGTACATGATGTCGAATTCGACCATCTTGAAGGGCGGCGCGAGCTTGTTCTTGACCACCTTGACCCGGGTGTGGGAGCCGACCACCTCGTCGCGCTCCTTGATCTGGCCGATGCGGCGGATTTCGAGCCGGATCGAGGAATAGAACTTGAGCGCGTTGCCGCCGGTGGTGGTCTCGGGATTGCCGAACATGACGCCGATCTTCATCCGGATCTGATTGATAAAGATGATCATGCACTTGGAGCGCGCGACCGACGAGGTCAGCTTGCGCATCGCCTGGCTCATCAGCCGGGCGTGCAAGCCGACGTGGTGATCTCCCATCTCGCCTTCGAGTTCGGCGCGCGGCACCAGCGCGGCGACGCTGTCGATCACGAGCACGTCGACGGCGCCGGAGCGGACCAGGGTATCGGTGATCTCGAGCGCCTGTTCGCCGCCGTCGGGCTGGGAAAGCAGCAGGTTCTCGACGTCGACGCCGAGCTTCTGGGCGTACGCAGGGTCGAGCGCGTGTTCGGCGTCGATGAAGGCGCAGGTGCCGCCCTTCTTCTGGGCCTCGGCGATGACGTGGAGCGCGAGCGTGGTTTTGCCCGAGCTTTCGGGCCCGTAGATCTCGACCACCCGCCCGCGCGGCAGGCCGCCGATGCCGAGCGCGATGTCGAGGCCGAGCGAGCCGGTCGAGACGGTCTCGACTTCGACATCGATTTGGCTCTGGCCGAGCTTCATGATCGAGCCCTTGCCGAAGGCGCGCTCGATCTGGCTGACGGCGGCATCGATCGCCTTGTTGCGGTCCATGTTTTCCTTTTCGACGAGACGAAGAGCGGTGTTGGCGGACATGACGTGCCTCACTTATTTCATAGGGTGACGGGGGTTCCAATGTTTCTTGCCTAGGACGCCTCGCCGCCAATGTACGTGGTTTGTTCTCATCGTCCACAGAATTTTATAAATTATTGATACAATTATATTATTTCAGATGCGTTCGCGATGGGTTCACGGCTAATTATGAGGGCGATGGCCCCGGAGTCACCCCTTCATGACCTCCTTCACCTTACCGGCAAGCCCGGCGAGGCTGAAGGGCTTGGGCAAAAAGTTGAGGGAAGCGTCGCTCTCGATCGCGCGCGCGGCGTCCTCCGCATACCCCGACATCAGGATCACCTTCACGCCGGGAAGCTCCTGGCGCAAAAGCTGGACCAGGGTCGGGCCGTCCATGCCGGGCATGATCACGTCGCTCAAGATGAGGTCGATCTTCTCGCCCTCGGCGAGCGCCTGGTTGACCACGTCCAGCGCGCCCTCGCCGTCGGCGGCCTCGAGCACGCGATAGCCCTTGTTGCGGAGCGCGCGCCCGCCGAACAGGCGGACCGCATCCTCGTCCTCGACCAAGAGGATGGTGCCGGCGCCGGTGAGATCGGCGTCGAGTTCCGCGGGCGGGCGCGTACGCGCCGCGCGCGCGGTCGCCGCGAGGTCTTGCGCCGGCAGGTAGATGGTGAACGTGGTCCCCTCGCCGACCGCGGATTCGACGAAAATGTGCCCCCCGGTCTGGTGGACGATGCCGTAAACCGTCGAGAGCCCGAGCCCGGTGCCGGCGCCGATATCCTTGGTCGAAAAGAAGGGCTCGAAGATGCGCGACAAATTCTCCTTGGGAATCCCCGAGCCGGTGTCGGCGATTTCGATCGCGACGTAGCGCCCGGGCGCGACCAGCTCGTGGCCGCGCTGCGTCGGCCGGGCGACGTCCATCATCGCGGTGCGGATCGCGAGCGTGCCCCCGCCCGGCATGGCGTCGCTGGCGTTGACGGCAAGGTTGATGATCACCTGGTCGAACTGGCCGCGATCCACCAGCACCGCCGCGAGGGAGCGGCCGTGCTCGAGGCGGAGCTCGACCTTGGCGCCGAGCAGCCGGCCGAGGAGGTGGGAAAGATCGGCAATCGATTCGGTCACATCCAGAACCACCGGCGTCAGCGTCTGCTTGCGCGAGAACGCGAGCAATTGCCGGACCAGGTTGGTGGCGCGATTGGCGTTCTGCTTGATCTGCATGATGTCGGAGAAGGACGGATCGCCGGCGCCGTGGCGAACCAGCAGCAAATCGGAAAATCCGATCATCGCGGTCAGCAGGTTGTTGAAGTCGTGGGCGATGCCGCCAGCGAGCTGGCCCATCGACTGCATCTTCTGCGCCTGGGCGAACTGGACTTCCAGGTGCTTCTGCTCGGTGGTGTCGACGGCGTGCAGGACGAGGCGATCCTCGCCGCCCATGACCGCGGGGCGGGCGTGGAGGGCGGCCGTGCGTTCCTGGCCCTTGGGACCGATGAGCCGGACATCGAGGTGGATCGCCGGCGCGGTGCCCATGACCAGCTTGGAAAGCTGGCCCGCGGCTTCGGCCCGATCCTCGGGCGCGAGCCTCTCGGCGAGCGGGCGTCCGATCACGGCCTCGCGAGCCCAGCCGGCGAGCGCGAGGAAAGCGGCGTTGCCCTCGACGACGGTGCCGGAATAGTCGAGCAGCGCGATCCCCACCGGCGCCTGCTCGAACAGCCACGGCGGAAGCGCGGGCGGGACCGGCGCGGCATCCGCGCGCCGGGCGACTTCCCCGACCGGCGGGTTTGCGCGCGTCGCGCCGGAAGGCGCGCCATCGAATGACACCGGCTTCGCCGGGGCGCGCACGACCAGCGAGCGGGTATACAACGGCCGGCCATCGGCGCCGGCGCGGACCGTCTGCAACAGGACCGCGGGGAAAGTGCCGCCGGAGCGGGTCGCGAGCACGACCTCGCCGCCGTCGGGGGAGTCGACCCCCGCCGACAACGGAAACGGCATCGCCTCGAGAACGAAATCGGCGAAAGGTTGGCCGACGATCTCGCGCGCGGTCCGCCCAAGCCAGTCGGCAAGCGTTCGGTTGACGTAGAGAACGCGCCCGTCGGCGTCGGCCGAAAAAATCCCGGCGGGAAGGTTGTCAAGGTATTCGGCCATCGCCGCCTCGTCGCGCGAGCGACGGAAATCAAGATCGTCGCGCGAGCGACGGGGATCGGGATCGTCGCGGCCGCGAGCGGGGGCCCGCCTGGCCTCGGCGCGGTCGTCGGGCGGCGACCACCAGGCGCGGAAGGCGCCGAGCGCGGTCGCCGCCGCCGCGCGCAGGGTCGAAGGGCGCCCCGGCGGCGCAGGCCGCCCAATCGAAGGATTAGAGCGGTTCATGTCAGCCCAACTTTCCCTTGAGGCGCATGACAAACCCGATCACTTCCGCCACCGCCTTGTAGTGCTCGACCGGGATATCCTCCTCCAGCTCGACGCTGGCGTAAAGGGCGCGGGCGAGGGGGCGACCGGGCTAGCCTCCGCTGGCGGCGGTGATGGCCCTGGGGACCGGAGAGGCTCAGCCCACGGCGGTGATGTAGTCGCGCAAGCCCGCCGCCTCCAGCTCCGCGTTCTCGAGCCGGCTTTTGACCACGTCGCCGATGCTGATCATGCCGGCGAGCCGGCCGCCCTCCATCACCGGCAGGTGGCGGGTTCGGCCCTCGGTCATCTTGATCATCACGTCCTGGATGCTATCCGCGGGCGCGCAGGTCAGCACCTTGCGCGTCATCACCTCGCGGACCGGCATGGCGAGCAGCTCGGCCCCGTGCCGGGCGAGGCCGTGCACGATGTCGCGCTCGGTAACCAGGCCTTCGGGGAGGGTCCCGTCGGTGCTCACCACCATGGCGCCGACTTTTTCGAGCACGGTCCGCTTGATAAACGTCGAAACGGCCTCCTCGGGCCGGACCGTGAGGATGCGCGTTCCCTTCGCCTTGAGGATATCGCTGACTTTCATGATTTCGGCCTCCTGTCGACCGCAGCCCATGTTACAGGAACCGGCGGGATTTTGCGACCGCGCCGGAGCGAGCCGAGGCGGAGGCCGGTTTACCGGGATTTTGCCTTCACCGGCCGGCGCTTCGCGCCTTTTGCCGCCAAATCCGCGATGAAGGGCGGCAGTTCGAACGCGCCGATATGAATGCCCGGCGTGTAATAGCGGGTTTCGATCCCGGCCGCCTTGAAGCGGCGCTCCAGCACGGCGCGCGAAACGCGGCGTAGCCCGGGCACGTCGGTCGCCCAGGCCAACGTCATCATGCCGCCGATGTAGGTCGGCACGACCAGATAATAGAACGTCACGTCCTTGAAGATAGGCCCCAGGCGCCGCCTTGTGGTGACGGCCTCCTCGGGCTGGAAGAACGGCACCCCGTTCTGGGTCACGACCATGCCGCCCGGGTTCAGGATGCGCCGGCAGTTGCGGTAGAATTCGTCCGAGAACAGCACCTCGCCCGGCCCGATCGGATCGGTCGAATCGACCAAGATGGCGTCGAAGGTGCGTTTCGACTTCCGCACGTAGTCGATGCCGTCGCCGATGATGACCTCGGCGCGCGGGTCCTTGAAGGCGCCGCCATTCAAGGCCGGCATGTGCCGGGCGCACTCATTGACCACATCGCCGTCGATCTCGACCATCACCGCCGAACGCACGCTTTTGTGGCGGAGCGATTCGCGCAAGATTCCCCCGTCGCCGGCGCCGATGATGAGCAGATCGCGGACCCGCCCGTGCGCGAACATGGGCAGATGCGTCATCATCTCGTGATAGACGAATTCGTCCGCTTCGGTCGTCTGGATGATGCCGTCGAGGGCAAGCACCCGGCCGAAATGCCGGGTCTCGAAGATGTCCATGTGCTGGAAGGGGGTGCGCCTGGAGACGAGGGTGCGGACGACCTCGAAGCGCTGCGCATACCCCTTCTTGGTAAAATGGGTGTGCAGCCGCTCGTCGTACCAACCGGACCCGCCCACGGGCGGGGAACGGCGCTTCACGGAATCAGGCCGCGCTTGTGTTCCGTCAACTGGACGCTGCCGGCGCGGAAGGCTTCGCGCAGGACCGGAATCGAAAGATAAGCGTCGCACTTGCCGCACATGAAGATGTCGATGGCGGCGTAGTTGCGCTCGGGCCAAGTGTGGATGCTGATGTGCGATTCGGCCAGGACCACGACGCCCGACACCCCGCCGTTGGGCGAGAAGTGGTGCATGTGGGTGTGGAGCACGGTGGCCGAGGCCGCCCGCGCCGCGCGCTCGAGCACGCCGGCGATGAACTTCGGATCGTCGAGGCGACTGGCCTGCCACAGATCGAGAATGAGGTGCATGCCGGCGAACTTCAGGCCGTTCTGTTCGACGAAGTAGTCGTTGGTATTGTCGGCCACCGGGTAGACCGGTTTGGGGCTCTCCGCTTTCGCGGGAACAAGCTTGGCGGGCTTCACCGCGCGTGCGTCGTGCATGGGCGCGCCTTCCGGCGCGACGCGCGCACGCCCGCGGGCGAAAACGAGTCTCGCCTCCGGGATGATCTTGGAAACCGCGTTCTTCGGCATCTCGTAGCCCTCGCCCAATCTCAAAAAGCGAACCTGAAACCCAGGCAATATTTCGCTAATAAGTCCATTACGTTTGCGATGCAAGCGTTTTTAGAACCCGCGACCATTTTTTCGCGCCGCCCGAATCGGTAAAGAAAGTTAATGCGTCTCAGTTGATGCCGGAGAGGCCTTGCTCGCGCAGCCGCTCCTTGTAGGCGGAGAGGAACATCTGGAAGCCTTGGACCTCCTTGATCTCGCCGGGGACGTCGGCGCGGCCGAGGCCCATCAGCGCCGACTGGCCGGCGATCAGGTCAAATCCTTGCGCGCTCTCGGACCTCGCCATGGCCTCGCCGTACTCGGCCCGGAGCCTGGCGACGCCGCGCTCGTTGCCGGCCAGCGTCATGGCGACCGCCAGGTTGAAGACGTAGCCGGCCTGGGCCTTGGTGAGCGACCGGCGCGGCTCGGCCTTGGCCTCGCGCAGGACCCGCTGGAGCGCCTGGACGGTCCGGTCCCAATCCTGGGCTTCCCAATAGACCTCGGCCTTCAGAAGCTCGCCGTCGAGACTCCGGTCGTCCTTGAGGGCGGCGAGCGCCGCCGCCCCGTCGCCTTTGGCCATCAGGGCCTTGGCGCGGAGGTGCAGGTGTTGCGCCGCGAGTTCGGGGATATGATCGGAGTCCTCGGTCAGGCGGAGCGCGCCCAGAGCCTCGTCGGGCTTGCGATCCAGGAGATAGACCAGCGCGAGCTGGTTTCCGATTCGGGCCCTCTCCGCCCCCTTCAAGCGGAATTCGACCTGGCCCTTGAGCAGTTCGGCGGCCCGGTCGAGAAGGTCGACCTTGGTCAGCCGGTTGGCG
>SHWG01000034.1 GCA_009693905.1 Rhodospirillales bacterium | reverse complement strand
GCGAAGTGAATACGTTCGTCACCCTGTTCGGGCGCATGACCGAGCTCAAGCCCCACATGATCGACCGGATCATGTTCGATCCCGCCGGCAAGGGGTTGGCGATCTCCTGCAAGAGCCTCGGCGCCGGCAAAATCGCTTTCGTCAGCCTGTTCACGCTCGCCCAAAAGATCCGGGCCGAGGACACCGGCACCATCAAGGTGCGGCTGCGCGACGCGATCGACTTCTACGACGCCCTGCCGCAGAAGGACGCGGTCGATGTCATGAACGAATGGCGGCGCGGCACGGATTACGTCGGCTCCATTCGGGTCATGGCGCACCGGATGAAGTCGCTTCAACACTAGAAGTCGCTTCACCCCTAAGCGCCGCTCATTCCCCGCCTTAACGTCAGCGTCGTCCAGCCCTCCCGATCGGCCCGCCCGACCAGGCGGAAGCCTTGCGCCCGGTAGGGTCCGGCGACCCACGCCGCGTCGGCGGCGATAAAGCCCGATAGAACCGCGATCCCGCCCGGGGCCAGCGCGCGGCGGAGCGATCGGGCGAGGCGCCGCAGCGGCCGGGCGAGGATGTTGGCTAAGACGAGATCGAAGCGGCCGTCGTGCGCTCCGCGCGCGCAAGCCCGCATCCGGCGCGCCAGCGCCGGCCGAGCAAAGCCGTCGGCGCGCCAAGCCGCGATCCGCGGACCCAGTCGGTTGCGCCGGGCGTTGGCGAGCGTCGTGGCGACCGCGTCCGGGTCGATATCGGCGGCAGTCACCCGCGCCCGCTTCCATGTCGCCGCCGCGGCCATCGCCAATACGCCCGTTCCGCATCCGAGATCGAGAACGCGGACAAACCGCCGCGCGCGGGCGAGACGATCGAGGGCCAGCAGGCAGCCCCGGGTCGAGGCGTGTTCGCCGGTGCCGAAGGCCATGCCCGCATCCAAGACCAACGTCACGCCGGGACGGATACGCTCAGTGACATGCGAACCCTTGATCCGATAGCGTCCGGCCTGAACCGGGCGGAAGGACGCGAGCGATTCGCGCACCCAGTCCCGCTCCGGGAGCGGCGCCAGGTGGAGCTCCGGCGGGCGTACCTTGAGGGCGCACGCCGCCGCCCGGGTCGCGGCGTGCAGTCCGGCGCGATCGAGCGGTTCGGCGGCGAGGCCTTCCACACGCCAAGTCGTGGCGCGCTCGTCGCCGAACCAGCCGACGGCGAGACAGTAAGGTTCGATCGCCTGGGCGAGCGCCGGGGCGGTTTCCGGCGCGGACGCGAATACGACCCGCCACAAGATCGGCGGGGCCCCGATGGCGGTCACGGAGTTTCGATGAACCCGGCGAGGACGCGCTTCAAGCCCGCTTTTTCGAATTCGATCTCGAGTCGGTCGTCGTCCGCCGACCGGATGCGGCCGTAGCCGAACTTCGGGTGGAAGACGCGCTCGCCGATCGCGAAGCTCCGGGCCGAATCCGCCGCGCCGAAACGTCGTTGTGCGCTCCGCGCGCGCAAGCCCGCGTCTTGCATCCGCGCCCCCCGGTGTGCCCGGAGCGCGGACATACCGTCGGCGACGCCTTCCTCGGCAAGGCCGCGACCGCGGGCGCGGCCGGCGAAGGCCCCGCCGTCGGCGCGGCCATAAAGACCGGTCTCGGCGGCGAACGCGACATGATCTTCGGGCAACTCGCCTATGAAGCGCGAGGCGAGCGCGGACTGCCATTGATTGTAGATGCGCCGGTTGGCGGCGAAGGTCACATAGGCGCGCTTGCGCGCCCGCGTCAGACCGACGTAGGCCAAGCGGCGCTCCTCCTCCAGCGCCGCCTCGCCGCCCTCATCGAGCGCGCGCTGGTGGGGAAACAATCCTTCCTCCCAGCCGGGCAGAAAGACGGTGACAAATTCAAGACCCTTGGCGCCGTGCAGCGTCATCAACGACACCTTGTCCTCGGTGTCGGAGGTGTCGTTGTCCATCACCAGCGCGATGTGTTCGAGGAAGGCGGCGAGCGAGCCGAACTCCTCCATCGCCGCGACCAGCTCCTTCAGGTTTTCGAGCCTTCCCGGCGCCTCGGGCGAGCGATCGGCCCTGAGCATGGCGACATAGCCCGATTCCTCCAGCACCTGCCCGGCGAGTTCGCCGTGAGAAATCGCCCCGATCAGGCCGCGCCAGCGATCGAAATCCCGGATCAGCGCCGCAAGCGTTGAGCGGACCTTCGGCTTGAGCTCGTCGGTGGCGACGAGCCGGCGCGCGGAGTCGAGCAGCGCGCGGCCCTCGTTGCGCGCCGAAAGATGGATCGTCTGCAACGTCGCCGGGCCGAGGCCGCGCCTCGGTACGTTGACGATGCGCTCGAAAGCGAGGTCATCGGCGGGTTGGGCGACCAGACGCAGATAGGCGATCCCGTCGCGGATTTCGGCGCGTTCGTAGAAGCGCACGCCGCCCACCACCCGATAGGGGATCGCGAGCGACACCAGGCGTTCCTCGAACTCGCGGGTCTGGAACGACGCGCGCACCAGGATGGCGATGTCGTTGAGGGCGTGCCCTCGGCCGTGCAGCGATTCGATTTCCTCGCAAACGGCGCGGGCCTCCGCCTCGCCGTCCCAGACGCCGATGACGCGTATTTTCTCGCCCTCTTCTTTCGATTCCGTCCACAGCGTCTTGCCGAGGCGGTCGCGGTTGTGGGCGATCAACCCCGAAGCGGCGGCGAGGATGTGCGGGGTCGAGCGGTAGTTGCGCTCGAGCCGCACCACCTTGGCCCCGGGAAAATCGATCTCGAAGCGAAGGATGTTGCCGACCTCCGCGCCGCGCCAGGAATAGATGGACTGGTCGTCGTCGCCGACGCAGCAGAGATTGTTATGCCTTTGAACAAGGAGTCGCAGCCACAGATATTGAGCGACGTTGCTGTCCTGGTATTCGTCCACCAGGAGATAGCGAAACTGGCGCTGGTAGCGTTCCAGCACCGCCGGCGCGGTGCGGAAGATTTCCAGGTTGTGCAGGAGAAGGTCGCCGAAATCCGCGGCATTCAGCGCCTTCAGCCGTTCCTGGTAGTCGACGTAGATTTCGAGCGCGCGGCCGTCGGCGGCGTTCGCCCCTTCCGCGGCGGAAACCCGGTCCGGGGTCAAGCCGCGATCCTTCCAGCGCTGGATCACGGCGGCCATCGCGCGCGCTGGCCATCGTTTTTCGTCGAGCCGGCGCGCCTCGATCAATTGTTTGAGCAGGCGGATCTGGTCGTCCGCGTCGAGAATGGTGAAATCGGACCTCAAGCCGGCGGCCTCGGCGTGCGCGCGCAGAATTCGCGCGGCGAGCGCATGAAAGGTGCCGACCCACCAGCCTTCGACCGGACGGCCCAGCAGCCTGGCGACGCGCTCGCGCATCTCGCGGGCGGCTTTGTTGGTGAAGGTGGCGGCGAGAATTTCGTTCGGCCGCGCCATGCCCGACAACAGCAGACAAGCGAGCCGGGTGGTCAGAACCCGGGTCTTGCCGGTCCCGGCCCCGGCGAGCACCAGAACCGGCCCCTCGGTTGCTTCCACCGCCTCGCGCTGGCTTGGGTTGAGCGGCTCGATCAGCGCCGGTGGAACGGCCGTGCGCGCGAGGGCGCGGACAGAATCGGTTCCGTCCATGTTGCCCGGCGCGGACTCCGAAAGGCGGGGGAGCGGCAGCGATTCGGCCATGTCCGTCTTATAGCACAGCCGATGATGCCGCTCGCAACCGCCGGCCGAGCTCTCGGCCTTCCGGCCCTTCCGGGCCTTTCCGTTTCGTATTAGAATGCAGGCCGATTCTCCGTTGGGCTAGGGAAGCACCTGATGACCTTCATCTCCAAGTTGCGGCGCGCGGCGGCTGTCGCCGCCATCGTCGGCGCGGTTGGCGCCGGCATCGCGAAATCGCCGGCGCAAGCGGCAAATCAACCGGCCGATTCGACGCCCGGTTCCTCAGCCAAGCTGAATCCCGACTTGACCAAAGCCGTCGTCGGGGTGCGCGCCCTGGTTCCGCCCGAGGCGCGCAGCGCCCGCACCCTTGGCACCGAGCGCGAAGGCTCGGGCGTCTTGATCCGAGACGACAACCTGATCGTGACCATCGGCTATCTCTTGATGGAGGCGCACACGGTCGAGGTTATTGCCGCCGACGGCAAGCGAATTCCCGCCGCTATCGTCGCCTACGACGCCGAAAGCGGCTTCGGGTTGCTGCGTCCGGTGCGCGCGCTCGACGCCCGCCCGATCCGACTCGGCGATTCGGACGCGCTCAAGACCGCCGACCGGGTGCTCGCGCTCTCGCGGCCCCAAGGCATGGCGTCCGCCAGTCCAGCGCGGGTCATGTCGCGCCGCACTTTCGCCGGCTACTGGGAGTACCTGCTGGAGAGCGCCATTTTCACCTCGCCGCCGCATTTGACCTTCGGCGGCGCAGCGCTGCTCGCCGAAGACGGAAGCCTGATCGGCATCGGCTCGCTTTTTGTCAACGATTCCGCCCTGCCCGAAATTTTCTCGCCGGGAAACATGTTCGTTCCCATCAATGCCTTAAAGCCGATTCTCGCCGAACTGGCGGACAAGGGCCGCCGCTCGAGCCCACCCAAACCCTGGCTTGGAATTTACTCGGCCGAGACGCAAGGAAGGATCGTGGTCACCCGCGTCGCCGACGACAGCCCGGCCAAAGCTGCGGGTCTCAGGCCGGGCGACGCCATCGTCGGGGTTGGCGGGAGCAAAGTGCGGGGTCTCGCCGATCTCTACCGTCGCGCCTGGGCGGAAGGCCCCGCCGGCGTGGACGTGCCGCTCGATGTGCTGAAATCGGACGCCGACGCGCCCAAGATCGAACGAATCACGATCCAGTCCATCGACCGCGAGAAGTGGCTCAGGATGCACAAGGGTTTCTGAAACGGCGCTGGTGTTACGTGCTTTTTCCGACCTCGCTTTTTTCCGCCTCGAACGCGTAGCCAGCGCCGCGCACGGTGCGGATGACGTCCTCAGCCCCGGCCGCATTCAGGGCACGGCGCAGCCGGCGCACCTGCGCGTCCACCGTGCGCAACTCAACATGGATGTCCCGGCCCCAAACTCGGTCGAGAAGCTGTTCGCGGCCGAATACCCTTCCCGGGCGCTCCATCAGGACCCGGAGCAGCTTGAACTCGGTCGGACCAAGATGGACTTCGCGTCCCGCCCGCGTCACCCGGTGGCGGGCAAGATCGAGCCGCACGCCCCCCGCCTCGATCGCCTCCGATTCCGCGCCCGCGCTCGATCCGGTGCCGGCGCGGCGCAGGACCGCGCGGATGCGGGCGGTGAGTTCGGCGATTGAGAACGGCTTGACGACATAGTCGTCGGCGCCGCTTTCCAGGCCCTCGATCCGGTCGGTTTCCTCGCCGCGCGCGGTCAGCATGATGACCGGCAACGCCCGGCTCGCCTGGCGCCGGCGCAGGCGGCGGCAGACCTCGATTCCGGAAAGGCCCGGGATCATCCAATCCAGCACCACCAAGTCGGGAAGGCTGTCCTCGGCGGCGGCGAGGGCGGCGTCGCCGTCGGCGGCGAGCGCGACCTCGAACCCTTCGCGCGTCAAATTGTAACGGAGAAGTTCCGCGAGCGCAGGATCGTCTTCGACTACCAGGATCGTCGGCGGCATGGTTTGGTCCGTCAGCGCCGGTCCATGTTGGGGATGGGATCGCCCTTCGGGCGCTTGTTTTGGGGCGCGTCTCCGCTTACCAGATAAATCACATTCTCGGCGATGGTGGTGATGTGGTCGCCGATCCGCTCGACGTTCTTGGCGGCGAACATCAGGTGCGTGCACGAGGTGATGTTACGGGGGTCTTCCATCATGTAAGTGAGCAGCTCGCGGAACAGGCTGGTGTACATGGCGTCCGCGTCGCGGTCGCTGCGGCGAACATCGTCGGCCATGACGGCGTTGCGGGTGAGATAGGCGTCGAGCGCGTTCCGGAGCATTGCCAACACAAGCTCGCCGAGCCGGGCCACCGTCTGCGCCGGCGCCACCGGCGGAGCCTGGGCCAGCGCGAGCGTGCGCTTGGCGATATTGCGGGCGTAGTCGCCGATCCGTTCGATCGCGCCGCCGATCCTGAGCGCGGCGATCAACATGCGTAGGTCATCGGCCATCGGCTGGCGGAGCGCGATTAGCTTGATCACGCTCCGGTCGAGTTCCTTCTCCAGCTCGTCCACCCGTTCATCGGCGGCGATGATCTGCTCCGCCCGCTCCACATCGCGCTTGAGCATGGCCTCGATGGCGGCGGCGACCTGGGCTTCGACCAGACCGCCCATCTCGGCGATGATCGTATCTACACGCTTGAGGTCCTGGTCGAAGGCCTTGACGATATGATCGGTCGTCATGCGGCGGTCTCCTTGCCCGTGTCAGCCGAAACGGCCAGTGATATAACCCTGGGTGCGGGTATCGCGCGGCGCGGTGAAGATGGCTTCGGTCTCCCCGTATTCTATCAGACGGCCGAGATACATGAATGCGGTATTGTCGGACACCCGCGCCGCCTGTTGCATATTGTGGGTGACCAGGACGATGGTGTACTGCCCGCGCAGCTCGTCGATCAGCTCCTCGATCCGGGCGGTGGCGATGGGATCCAGCGCCGAGCAGGGCTCGTCCATGAGCAGAACGTCGGGTTCGCCGGCGATGGCCCGCGCGATGCACAGGCGCTGCTGCTGACCCCCCGATAGGCCGAGCGCGTTGTCTTGAAGCCGGTCCTTGACCTCGTCCCACAAGGCGGAATCGACGAGCGCCCGCTCCGCCGTCTCCGCGAGCAGGCGCCGATCGCTTAGCCCGTCCACGCGCAAGGGATAGACCACGTTCTCGAAGATCGACATCGGGAAAGGATTCGGCTTCTGGAAAACCATGCCCATCCTTTTTCTGAGCGCGATCACGTCGGTGTCGGGAGTGTAGATATTCCGGCCATCCACCCGAATCTCGCCCGCGATCTTCAGGCCGTCGATCAGATCGTTCATTCGGTTGATGGCCCGGAGTAGCGTCGACTTTCCGCACCCCGATGGGCCGATCAGGGCGGTGACCAAGCCGCGCTCGACCGCAAACGTCACGTCGAACAGCGCCTGGGTCGCGCCGTACCAAAGATTAAAGCGATCGGACTCCAGGTTGTGTCCCTGACCGCCGTCGCGGGGGTGGGTGACGGTCGGTCCGAAAAGAGCCTCGGGGGCCGGGGATAAAGCGTTCATGGGCAAACCCTTTTAGAAATGTCCGCCCGCGAACCGGCGTTTGAGCCGGTTGCGCAAGGCGATGGCGGTGACGTTCATCGCCGCGATCAGGGCGATCAGCAAGAGCGTGGTGACGAAGACCATCGGCTTGCCGGCCTCGGAATTGCGAGACTGGAAGCCGACGTCGAAGACGTGAAAGCCGAGGTGCATGAAGCTGCGCTCGAGGTGGACGAAGGGGAAGAGCCCGTCGATCGGCAGTTCCGGCGCGAGCTTGACCACGCCGATCAGCATCAGCGGCGCGACCTCGCCCGCGCCGCGGGCCATGGCGAGAATGATCCCGGTGAGAATCCCGGGCATGGCGCGGGGCAGGACGATGCGGCGGATGGTCTGCCACTTGGAGGCGCCGCAGGCGAGCGAGCCCTCGCGCATCGAGCGCGGCACGGCGGCAATGGCCTCCTCGGTCGCGACGATCACCACCGGCACGGTCAAGAGCGCGAGCGTCAGCGCCGCCCACAGAAGCCCGCCGGTGCCGAAGGTCGGGTTCGGCAGCCGCTCGGCATAAAATAGCTGGTCGATGTTGCCGCCGAGCAGGTAGGCGAAAAATCCGAGTCCGAACACACCATAGACGATGGACGGAACCCCGGCGAGATTGTTGACCGAAATCCGTACCAGCGCGACGACGCGGCCCTGCCGGGCGTACTCGCGCAAATAGAGCGCGGTGACGATGCCGAAGGGCGCGACCACGATCACCATCAGGATCGTCATGGCGAAGGTGCCGAAGATCGCGGGCAGGACGCCGCCTTCGGTGTTGGCTTCGCGCGGTTCGTCGGAGAGAAACTCCCACCAGCGGGAGAGATAGATCGCCGCCCGGTCGGCCCAGGTGAACTCGTTGGCCCGATACATGCGGACGACTTGGGACAGCGCCATGTCCTTCGCGGCGCCACCGATTTCGACAAGCACGATGCGGTCACGGGCGTCGCGTTCCTTGAGCCGGGTGGCTTCCAGGGCGAGCATCTTGTGGCGTGCTTGGGCATCGGTTTGGCGGGATTCGAAGCGGGCGGCGGCGGCGCGCCAGGCGGCGCTGTCCTCGCCCGACGTCAGCGCCACACGGCGCAACGCCAGGCGTTCGCGTTCGAGAATGTGGTTGACGGCGCCGATCTCGACCCGCTCGATTTTCCGGATCCGCTGCCAGCGCGCGCGGGCGAGATCGTGCGCGGCGCGCACGTTCGCGGCGCGGATGTCGGACGCAGCCAGAACCTCGCCGTCGACAGTCACCGACTGAAGGCGGCCGACGAACGGGCCCCATTCGAGTCTTTCCGCGAAGATCATCCCGTCGGGATAAGCGACGCCGGCGACCTCGAAATCGGCGATCCAGCGGAAATCGTCGTTGTAAACGTCGTAGTTGCCGGTGCGATAGAGGGTGCGCCGGGCAAGCCCATGCTCGGCGGCGATCTTGGCCTTGGCTTCGGGCGCGAGCCCCTCGAGCCGCTCGGCGGGAACCCGGAAGGTCTCGGCCCGCACCGTCTCGCCCGCGATCCGGCTTCCGTCCGCAAGCGTGAGCAGCGCGATTTCGCGCGGAACGAAGGTGACCAGCCCGTTCCACAACACGAGGACGAGGAGCCCGGCGATCATCGCGATCCCGAGCGCGAGCGCGCCCCCCAACATCCAAAGATAGGGCTCGCCCTGGGCGCCGAGATCGGCGGCGCGCGGCCGGGAGGCCGAGGGGACGGACAGAACGGCCGCGGCGGGCATGGCGTTATGCCCTCCTCACAGTTGCGCCGCGCGCTTGCGGAAGCGCAAGCGGACGATCTCGGCCAGCGTGTTGACGACGAACGTCATCACGAACAGCGACATGGCGGCGAGGAACAGCATCCGATACAGCGTGCCGGCGCGCACCGCTTCGGGCAGCTCGACCGCGATGTTGGCCGACAGCGCGCGCAGGCCGTCGAAGATGTTCATGTCCAGGATCGGCGTGTTGCCGGCGGCCATGACCACGATCATCGTCTCGCCGACGGCGCGGCCCATGCCCACCATCACCGCGGCGAAGACGCCGCTGATCGCGGTCGGCAGGATGACACGCACCGCCGTCTGCCACTGCGTCGCGCCGCAAGCGAGGCTGGCGGCGCGCAGGTGCTCGGGCACCGAATTGAGCGCGTCCTCGGCGATGGTGTAAATGATCGGGATCACGGCAAAGCCCATGGCGAAGCCGACGATCAAGGTGTTGCGCTGGACGTAGGTATCCACCACCGTTCCCCGAAGGCCGAAGCCGGCGGCGGCGAGCCCGCCCGCGAGCGCGAACGCAAGCGCGCCCGCGAGGGCGATCAAAATCACAAAGTGTATGCCCTCAATCACTCCGGCCCGCTCGCGGGGAAGCCGGCGCAGGCGTTCGCGCCATGCGGCTCCGGTGACTGGAGTTTCGAGCCGCGCCTCGGCAAAGCCGACGGCGACGAAGACGAGCGGCCACAGGATGACCGCCAGGAACGGTTCCTCCGCGCCGACTTTTCCCCCGGTCCAGGCCTTGAAGTCGCCGGCGAAAAAGAGCGATTCGAACGCCGGCGCGAGTCCATGGGCCGCGAGCGCGGCGGCGACGAGGGCCGCGAACATCAGCGCGAACTTCGGTATTCCGCCGTAGCGGATCGCGCGCGCTTGGGGCAGCGTCTGCCACGCCATCGCCCCGGCGAGGAGAGCCAACGGCATCAGGAGAACGGCCAGGATCACGGCCACGATCCAGGTCTCGACCAGGGGCGCCAGCACCAGCGCGGCGACGAACCCGAGCACCACCGAGGGCAGCGACGCCATCATCTCCATCGCCGGCTTGACCACGGCGCGCACCTTGTGATGCACGAACTCCGAGGTGTAGATGGCGGCGAGAATCGCGACCGGCACGGCGAACAGCAGCGAATAGAGCGTCGCCTTGAACGTGCCGAAGATCAACGGCACGAGGGATAGCTTGGGCTCGAAGCTGTCCGTGCCCGAGGACGATTGCCAGGTGAACCCGGGCCGCGGATAGCCTTCGTACCAGACCCGGCCGAAAATGGTCGCCCACGTCGTCTCGGGGTGCGGCGCGTCGATGTCCCAGGTGGTAAGAGTATCGTTGGCGAACGCGGCGATCCCGTCGTCGCGGGGGCCGATCGCAAGCGCGGCCACGTTCGCTGCTCCGGCCTGGGTTTTCAGCAGGGTTTGTTCGCTGGTGGAATGGCGGAGCCAAACGTGGCCGGCGGAATCGGCGGTGGCGAAGGTCTTGGCTCGCTGGCTCACGGCCAGGGCGACGATTCCCGCCGGCTGCCGTTCGAGCGCGTGGGCGCGTACCAAGGTGCGCCCGTCGGTGGTGCCGGCGCCTTCGCGGGGAAGAAGAAAATAGACATCGACCGATCCGTCCGAAGCGCCGACGACCAGGGACTGCTCTCCGATCAGGAAGCCGAAAACGCCCAAACCGGCGTCGTCCGAGAGTAGCCGGCGGGTTTCGGCGAGCGCCGGCCGGCCGAGGTCGCGGGTGTCGTAGCGCCATACGGTGCCCGCCCGGTCGGCGATAAACACCTGGTCGGCGGTTTCGGTCATGAGCGCGCCCGCCACCGCCGTACCCGCCGGCAGGGGCGGCAAAATCGCCGTCGAAACGGTTTTGCGAACTTGGCCGGTGAGGATGTTGCGCTTGGATTCCGCGTGGCTGATGCGCGGCACGCCATCGGCATCGACGGTGACGAAGGCCTCGGTCGGCCGCTCGGCCGTGCCGCCGCGGCGCAAGTCCAGCGCGACGATGGCACGGCCCGGCGCGACGGTTTCGGGCGGATCGAGGCGGATCGCGACGGAAACCTTGCGCACCTGGTCGCCGGTCACGCGCTCATAGACCGCTTGAGCGTCGGCGAAGGCGCCGGGGCCGAGCGGTTCGGCGCCCGCCGGAACCGCGTTCCCGGGCAGGATCGCGATTCCGATTTCGATTTTTCCGAGCCGAACCGTTCCGTCGGCGAAGCCGAAAGCGACGTCGATTCCCGCGATCGTGCGCCCGAACGCCGTCGGCCGCACCGCCCCGAAATCGAACCGGACGGAGGGAAGCACCCGGCCACTCGCGACATGGACGACGGACACTTCGCCGCTTTCCCGGAGCGCGACGGCGATCGTCTTGGCTTCGTCGAGCCAGACCGCGAGCGCGCGGGGACCTCCGGATGGCATCGCCGCCGAACGCTCGGCCGTGACGCGCCCGCCTTCGAACAGCGGCACGATCACGTGGACGAGAAAGACGACGATGGCCAACACCGCCGCGATCACGCCGATGCCGCCGACATGGATAATCCAATCGGCGGTACGGTCGGCGATCAGCACCGAGCGCCGGGTCTTGCGCTCGCGGCGGGTGCGGCCGGAAACGGGCGATTCGTCAACCATCAAGCGCCTCGTGCAAAAAAACGCTCATAGCCTTCGCGGCCGAGACGCGCGCGGTGCCTCGGCCGGAAGGCTAAATCGGGGAACGGATTCTCTCTTACTTAAGTCGCATCGATTTCAAATCTTCCTCGGCGATGGCGGCGGTGATCGGGAAATAACCGTCTTTCAACACCGCCTGTTGACCCTGCTTGGAATAGACGAAGCGGGTGAATTCGGCCCGGAGCGGATCGAGCGGCTGGTTCGGATTGATGTTGACGTAGATGTAGAGGAAGCGGGCGAGCGGATAGTCGCCAGCGTAGGCATCGTCGGCGGTGGCGTCGAAGCATTGGGTGACTGCCTTGGCCGCGAGCGGCACCGCGCGCACGTCGGCGGTCTTGTAACCGATGCCGGAATAGCCGATGGCGCCCTTGTCGGTGGCGACGCCCTGAACGACCGTCGAGGACCCCGGCTGCTCCTTGACCGAATCCTTGTAGTCGCCGTTGAACAGCGCGACCTCCTTGAAATAGCCATAGGTGCCGGAAGCGGAGTTGCGGCCGTAGAGGGAGATCGGCCGGTTCGCCCATTCGCCGGCGAGCCCAAGCTGACCCCAAGTCGTCACGTCTTTATCGCTGCCGCCCTTGCGCGTCTTGGAGAAAATCGCGTCTACCTGCTGCAGCGTCAGGCACTTGATCGGGTTGTCCTTGTGCACGAACACCGCGAGCGCGTCGACCGCGCTGCGGATCGGGATCGGTTTGTAGCCGAACTTCTTTTCGAAATCGTCCACCTCTTTGCCTTTCATCGGCCGCGACATGGGACCGAATTGAGCGGTCCCGGCGACCAGCGCCGGCGGCGCGGTCGAGGACCCCTTGCCTTCGATCTCGATCTTGACGTTGGGGTAGGCGGCCTTGAAGCCTTCGGCCCAGAGCGTCATCAGGTTGTTGAGGCTATCCGAGCCGATCGACTTGAGACTGCCGGACACGCCGCTGATCGCTTTGTAATCGGCGAGCTTGAGGTCGAGGATCGGGACGTCGGCCCAAACGGTTCCCGAGGCGGCTCCGGTCAACGTCGCGGCCAGCAGGCCGGCGGTGATTTTGTGGAAAGAAGCGCAAGTCATCTGGGGATTCGCTCCGTGAAAATTTTTTCGTCGGTCTCGATGGCGCACCATACCGAGCGGCGGCGGCGCCGACGTGACCCACGAATGAAACTTTTATGACAACGATAACTTTTTGATTTCAAAACAGATTCAGCGGAAAGCGACGGAAGGTATGAACACCGTGAACCGGCTGCCCTGGCCGAGTTTGCTTTCGATCGCGAGGCGGCCGCGGTGGCGGCCGACGATGTGCTTGACGATGGCGAGCCCGAGCCCGGTCGAGCCGAGCGCCTTGGAGCGCGCCTTGTCCACCCGATAGAAGCGCTCGGTCAGGCGCGGCAGCGCGTCGGACGGGATACCCTCGCCCTCGTCGGCCACGCTTGCGGCGACGCCGGGCACGCCGCGCTCCGGAATACGCTCGACCGCGCGCACGGTGATGGCGACGCGCCCGTCGGCCCGGCCGTAACGGATCGCGTTCTCGATCAGGTTGCGGAAGACCTGGGCGAGTTGATCGGCGTCGCCGAGCACGCTGGGTACGCCGGCCGGACAATCAAGATTGAGCGTCACGTTGCGCTCCGCCGCGCGCATGGAAAGCAGGTCCATCGCGCCGCGAATCACTTGGACGAGATCGACGGCGTCGCGCGGCGGGACACGCTCCTCGATCTCGACGCGCGAAAGCGAAAGTAGATCGTCGATCAGACGGGCCATGCGGGTGGCTTCGGTATGCATGATGTCGAGGAAACGCGCGCGCGCTTCGGTGTCTTCCTTGGCCGGCCCTTTGAGGGTCTCGATGAATCCGACCAGCGAGGCGAGCGGTGAGCGCAGTTCGTGGGAGGCGTTGGCGATGAAATCGACCCGCATCCGTTCGGTGAGGCGGGTCGCGGTGAGGTCTTGCAACGTGACGACCACCGCCGGCTCTCCGTCGCCGCGCCTCTCGTCGCTACGAATGGCGGCGGCGATCAGGCGATAACTGGGCGAGCCTGGCGCGGGCAAGGTGATTTCGGCTTCGCGCGCCGCCGCCCCGCGCAAGACCGCGTCCACCGCCTCGAGCGCCGCCGGATGACGCAACGCCACCGCGAGATCGTTGCCGACTATCGAGCCGACGAACAGTTCGCGCGCCGCCCGATTGGCCCCGACCACGGACCGGCGCGAATTCACCAGCAGGACCGGATCCGGCAGGCCATCGAGAATGGCGATCGTGATTGCAAGCATATTTGTAAAACTGCCAGAGCGCGCGCCGCCGGGCAAGGCGTTGCGCTCAGCGGCGCGCTCGCAGGCTGATCCCCCGCCCGGCGCCGGGCGGCCGGGGCCGGGAAGCGTGCAGGGCGGCGAGCGCCCGGATTCGCGCGCGCGCGAACGCGGGGAACGGCGCCGCCCAGCGCGATTCCATGTCCACGTGCAGGCCGAGAATCTCGTAGGTGGCGGCAAGTTCCCCGCTGTCCGCCTGAACCATGCTGAGAAATGCATGCAGCCGCTTGTCGTCGTGACCGAGGATCTGGGTTTCGATCCGCACCGGATCGCCGACGTGAAGCTCGCGCGCGTAGGCGACATGGGCCTCGACGATGAACAACGACCCCTGCTGGCCGAGCCGGTAAGCCTCGCCGAGCCCGACCGCGTCGAGCAGAGCATCGGTGGCGTGGTCGAAGACGAGCACGTAATAGGCGACGTTCATATGGCCGTTGTAGTCCACCCACTCGGGCCGGACGGTTTCCGAATAGGGCGGGAGCGGCGGGGCGGATAGAACGGGCTCGGTTTTGGTCATGGGGGGGCCCTCCGGGCTAACCCCCCATGAGTATGCCCGAGCGGGGCCGGTCGGGCCTAGGACCAGATTGCGCCCAACCCCATGATCCCAAGGCGGAATTATCCCTTGCTCCGGGCCAAGCGCCGGTGCGATAAGCGGGGCGCCTCGGGCACGTACCAACCGCCGGCCGACATGGATTTGCAACCGTCCGCACGCCACGAGTCCTCGGCTCCCGCTGCCCGCCCGATCGCGGTCAGCGTCGTCTTGCCGATGCTCAACGAAGCGGAAAACGCCGCCCCGCTTATTGCCGAGATCGTGACGGCGTTCGGCGCACGCCGCGATTGGGAAATTGTGTGCGTCGACGACGGCTCCTCCGACGGCACCGCCGAGCGCTTGAAGGCTTTGATGCGGACGACGCCAACCTTGCGTCTCGTGCGCCATGCGCGCCGCGCGGGCCAAAGCGCGGCGATCAGTACCGGCGTCGGCTTCGCCCGAGGCACGACCGTCGTTACCCTCGACGGCGACGGCCAGAACGATCCCGCCGACGTTCCCGGCCTGCTCGCCGCCTGGCAAGCCGCATTGGAACGCGAGCGCCTGATGATCGTGGGCTATCGCGCCCGGCGGCGGGATTCAGGTGCAAAGCGCCTGTCTTCGCGCGTCGCCAACGCGGTCCGGTCGGGCATCCTCGGCGACGATACCCCGGACACCGGCTGCGGACTGAAGGTCTTCGCCCGCGCCGCCTTTCTCGCCTTTCCCGCCTTCGATCACATGCATCGCTTCCTTCCCGCCTTGATGCTGCAAGCGGGCGGGCGGGTTCAATCCATTCCCGTCAATCATCGCCCGCGGATGCGCGGACAGTCCAATTACGGAACCTTCGACCGGTTGTGGATCGGCATCGTCGATCTTTTCGGCGTGATGTGGCTCGGGCGTCGCCGCCTCACGGCCGTCGCGCGCGAGGAACCACGCCCGTGAAATCCAGGCTGGCAGGCGCCCATCTCGTGCTGCGGAGCGCGGCGCTGTTTATTTCGCTCGTCGCCGTCGGCGCAGCGTTTCATTTTTCAGGCCTGGCGGACGCGCTCGATCAAAAATGGATCGACGCTGCCGTGCGCGACCAGGGCTTGCGCGGCGAAATGCTGTTCGTCGCCGCAGGCGCGCTGTTCATCGCGCTCGGCCTGCCCCGCCAGGTGATCGCCTTCCTCGCCGGTTATGCCTTCGGGCTCGCGCCAGGAAGCGCGCTCGCGCTGCTCGCGGCCGTGGGGGGGTGCATCGCGGCGTTCACCTACGCCCGGCTGCTCGGGCGCGATCTGGTGGCGGCGCGCTTTCCCGACCGGGTGCGGCGGATCGACGATTTCCTCGCCGAAAATCCGCTGACCATGACTCTCTTGATCCGGTTTCTCCCGCTCGGCAGCAATCTGCTCACCAACCTCGCCGCCGGCGTTTCGCGCGTGCCGCCCGGACCCTTCTTCGCCGGCTCGGCGCTCGGTTACGTGCCGCAGACGGTCGTCTTCGCCCTCATCGGCAGCGGCATTACCGTCGACATCGTCTTCCGCGTCGGCCTCGGCGCGGCGCTGTTCGCCGCCTCGGGCGCGCTCGGCGTCTATCTCTACCGCCGTTACCACGGCGCCAAGACGCTCGGCCCCGAGATCGAGCGCGATCTCGATCCCGGCGCTCCGCCCGCGGCGGATGGGCGCTGAAGGAGCAAGCAAGGCTAACAGATGAACCCCGCGCTTTTCTATTCGTCACCCCCGCGAAAGCGGGGGTCCATCTCGCCTATAGCGCCGTGGACCCCGGCTCGCGCGGCTACGCCGCTTGGCCGGGGTGACGGATTGGGGGGAATGCAGGGGTTCCCTGGGGCGGCTCATGGCTAACCGCGATTTTTTCCTTCCTTGGCTTTCCCTGTGGTCGCTTGGGGGCTGGTTCGCCGTGGTCGCCGCCGCGACCCTGCTCCGCCCGCATCTCCCGGTGGACGAGACCCGCTATCTCGCGGTCGCCTGGGAGATGTGGCGCGACGGGAATTTTCTCGTCCCCCACCTCAACGGCGAGACCTATAGCCACAAGCCACCGTTGTTGTTTTGGCTGATGGAACTCGGCTGGGCGGTTTTCGGCGTCAATGGCTGGACGCCCCGCCTGGTCGCGCCCCTGTTCGGGCTCGGTACGCTCGCCCTCACCGGCGCGCTCGCGGCGAAGCTTTGGCCGGAAGACGCGCGCGCCGCGAGCCTCGCGCCTCTCATTCTGTTCGGCAGCGCCTTCTTTGCCGTGTTCACGACGCTCACCATGTTCGACCTGATCCTGGCGTTCTTCGCCGGGTGCGCCCTGATCGGACTGGTGGACGCCGCCCAAGGCCGGCTCGGGCGCGGGATGATCGTCGTCGGTGTCGCCATCGGTTTCGGCTTACTTGCCAAGGGCCCGGCGATCCTGCTTCACGTTCTTCCCGCCGCGCTGGCCGCTCCCCTGTGGGTGCCGCACCTCTCTTCCGCGCGGCTTCCGGGTTGGGGACGCTGGTACGCAGGCGTGGTCCTCGCCGTCCTGCTCGGCGCGACGATTGGCCTGGCCTGGGCAATCCCGGCGGCGATTGCCGGGGGCCCAGGGTTCGCGCATGAAATTTTCATCGGCCAGTCGGCGGGAAGAATGGTCGAATCCTTTGCCCACAAACGGCCTTTCTGGTGGTTTGCGGCGTGGCTGCCGGTCATGTTCCTGCCGTGGACGGTCTGGCCCGCGCTGTGGAAGCGCGTGGCGTGCAAGGAATCCGCGACCCTTTTACGCCAGGACGCCGGGATCCGCCTCGCGCTGATCTGGTTCGCCGCCGCCTTCGTCGCTTTTTCGTTCATCAGCGGCAAGCAACTGCATTATCTTCTGCCCGAGTTTCCGGCGCTCGCGCTCATTACCGCACGAGCGTTGTCGGGGACCAAAACGCCTTCATCCGAACCTCACCGAAAATTTGCTTGGATTGGCGAGGCCCTGCCGGCGCTTTTCATTTTCGCCGCCGCCGTGGGAGCCGGCCTGTTGCCCGCCCTGCCCGGGACCGCGCGGATCGTTGCTAAGCTTGAGGGCGTCCAGTTCGCCTGGATGGCGCTCGCCGCGTTGGCGGCGCTCGGGGTCGCGCTTGCGGCGTGGCGCGGGCGCTTGCCCGCGCCTGAGCATGCGGCGCGGGCGTTGGCGGCGGTGATGGCCGCGGTCGTCGTCGGCGTGCATCTCGCCGCGCGCCCGCTGCTCGTCCAGGCCCACGACATGGCCCCGACCGCCAGGCGCCTGAAAGCCTGGGAGGACGCGGGCGAGGCGATCGCCCACGTCGCCAAGTACCACGGCCAGTTCCACTTCGCCGGGCGCTTGAACAGGCCGATCGCCGTCATCGGGCTCACCGGCCATGACGTCGCGGCGTGGTTGGCCGCCCACCCCCGGGGCAAGGTGATTTCGTACCGTGAACGGTTGCCGCTCCCGAGCGAGCCCCAGCCGCTTTCCGCCGACCCGTTCCAGAGCGGCTGGGTCGTGGTCTGGGACCGCGGCCAGCTCGCCCGCTTTCCGAACTCGGTTTACCGGGATTGATCCCCCCTTTTTCTTTGGCCCCATTCCCCCCCCTTGCCGTCCTTGACAGCGGGACGTTTGCCGACTACATCCCTGGCACTCGATCGGGTCGAGTGCTAACAATTCGTTCAACCCGTTATGTATAAACGATATCAAGGAGATGCAGCAATGAAGTTCAGGCCGTTGCACGACCGGGTTCTGGTCAAGCGGATTGAAGGGGAAGACAAGACCAAGGGCGGAATCATTATCCCCGACACCGCCAAGGAAAAGCCCATGGAGGGCAAAGTCGTCGCCGCCGGCAGCGGGATCCGCAACGAAGACGGCAAGATCACGCCGCTCGACGTCAAGGCCGGGGACCGAATCCTGTTCGGCAAGTGGTCGGGCACCGAAGTCAAGATGGACGGCGACGAGCTCTTGATCATGAAGGAATCCGACATCCTCGGCATCGTCGAGGGCGGCAAGAACAAGTAACGCGGACGTTCGCTTCCGTATCTTTCATTCCAAGGAGAACAACCAATGCCTGCTAAGGACGTAAAATTCGGTATGGATGCGCGCCAGCGCCTGATGCGCGGCGTCGACATCCTCGCGGACGCGGTCAAGGTGACGCTCGGCCCCAAGGGCCGCAACGTCGTGCTCGATAAATCCTTCGGCGCGCCGCGCATCACCAAGGATGGCGTGACGGTCGCCAAGGAAATCGAGCTCGCCGACAAGTTCGAGAACATGGGCGCGCAGATGGTCAAGGAGGTCGCCTCCAAGACCAGCGACGAGGCCGGCGACGGCACCACCACCGCCACCGTTCTCGCCCAATCGATCGTGCGCGAAGGCGCCAAGGCGGTCGCCGCGGGCATGAACCCGATGGACCTGAAGCGCGGCATCGACCTCGCCGTCCAGGCGGTGGTCGAAGACGTCAAAAAGCGCTCGAAGAAGGTTTCGACCAGCGCCGAAGTCGCGCAGGTCGGCACCATTTCCGCCAATGTCGACCGCGAAATCGGCGACATGATCGCGCGGGCGATGGAGAAAGTCGGCAACGAAGGCGTGATCACGGTCGAGGAAGCCAAGGGCTTGACCACCGAGCTCGACGTGGTCGAAGGCATGCAGTTCGACCGCGGCTACACCTCGCCCTACTTCATCACCAACGCCGAGAAGATGACGTGCGAGATGGAGAATCCCTACATCCTGATCCACGAGAAGAAGCTCTCGGGGCTTCAGCCCCTGCTCCCCGTCCTCGAGTCCGTGGTTCAGTCGGGACGGCCGCTCCTGATCATCGCCGAGGAGATCGAGGGCGAGGCTCTCGCCACGCTCGTCGTCAATAAGCTGCGCGGCGGACTCAAGGTCGCGGCGGTCAAGGCGCCGGGCTTCGGCGACCGCCGCAAGGCCATGCTCGAGGACATCGCCGTCCTCACGTCGGGCCAGATGATCAGCGAAGACCTAGGCATCAAGCTCGAGAACGTCACGCTCGCCATGCTCGGCCAGGCGAAGAAGATAACCATCGACAAGGACGACACCACCATCGTCGAGGGCGCCGGCAAGCGTAAGGATATCGAGGCCCGCTGCGGCCAGATCCGCGCCCAGATCGAGGAGACAACCTCCGACTACGACAAGGAGAAGCTCCAAGAGCGGCTGGCGAAGCTCGCCGGCGGCGTTGCGGTGATCCGCGTCGGCGGTGCGACCGAAACCGAGGTCAAGGAGCGTAAGGATCGCGTCGATGACGCGCTGCATGCGACCCGCGCCGCGGTCGAAGAGGGCATCGTCGCCGGTGGCGGCGTGGCGCTCCTCTACGCTTCCCGGGTCTTGGACAAGCTCAAGTCCGCGAACGACGACCAGCGGACCGGCGTGGACATCATTCGCCGCGCGTTGCAGTCTCCGGCCCGCCAGATTGCCGAGAACGCCGGCGTCGACGGCGCGGTCGTGGTCGGCAAGCTGCTCGAACAGAAGGACACCAACTTCGGCTTCGACGCCCAGGAAGGTAAGTACGTCGACATGCTCAAGGCC
>SHWG01000033.1 GCA_009693905.1 Rhodospirillales bacterium | reverse complement strand
CCGCCACCGCCGCCAGCCGCTCGCTCGCCTCGCGGCCCGAGAACGCGAGCAAGGTATCGAGCCGGTTGCCGCCGTAGAGCGAGAGCGCGATGGCGTGCGAGACGAGCAGCCCGACAACCAGCGCCAGCACCGTCCGGCCGACGATGCTGTCGGGAACGAGGCGGGCGAGAAATGTCTTCATGACCGCTCGATCGGCGCGGCGAGAACGTAGCCGCCGCCGCGGACCGTCTTGATCAAGCTCGGCGCGTCCGGGTTCGCTTCGATCTTGTGGCGCAGCCGGCTGATCTGGATGTCCACGCCGCGGTCAAACGGGCCGGCGGCGCGGCCGCGGGTGAGATCGAGGATCTGATCGCGGCTGAGCACCCGCCCGGCCCGCTCCACCAGCGCGACCAGGAGATCGTATTCGCCCGCGGTGAGCGTCACTTCGTTGCCGTCCGGCCCGGTCAGGCGGCGCGCGCTCGGATCGAGGGCGAAGCCGGCGAAGCGGTAGGCGGCAAGCGGGGCGCGGGGCGCGGCGCCGGCGCCGGCGCGGCGCAGAATGGCTCGGACGCGCGCGAGCAGCTCGCGCGGATTGAAGGGTTTGGGCAAATAGTCGTCGGCGCCGACTTCGAGGCCGACGATCCGGTCCACTTCTTCTCCCTTGGCGGTCAGCATCAGCACCGGCAGCGCCGACGACGCGCGCAACTTGCGACACAGCGCGAGCCCGTCCTCGCCCGGCAGCATGAGATCGAGAATGACAAGATCGATGCGCCATTCGGCCAGCGCGCTGGCCATCTCGGTTCCGTCGCGCGCGCCGGTGACGCGAAAGCCGTTCTTGGCGAGAAACCGCGCCAACAGGTCGCGGATTTCCCGGTCGTCGTCGACCACCAGGAGATGGGGCAGCGCGCCCGGGAGCGAAACGGTTTCCATGCCCGGAAGTCTAACGCCGGAGAAAAAGGCCCGCCAGCCGTGCCGGGCGGCGCCGCAACAGCTAAAGAACCGCGCCGGGCAATGGTTAACCGGCCTTTTGTCGGGGGGGCTCTTGGGGTAGTTTACGGCCGGGTAGGACGCGGAAGTTGTTTGAAATCAATCACACCAAGCGGGCGGTTGCGGTTGCGGGCGTGCTCGCGGCCATAGCGATCGGAATCTATTTCGTCGCCCGGGCCGAAGGCTCGCCCAAGAACGCCCGCAAGGGCCCGCCGCCGGCGCCGGTGATCGTCGCCAAGGCCGAACTCGCCGACGCGCCGGTCGTGCTCGCCGCCATCGGCACGGTCCAGGCGCGCGCAAGCGTCGCCGTCAAGTCGCGGGTCGACGGGCATATCCTGGAAACTCATTTCCGCGAAGGCCAACCGGTCGCCAAGGGCGATCTGCTCATCCGCATCGATCCGCGCCCCTTCGCCGCCCAGCTCCAGCAGGCCGAAGCCAACGTCGCCCGCGACCGCGCCCAACTCGCCAAGGTCCGCGCCGATCTGAAGCGCTACGGCGCGTTGACCGAGCGCGGCGTCGCCTCGGTGCAAAAGCACGAAGAAGCGCAAGCGGCGGCCAGCTCACTCGAAGCGACCATCCGCGCCGGCGAAGCGGCGATCGAGTTCGCCCGCCTGCAACTCGAATACAGCTCGATCCGCTCGCCCATCGCCGGGCGGGCGGGAAGCCTGCTGGTTTCGGCCGGCAACCTGGTCCGGGGCACCGATGCCGCGGCGCTGGTGGTGATCAACGAAACCCGGCAGGTCTACGTCTCTTTCACGTTGCCCGAACACCACCTCGCGGAAATTCGCCGGCAGATGAACGCGGGCGGTTTGATCATCGCGGCGCACTCGCCCGAGGATATCGGCCCGCCCGCGACCGGAACGGTGGACTTCGTCAACAACGCGATCGACCCGGCGACCGGCTCGATCGGGCTTCGCGCCACCGTCGCCAACGCCGACGAGCTCCTGCTGCCCGGCCAGTTCGCGAACGTGCGCGTGACCATGAGCACGATCAAGGGCGCGATCGTCGTCCCCGCCCAGGCCATCCAGAACAGCCAGAAGGGCCAGTTCGTGTTCGTCCTCAAGGCCGCCTCGATCAAGGACAACCAGGCCGAGGTCGAGCAGCGCTACGTCAAGACCGGCCCGCTGTTCGCGGACCGCGTCGTCATCCGCGAAGGGCTTGCCGCCGGCGAAGTCGTCGTCACCGAAGGCCAGTTGCGCCTGCAACCGGGCAGCCGGATCGCGATCCGCCCGGCGGCGCCGACGTCGTAACCCCAGTCGAACGAAACCGGAGGAGGGCTCGCACATGGTCGATTCGAAACGGTGGTTCGTGCCCGCCGCGGCAGCGGCGATGATCGCGGCCGGCGCCGGCGGCGCAGGCATCGCCCTGGGCCAACAAGCAATCCAGCGGCCGACCGAGAATCAAGGCGTTGCCCAGCAGATTCTTGCGACTCTCGACCTCGGCCCGGAGATTCAGGCCCTCCACGGGCGAGCGCTCCGCATGCGTGTCGTCACGATCGAGCCGGGCGGCAGATTTGCCTATCACGATCACAAAGATCGGCCGGCGATGGTCTACCTGCTGCAAGGGACCTCGATCGAGTACTTCGGAGACGACTCCACCAAGCCGTTTCGCGAGGGCGAAGGTTACGCGGAAGGAAAAAACTCTTCTCATTGGGGCGAAAACAAGGATCAAAAGCCTTTGAAACTTCTGGTCGTGGACATCGTCAAGCAGCCGTGATCATGCATGAACCTTCCTGAACTCTGCATCCGCCGTCCGGTGATGACGACGCTGTTGATGTCGTCGTTCGTCATTTTCGGCCTGCTCGCCTACCGCCTGCTGCCGGTGAGCGAGCTGCCGAGCATCGATTTTCCGACCATCGAGGTGTCGGCGCGCCTGCCCGGCGCCAATCCGGAAACCATGGCGTCGTCGGTGGCGACGCCGCTCGAAAGCCAGTTCTCGCGCATTCCCGGAGTCGATTCCATGACCTCGGTCAGCACCAATGGCATCACCCGGGTCACGATTCAATTCGCGCTCGAGCGGGACATCGACGCCGCGGCGCTGGACGTGCAATCGGCGATTTCGACCGCGTTGCGCTTGCTCCCGCCCGAGCTGCCGGCGCCGCCCTCGTTCCGCAAGCTGAACCCGTCCGACTTCCCCATCATCTTCATCGCGCTCGGTTCCGACATCCTGCCGCTGTCGGCGATCAGCGAGTTCGCCGATCCCGTGCTGGCGCAGCGGATTTCGACCATCGATGGCGTCGCCCAGGTCAGCGTCTTCGGCGCGCAGAAGTACGCGGTTCGGGTCCAGGTCAATCCCGACGCGCTCGCGTCTCGCGGCATCGGCATCGAGGACATCACCCGCACCATCCGCGCCGGCAACACCAATCAGCCGACCGGCACCATCAGCGGCGCGCACCGGGTCTTCACCATCGAGACCACCGGCAAGCTTTCCCAGGCTTCCGGCTACGCCGAGGAAATCGTCGCCTGGCGCGGCGGCGCGCCGATCCGGCTGAAGGAGGTCGCCACCGTCGTCGATTCGGTCGAGAACACCCGGATCGCCACTTCGGTCGGGGCCCAGCGGGCGGTGGTGCTGGCGGTCTACCGCCAGCCCGGCAGCAACACGGTGCGCATCGCCGAGGCGATCAAGGATGTCCTGCCCGCGTTCCGCGAGATGCTTCCGCCCACGGTCAACATGAGCGTTCTCTACGATCGCTCGGTCATGATCCGCGAGTCCATCCGCGACGTCCAATTCACGCTGGTGCTGGCGTCGGCGCTGGTGGTGATGGTGATTTTCCTGTTTCTGCGCAACATTTCCGCCACCGCGATCGCGAGCCTGGCGCTGCCGATTTCGATCATCGGCACGTTCGCGCTGATGTACCCGCTCGGCTTCAGTCTCGACAATCTCTCGCTGATGGCGTTGACGCTCGCGGTCGGCTTCGTCGTCGACGACGCCATCGTCATGCTCGAAAACATCGTCCGCCACATGGAAAAGGGCGAGAAGCCGCTGGAGGCGGCCCTCAAGGGTTCGCGCGAGATCGGCTTTACCATTCTCTCCATGACCGTGTCGCTGATCGCCGTTTTTATTCCAATTGCGTTCATGGGCGGGATCGTCGGCCGGTTGCTCCACGAGTTCGCGCTTACCATCAGCGCGGCGATCCTGGTCTCCGGCTTCGTCTCGCTGACCTTGACGCCGATGTTGTGCGCCCGCTTTCTCAGGCCGGAATCCGAGCGGATCCATGGCCGGCTGTTCAATGCCTCCGAGCGGTTCTTCGAGCGCCTGCGCGAGTTTTACCGGATCACGCTCGAGTGGACGCTCAAGCACCACCGCGTCACTTTTGCCGTCTTTCTCGCCACCATGGCGGGGACGTGGCTGCTTTATTTCATCGTCGCCAAGGATTTCCTGCCGAGCGAGGATTCGGGCCGCGTCTTCGCCTTCACCGAGGGCCCCCAGGATTCGTCTTTCGAATCCATGGCCCGGCTCCAGGCCCAGGTCGTCGCCATCGTCGCCGCCGATCCGGCGGTCAGGTCCTTCATGTCCTCGGTCGGTGCGTCCGGCAACCGGGTCACGACCAACTCAGGTCTGATTTTCATCGCGCTGAAGCCCAGGCGCGAGCGCGACGCCGGCGCCGACGAGGTGATCCGACGGCTGCGCCCGAAGGTCGCCGACATTCCCGGCATCCGTGTTTTCCTGCAGAACCCGCCGGTGATCCGGGTCGGCGGCCGGCTGAGCAAGGCCCAGTATGAATACACGCTGCAAAGCCTCGATCTCGACGATCTCTACAAATGGGCGGGCATACTCGAAGAAAGGTTCCGCGGTCTTTCCGGCCTGGTCGACGTGACCAGCGATCTCGCCATCACCAGCCCGACGGTGGTGGTGAACATCAACCGCGCCAAGGCGGCGACGCTGGGGATCAGCGCCGAGCAGGTGGAAAGCGCGCTCGCCAGCGCCTTTGGCACCCGCCAGGTGTCCACCATCTACACCGCCACCAACCAGTACCAGGTGATCATCGAGATCGACCCCCGCCACCAGAACGATCCTTCGTCGCTGTCCCGGCTTTACCTGCGCTCGGCGACCGGCCAACTGGTGGCGTTGGACGCAATCGCGTCGATCACCCAAAGCGTCGGGCCTTTGACCATCAATCACCAGGCCCAGTTGCCGGCGGTGACCCTTTCCTTCAACCTCGCGCCCGGCGTTTCGCTCGGAACCGCGGTCGACCAGATCCACGAGTTGGAGCGCGATATCCGCATGCCGCCCACCATCTCGGGCGCGTTTGCCGGCACGGCGGACGCTTTCCGGAAATCCCTCCAGGGCATGGGCTGGCTTTTGGTGCTGGCGATTTTCGTCGTCTATGTCGCGCTCGGCATTCTCTACGAGAGTTTCATTCACCCGCTCACCATCCTGTCGGGCCTGCCGAGCGCCGGCGTCGGCGCGATGCTCGCGCTCGTCCTGTTCAGTACCCCGCTCAGCCTTTACGCCTTCATCGGGATCATCATGCTGGTCGGCATCGTCAAGAAGAACGCGATCATGATGATCGATTTCGCGATCGAGGCGCAGCGGACCGAGGGCAAGTCGCCGGACGAAGCCATCTACCAGGCCTGCCTGATTCGCTTCCGCCCGATCATGATGACAAGCATGGCCGCGTTCATGGGGTCGCTGCCCATCGCCATCGGCTTGGGCGTCGGCAGCGAGGCGCGCCAGCCGCTCGGGATCGCCGTCGTCGGCGGCCTGGTCGTCTCCCAGATCCTGACTCTCTTCATCACCCCGGTCCTCTATCTCTACCTGGAGCGCGCCCAAGCTTGGGCCAAGGCCTGGCGCATCCCGGCGGGCGCGCATGCGCCAAAACCAAATGACCAGGCGGAGTCACAGGTGCCCGGTCTATTGTCTGGGCGGCCTGCGCCGCCGGGCGGCGTAAAGCCCGCCGAATAAAGGCCCAAACAGGGACCGGTTGGAGCCATTTCCGAATCCGGCTAGGATTTTGAGGATCCGCGTGGAGCCCCCTTCGCCAAGGGGGTCGCTTTCGAAAGGACACACAGATGCCGCAAGGTACGGTCAAGTGGTTCAATCCGGTCAAGCGCTTCGGGTTCATCGCGCCCGAGGACGGCACGAAGGATGTTTTCGTGCACATGTCGGCGGTGGAACAGGCCGGACTCAAGGGCCTGTCCGAGGGACAGAAGGTCAAGTTCGAGATCGCCACCGACGACAAAGGAAAAACCTCGGCGGTGAACCTGTCTCTGGTCTAATCCCCAAACCGAGCGCTTGTTTCGGAGTCGGGCCTTCATCCGTCGTGCGCTCCGCGCGCGCAAGACCGCCCTTCGACGGGCTCAAGGCGTGAGACCCTCATGCTGAGCTTGTCGAAGCATGGGGGCCGGTGAAGTGCGTTCTTGCGCCCCCGCCCATGCCTTCGGCATGGGCCAACACAAATGAAAGTCGCCGACTTCGACTTCGAGCTGCCGCCCGGCCTGATCGCGCAAGCGCCGGCCGTGCCCCGGGATTCCGCCCGGATGCTGGTGGTGGAAAGCGGACATCGCGCCGACGCCTCGATCCGCGATTTTCCCCGGCACCTGGAAGCGGGCGACGTTCTCGTCGTCAACGACACCCGGGTCATCCCCGCCCGGCTCGCCGGACGGATCGGCGGCGCGGGCGTGGAGGCGACGCTGACGAAGCGCGAAGGCCCCGCGACCTGGCGCGCGCTTGCCAAGCCCGGGCGCAAGTTCAAGCCCGGCGCGCGCGTCGTTTTCGCGTCGCCCCGGTCGGGCGAGATCGCGGCCGAGGTCAAGGCCAAGGGCGAGGGCGGCGAGGTGACGCTCGGCTTCGACTTGGGCGGCGAGCGCCTCGACGCCGCCCTTGAGCGCGCCGGCATCATGCCGCTGCCCCCTTACATCAAGCGCCCCAAAGAAGGCGATCCCGCCGACCGGCGCGACTATCAGACCCTGTTCGCGGCCCGCCCTGGCGCCGTCGCCGCGCCGACCGCCGGGCTCCATTTCACCCCCGCCCTGGTCGCGGCGCTCGAAGCGCGCGGCGTCGCCATCGCCGCCGTGACGCTCCACGTCGGAGCGGGTACGTTCCTTCCCGTCAAGACCGAGAACGTGGAAGATCACCGCATGCACCCCGAATGGGGCGAGGTGAGCGAGAGTGTCGCCGCTACCGTCAACGCCGCGAGGCGCGCGGGAAACCGCGTCGTCGCGGTCGGCTCGACCGTGCTGAGGCTGCTCGAATCGGCCGCCGACGCGGCCGGAAAAATCACACCGTTTGCCGGCGAAACCGGCATTTTCATCGTCCCCGGATACCGCTTTCGCGTCGCCGATCTGATGCTCACCAACTTCCATCTCCCGCGCTCGACCCTGTTCATGCTGGTGTGCGCCTTCGGGGGCACCCAGGCCATGAAACGCGCCTACGCCCACGCCATCGCCAAAAATTACCGTTTCTACTCCTACGGCGATTGCTGTTTGCTGAAACGCGGGAGCGCGGCGTGAGTCTTGCGTTCATCCTCATGGGTCGCGACGGCCGCGCCCGGCGGGGGCGTCTCGAAACCGCGCACGGGCCGGTGGAGACGCCGGCCTTCATGCCGGTCGGCACCGCCGCCACGGTCAAGGCGATGACCGCCAACGCGGTGCGCGCCACCGGGGCCGAGATGGTGCTCGCCAACACCTATCATCTGATGCTGCGCCCGGGCGCGGAAAGGATCGAACGGTTCGGCGGACTTCACCGGTTCATGGACTGGCCCGGACCGATCCTGACCGACTCGGGCGGGTTCCAGATGATGTCGTTGAACGCGCTCCGCACGATCGGCGAAGCCGGCGTCGCGTTCCGCTCGCACGTGGACGGCAGCGCCCACGAATTGACCCCCGAACGCGCGGTCGAAATCCAACGCATGCTGGATGCCGACGTCAGCATGGTCTTGGACGAATGCACGCCCTTTCCCGCCGATGAAAAGACGGCGGCCGAATCCATGCGCCGGTCCATGCGCTGGGCGGCGCGGTGCAAAGATGCGTTCGCGCGCCGCCCCGGCTACGGCCTGTTCGGAATCGTTCAGGGCGGGATTTACGAGAGTTTGCGCCGCGAATCGGCGGAGGCGCTGCGGGCCATCGGCTTCGACGGTTATGCCATCGGCGGTTTGGCCGTCGGCGAAGGCCAAGCAACCATGTTCCGGGTTCTCGATTTCACGGCGTTGTGTTTGCCCGAGGACCGGCCGCGATACCTGATGGGGGTCGGCAAACCCGCCGATCTGGTCGGCGCGGTGGCCCGCGGCATCGACCTGTTCGACTGCGTGCTGCCGACCCGCTCGGGCCGCACCGAACAGGCGTTCACCCGGTTCGGCCCGGTGACGCTGTCCAACGCCCGCCACCGGGACGATCCCCGGCCCCTCGACGCCCGGTGCGCCTGCCCCGCCTGCCGCAAGCATTCCCGGGCTTATTTCCACCATCTCATCAACACCAAGGAAATTCTCGGGGCGATGCTTTTGACCTGGCACAACCTGCACTATTATCAGGAGCTGATGGCCGCCATGCGGGCGGCGATCGATGCGGGTCGTTTAGCCCAGTTCGCCGACGCTTTCGCCGCCGATCAGGCGCAGGGCGATATTCCGCCGTTGTGACGCGAGGATTGGATATGGCGCGCGCCCCACGATTGACCCAACTCGGCCGCAAGGTCGCGATTCCCGCTTCGCCCGACAAGGCCATTCTTGAAACCGTGGCCAACCCGCATCCGGGCCAAGCCTATGTCGTGCGCTTCGCCTGTCCGGAGTTCACTTCCCTTTGTCCGATCACCGGCCAGCCCGACTTCGCGCACCTGGTGATCGACTACGTGCCCGCCCGGCGGATCATAGAGAGCAAATCCTTCAGACTCTATCTCGCCAGTTTTCGCAACCGGGGCGCCTTTCACGAGGACTGCACCCTCAGCGTAGCCAAAAAAATCCGCGCCGCGGCCAAGCCAAATTGGCTCCGCATCGCCGGCTACTGGTATCCGCGCGGCGGCATACCCATCGATGTCTTCTGGCAGTCGGGGCCGGCGCCGAAGGATTTATGGATTCCCGATCCCGGCGTCGCTCCCTATCGCGGGCGCGGTTAGTTGGACGGGGGTGTGCGATGTTTCGCCCACTCGTTCTCGCCGGAGTCCTCGCCGTGAGCGCGTGCGCCAATCCGCCCAATGCGCCGCTGCCGCCGCTCACCGAAGCGGAGCGGGCCTTGAAGCCGAAACTCGAAGCCCACGTCGTCATGCTCGCCGGCACCATCGGCGAGCGCAACGCCTGGCGTCCGGCGGCGCTCGAGCGCGCCGCCCAATACATCGAGACGACGTTCGCCGATATCGGCCTTGGCCCTAAGCGCCTGCCCCACACCGTATCTCGGTCCGCGGTCGGCGGGCCCTTTGGTTTCGTTGGCGCGCTCGCCAACCGGTTGCCCGAGGAGTCGACCTACGTCAACCTCGAGGCCGACATTACCGGCCGGACAAAGGCAAACGAGATCGTCGTCGTCGGCGCGCATTACGATTCGCTTTTTGGCACGCACGGCGCCAACGACAACGCCACCGGCGTCGCCGCCGTGCTCAAAATCGCCCGGGTGCTGAAGGATTCGGAGCCGGCGCGGACCATCCGCTTCGTCGCCTTCGCCAACGAGGAACCGCCGTTCTTCAAGAGCGAGCCCATGGGCAGCCGCCTCTACGCCCGAGGCGCGCGGGAGCGCAACGACAACATCGTCGCCATGTACTCGCTCGAAACCATCGGCTATTACAGCGCCGCGCCGGGCAGCCAGCGGGCGCCCTTCCCGCTCGGGCTCTTCTATCCGAGCACCGGCAACTTCGTCGTGTTCGTCGGCAACTTCGCCTCGCGCGCGCAGGTGCGGCAAAGCATCGCGGCGTTCCGCGCCGCAAGCCCGTTCCCGGCCGAGCGGTTCGCCGGGCCGGCGTTCGTCCCCGGGGTCGATTGGTCGGATCAATGGAGCTTCTGGCGCGAGGGCTATCCCGGCGTGATGGTCACCGACACCGCGCCCTACCGCTATCCCCACTATCACTCCGAGACCGACACCCCGGACCAGATCGACTACGATTCGTTCGCCCGGGTCACCGCCGGTTTGGTCGAGGTCGTGCGCGCGGCCACGAACGAGTGAGGGCGAAAACCTATTCCGCCGGAGCGGCTGCCTTGAGCACCTGCTCACGGGCATGCTCGCGCATGCCCTTCCACAGCGCCTGCCCGATGATGCCGGCGCCGAGCACCAGCGCCAGCACCATGATCGCGAAGCTGATCTTGCTCAACACCGGAGCCGCCCGGCCGAGCGAGTCGATCAGGCCGAGGTCGGCGAGATAGACCGGCACGACGAACAGGCGGCTGACCAGGACCGTGATCATAATCACGCCCATCACCACCTTGACCATGTAGGGCTTGACGTAGGTGGTGCCGATGGCGCCGACCTGGATACCGAACAGCGAGCCGGCGAGAATGATCATGGCCAGCCGCACGTCGACGAAGCCTTCCCAGGCGAACTTGATGGTGCCGCCGAGGCCCATGACGAAGGCGATCACCAGTTCGGTCGCCGAGGCCATCAGGCTGGGCACGCCCAAGACGTAGATCATCGAGGGCACGCCGACGAAGCCGCCGACGGCGATGGTCGCGGCCAAAAGTCCGGTCGCGAACCCGATCGGAATCGTGAACAAGACCGAAATCTTGGCGTCGATGCTCTTGAAATAGACCATCGTCCCGGGAATATGGATCGAGCGGACCCAGAGCGCGAGCCGGCCGGCGATTTCCTTCTGGTCGGTCCGGCCCGCCTTATGCAGTTGCCAGGCATCGCGGAGCACGAACGAGCCGACGACGCCGAGCACGATCACGAACGCGACCGAGACGTAGAGATTCGAGCCGGCATCGCCGAAAGCGCGCTTGATCTCCTGCTGGATCTGGGCGCCGAGCAGCATGCCGAACTCGGCCGAGATGCCGAGAATGATCCCGAGCTTGACGTCGACCTGGCCGAACTTGGCGCGCTTCATCGCGCCGACCAAGGACTTGGGAAATTTGTGGCAGATGTTGCTCGCGACCGCGACGATGCCGGGCACGCCCATGCTCATCATCGCCGGGGTCAGCACGAACGCGCCGCCGGAGCCGATGAAGCCGCTGACCAGGCCGCCGACGAAGCCGACGACGAAAAGGCCGGCGACGCCGAGCGGATCGAGGGCGATGAAACCGCTCATCCCGTCCATGGAACTATCGTTTCGCCTTGAGGCCGAGGGTGTCCCAGAAGTGGCCGGTGAAGGCGCCGTGGACGACGGAGAAAGCGAACACGATCGCGACCACCGCCGCCGTCGCGGAACCGCTGCCGCGCGAGGTGGAATCGAGAATCGGAAATTGGAAAACGTAGAGCGCGCCATAGAGGCCAAGGCTCGCGGCGCCCAAGCCGATCGTCTTGGCGATCCGGCCCCACGAGCGCGAACCGCCCGCGGTCAGGCGGCCGCCGAGACCGGAAAGGATGCTTTGCGCGGTGGCCGCCTCGCCGCGTTCGGCAAAGGTGACCGCCGTCATGATGGCGTCGAACTTGGTCATGGCACCGTTCGCGGGGCCCCCGAAGGCGGGGTGCATTCCGAGGCCCCTTGCGGGATGGTGAATGATGGCTCTTAGCATGCGCAGCAATCCTTCGGCAACGGTTTGATCCGGAAAGATAATGCGATTTTGCTTATATCCGGTTAACGTTTGAACATATTCCTTAAATGTGGCGATATTAAGGACGATCCCGGACTTGATAGCCTCGGCCAATCGCCGAATCGAAATCCTGGAAAAGACGATGATCGCGCACGAACTTTCGCCGGTCGGACGGTTCGACAAAATCCTGCTCGCCACCGACGGCTCGGATTACAGCGCCGGCGCGGCCCGGGTCGCCGTCGCCATGGCCGCCAAGGCCGGGGCCAAGCTGTTCGTCGTCACCGTGCTGCCCGACCCCTCCGACGGGGTCGCCCCCGAACCCGACCAGGAAAAACGTCAAGCGGCGGAAGCGACCCTCGCCGCCGTCCGCCAGGCGGCCGGGGCGGCGAACGTGCCGTGCGAAGCGAACGCGCGCTACGGCCACGACCCCTACGAGGTCATCGTCAAGGAAAGCAAGGACACCCAGGCCGACGTGGTGGTGATGGGCCGGCGCGGCCGGCGGGGGCTGGCGCGCCTCGTGCTCGGCGACGCCACTGCCAAGGTGATCGGCCATGCGCCGTGCAGCGTCTTGGTGGTGCCGGAAGCGAGCGAGATGTGGGGACCGGTCCTGGTCGCGACCGACGGCTCGCGCTCGAGCGACGCCGCGTGCGTGACCGCCGCGCGCATCGCGCACTGCTGCGCTTCGCCGCTCGCGGTGCTTTCGGTGATGGTGCCGAGCCACAGCGAAGCCCGCCAGGCCGAGGCCCGTCAGATCGTCGAACGCGTCGTCGCCGCGCTGAAGAAGGACGGCATCGCGGCCGAAGGGCTGGTCGAGTGCGGCATCGCCGAAGAAGCGATCGTCGAGACCATCAAGCGCCGCCGCGCGGGCTTGATCATTCTCGGCAGCCACGGCCGCACCGGATGGGGGCGGATCCTGTTCGGCAGCAAGGCCGAGCGGGTGATCGAGCACGCGCCCTGCCCGATCATGGTGGTCAAGGCGATGTAGCGGGCGGGGCTTCCCAGGTCGACGTCGCGGCTTCGCGGCGGCGGGCGAACCCCGCCGCCATTAAATATTCGCCGCGTCACGCCGTTAGGCGTGCCCTTGCACGACGATTCGCTCACGGCGGCGCACCAGCCACCAGATCGCGAACGCGCCGACCATCTTGCTCGCGGTCATGAGAACGACGCCAGTGGCCGAGGCGGCGCCGATGAGATACAGGAACACGAGACTGTCGAGCGGCGTCGAAATCGCGCTTGAAATGAGAATCCGCTCGGAGAACCGCCGGCCGGAGAAGCTGTAGATCGTCCAGTCGACGAATTCGCTGACCAGGAACGCGGCGACCGAGGCCCCGGCCACCACCGGCCCGGCCATGACGTAGCTGATCGCGCCGGCGAACAGCATGGCGACGATGACCCGGTGGCCGATTTCGCGCTGGGCGAAATCCCGGGCGACGAAGATCAGCCCGGTGACGATCGCCGCCGGCGGCCACTTTTCGCCCCCCGGCAAATCGACCAGGGGAATAACGTCGAACGACCAGTTCACGAACACGATCAGGACGATATAGAGAACGGTGTAACCGAACCGCATGACGTGGCACTCTCAAAGAAGGACTCAGACGGAGGCAACATGATCAACGACCCGCGCACGGTCAAGTCCCGGATCGCGGACAAGGCGCGCGCGCTGGGCTTCGCCGCCGTCGGCGTCACGCCGCTAGGCGTGCCTTCGCACGACGCGCGGGCCCAAGGCGCCGGCGAGCGCGCGGGCCTGGAGCGATTCCTGGCCGAGGGCCGCCACGGCGACATGGCCTGGATGCGCGATGCCCGGGGCGTGCGCGGAAGCCCCGAAGCGATCTGGCCCCAGGCCCGCTCCGCGATCGTGCTCGGCCTGTCTTACGCGCCGGCCGGCGATCCTCTCGCTCCGCTCGCCGACCCGGCCGCGGCCGCGATCGCGCTTTACGCGCGGCGGCGCGATTACCACGATGTCCTGAAAAAGCGGCTCAAAGCGCTCGCCCGCTGGATCGCGGAAACCTATGCTTGCGAGGTCCGGGTGTTCGTGGATACCGCGCCGGTGATGGAAAAGCCGCTCGCGGCGCGGGCCGGGATCGGCTGGCAGGGCAAGCATACGAACCTGGTGTCGCGCGAGTTCGGCTCCTGGCTGCTGCTCGGCGAGATATTCACCACCCTCGATCTTCCCCCCGACGCCCCGGCCGAGGACATCTGCGGAAGCTGCGACGCCTGCGTGCGCGCCTGCCCGACGGGCGCGCTCGACGCGCCCTACCAAATCGACGCGCGGCGCTGTATTTCCTATCTCACCATCGAGCACAAAGGCGACATTCCCCCCGATCTCGCGCGCCTGATGGGCAACCGCGTCTTCGGCTGCGACGACTGCCTCGCCGCCTGTCCGTGGAACAAGTTCGCAACCTCCGCGGCCGACCCGGAAATGGCCGAGCGCGACGACCTCGCCCGCTTTAAGCTCGCCGATCTCGTCCGCCTCGACGACGCCCAATTCCGAAAATTGTTCGCGGGAACCCCGGTCAAGCGCACCGGGCATGCGCGCATGATGCGCAACGCCCGGATCGCGCTCGGCAACTTTGTGCGCCCACCGGCGAAGCCGGCATTGTTTGATGGCGCGCCTTCCGGCGCGACGCGCGCAAGCCCGCCGGCGGCGGATAAATGAATTATTCTTGCGGCAGCGCCTTGGGGTTGCTTTCGTGGAGACGCTCGACGACCGTCCGCCGGAGATGCGCGAACACCGAAGAGTGGCGCGCCCCGCCGGGAGCGATTTTGCCCGCGCGCAGTTCATCGGCGAGCCGGCCGTAGAGCGCGTTCGACCGCTCGCGCACCATGGCCGGATCGGCCGGGATCGCGGGGTCCTTGTCGCCCATCAAGCGGGCGAGGCTGGCAAGCTCCTCACGCTCAGGGACTTCGCCGCGCTCGAGTATGCGCCCGGCAATGGCGATCGCGTTCGCGATCATGAGGGCTTCGTAGCGCCGTTCCTCGGGCAGCGCGGCGAGCGTTTCCCCGCACATCGCTTTTCGCGCGGTCTCAAGAAGTTCGTGGGCGGAGGGCTTCGGGCGCATCAGTTTTCCCGCGTCCGGTCGAGAATTTCCAGCTCCAACTCCGGCACGACGTGGGCGGTCAACGCCAACTCCAGCGACTCTTCCGCGCCCGAGGCGTGGCGTTCGGCCTGTTGCAGCGCGATCGCCGCCCAGCGCACGTGCGCCATGACCTCCCAGTAGCCGAGCCGGGCGCGTTCTGCCCGGCGGCCCGAGGCGCGCTCGTAGGCGGCAAGGAAGGTTTCCCGGGCGCCGATTCCGCCCGCCTCCAATCCGGTTTTACCGAACCGCCAGCATTTGGCGAGAAACCAGCCCAAATCCTCGTCGGGATCGCCCAGGCCGGCGAATTCCCAATCGAGCACGGCGGCAAGCTTCCCGTCCTTCACCAGGTAGTTGCCGGTGCGGAAATCGCGATGACAAAACGCCCGCGCGCCCTCCGGGGGCGCGTTGCGCTCGAGCCAGGCGAGCCCCCATTCCACCGCCGGCGCGGGCTCAGGCAAATCGTCGAGAAAATCCCGGTAGGTCGAAATCAGGTCAAGCGCGGGCGCGCGGGCAGGCGCGGCCCCAGGGATGGCCCCAGGGATGGCCCCAGGGATGGCCCCAGGGATGGCCCCAGGGATGGCCCAAGGGATGGCGTGGATTTTCGCGAGTTCCTCGCCGAGTTCGGCGACGAGCGATTCGCCATACCCCTTGAGGACGGCGTCTTTCACCAGCCGGTGCCCGGCGGCGGCGCCCTCGACGTAGCGCATGACGAAAAAGGGCCGGCCGAGGACGGCGGCGTCGGCGCAAAGCCAGAGCGGCGCGGGCACCTTCACGCCCGCCGCATGGGCGCGTTTCAAGATCGCGAATTCGGCCGCACGATCGTGGCTCGCCGCGATGCGCGAAGGCGCGTCCATGCGCAAGACCGCGTCCAAGGTCCCGGCCCAGGCGCCCCCTTCGATTTCCGCCGTCAAGCGCCGATTGTCCTGGATCGCGCCGCCGGCAAGCGGCTCGAGCGCGATAACGCGGACGCGCGCGGCGCTTGCCACCTGGCTGAGAAATTTCTCCAAATTTTCCGGCGTGGCGTCGTGGGTCACGGTTCACGGCCCCACCTCCAGAAATCGCGGCCTTGGTCGAGAAAAAACCGCGCCAGCACCATCTTGTGCACCTCGGAGGCGCCGTCCACCAGCCTGGCCTGGCGGGCGTAGCGGTAGATCCATTCGAGCAGCGTATCCTTGGAATAGCCGCTGGCACCGCACAGCTGGATCGCGGTGTCGACCGCCTGATGCAGCACGTCGGCGACCGCGATCTTGGCCATCGCGACCTCGGCCTGCGCGCGCGCGCCCTGGTCCAAGAGCCAGGCCGCGTGCATGACCAGAAGCCGCCCGGTCTGAATCCCCATCGCCGCCTCGCCCAGCATCCATTGCACGCCCTCGTGGTGCTTGAGTTTTTGCCCGAACGCCTCGCGCCCCGCGACATAGGGTTGGGCGATTTCGAGCGCGCGCTTGGCCAGGCCGAGCCAGCGCATGCAGTGCGTGAGCCTGGCGATGCCGAGCCGGATCTGGGTTGCCTTCAATCCGTCGCCCTCTCCCATCAGCCGGTCGGCGTCGGGGATTGCGAGGCCGTCAAATTCGAGCTCGCAATGGCCGCCGTGCTCCTCGGGCCCCATGATCGGAATCCGCCGCACGATCCGCCAGCCGGGCTGGTCGCGGTGGAACAGGAACGCGGTCAGGTTCTTGCGGGCATCGTCCGAGGTGCGGGCGACGAGAATGAAAATCTCGGCCGCCTCGGCTCCGGTGATGAACCATTTGCGGCCGGTGACGATCCAGCGGTCGCCCTTTTTCGCGGCGCGGGTCAGCATCATCGAGCCTGGATCCGAGCCCGAACCCGGCGCGGGCTCGGTCATGACGAAGGCCGAGCGCGCCCGGCCCTCGACGATCGGCTTGAGCCAGCGGTTTTTCTGCGCTTCGGTCGCTACTTTGTTCAAGAGAATCATATTTCCGTCGTCGGGCGCGGCGCAATTGAACACGGCGGGCCCGAAGATCGAGCGGTTCATTTCCTCGTAGGCCGCCGCCATGCCGACGGTCGAAAGCCCCTGCCCGCCCAGCGCGCTCGGCATTTGCGGCGCCCACAGCCCGGCTTTTTTCGCCTCAAGGCGGAGCTTGGCGAGGGCGGCCTCGGAAATGTTCTCGTGCGCGTCCCAATTGGCGCGGTCGGCCTCGACGGGAAGGATTTTGTCCGCGACGAAGGCCTGCACGCGCTTGCGGAAATCCTCGATCTCGGGCGGAAGGGAAAAATCCATGCCGGCGATCCTTTGCTGGGTGTCGAAGGTCTAAGGAGACGTTCGCTCGTTCATGCGAGCTTCAGGCCGCAATGCCGCGCGAAATGCTTGAAGTCGCCATCCCGGGTCACAAGAGCCAAGCCGTGATCGAGGCACGACTGGCAGATCAGGGCATCGGCGAGCGGTGCCTTGAGGCCGCGGGCGAGGATTCGACGCCGCAGGTGTCCGGCGCGTTCCCAGTAACCGTCGGCAATGGCGAGAGCGGGCAGCGCCAGAATGAGGCGCGCGAGGATGTCGGTCGCCCCGGGCGCGCTCAGGGTCTCGGTCACGACGACGGGCGGCAATTGGGCTTGGTTGTGGGCGAGCGCCGCGTCCAGCGCCTCGACGTCCGGCCCTTTTTCACCGGCGAGATAAGCGATAAGGGTGCTCGTATCGACCGCGATCATCGGCGATCCCGGCGCAGCTCCGCCACGTCGAGGCCGAGGCGCATCTTGCCCCGCAGGCGGCGCAGCTCCTCGGCGGCTTTCGCCGAGGCGATCAGGTCGAGGCCGAGGCGAACGGTTTCGGTGATCCCCTTGCCGGTCGCGGCCGTCGCGCGCCGCAACGACCCGATCGGGATGTGTGCCGTAATCTTTTGCGTCTTATTCATACGGCAATTAATACCATAAGCGAAAACTGGCGTCAAGCTGAACGCCGACGCCCTTTCGTTCCTAAAGCGAACTCGCCAAGTGCCCGCCGTCGACGACGACGGTGGCGCCGGTCATGAACCGGCCGGCGTCGGAGGCGAGCAGCAACAATGCCCCGTCGAGATCGCCCGCTTCGCCGAAGCGGCGCATGGGGATTCGCTTCCGGATCGCCGCGCCCGCTTCGCTCGCGAGAAATTCGCGGTTGAGATCGGTCGCGAAGTAGCCGGGCGCGAGCGCGTTGACGCGGATGCCGTGGCGCGCCCATTCCCGCGCCAGCGCCCGGGTCAGATGGTCGAGCCCGGCCTTCGAGGCGGCATAGGGCGCGATTCCGCCCGCGACCCCGATCCCGGCGATCGAGGCGATGTTGACGATCGCGCCTTCTTTTTTCGCGCGCACCATCCGCCGCGCCGCCTCGGTCGCAACGAAAAAGGCGCCCTTCAGGTTTACGGCCATCACCCGGTCCCACTCGGCCTCGGTTGTTTCCAGCGCCGGCCCGGACGCGGCGATCCCGGCGTTGTTGACCAGCACCGTCACCGGCCCGAGCGCAGATTCGGCGGCGGCGAACCCGGCGGCGATGGATTTCGCGTCGGTCACGTCCATCGCCACGGCAACGACGCGCCCGCCGGACTTGGAGATATCGTCGGCGACCGCTCGAAGCTTATCCTGGCGCCGGGCCGCGAGCGCGACGCTCGCGCCGGCCCGCGCCAGCACCTCGGCGAAGCGCCGTCCCAATCCCGACGACGCCCCGGTGACCAGCGCCGTCTTTCCGCCGAGCGAGAAAAGTTCCATCGTTATCTTCTAGCTCTCCTTCGCCCGTTCGCGCAGAACGTATTTCTGGATTTTTCCGGTCGAGGTCTTGGGCAGCAGCCCGAAGACGACGTGGCGCGGCGCCTTGAAGTGCGCCATGCGCTCGCGGCAAAAACCGATGATTTCCTCGGCCGCGGCGGCGGCGCCGGGCTTCAGCGCGACGAACGCGCACGGGGACTCGCCCCATTTGGCGTCCGGCTTCGCCACCACCGCCGCTTCCATCACCGCGGGATGACGATACAACGTTTCCTCGATCTCCAGGCTCGAGATGCTTTCGCCGCCCGAGATGATGATGTCCTTGGAGCGGTCCTTGATCTCCATGTAGCCGTCGGGGTGCATGACGCCGAGATCGCCGGTGCGGAACCAGCCGTCGCGGAAAGCCTCCGCCGTCGCTTGCGGGTTCTTGAGATAGCCCTTCATCACCGTGTGCCCCCGGACCATGATCTCGCCCATGGTTCGGCCGTCGGCGGGAACCGGCGTCGCCGTCGCCGGATCGGCGACCATCAGATCGCCGAGGGTGGGATAGACCACGCCCTGGCGCGCCGCCTTGGCCGCCCGGCCTTCGGGATCGAGCGCCGACCATTCGTCGTGCCAGGCGCATAAGCTGGCCGGGCCGAAAGTTTCGGTGAGCCCGTAAAGATGGGTCACGTCGAAGCCCATGTTCTCCATCGCCGCGATCACCGCCGACGGCGGGGCTGCGCCGCCGGTCGCCACCTTGACCTTGTGGGGGAACTTCGTTTTCGCCCCTTCGGGCGCGTGGATCAACAAATTGAGCACGATCGGCGCGCCGGACATGTGCGTCACCCCTTCGGCGCGGATCAAGGAAAATATCAGCGCCGGGTCGATACGACGCAGGCAAACGTGCGTGCCGGCGACCGCCGTCACCGCCCAGGGGTAGGTCCAGCCGTTGCAATGGAACATCGGCAGGGTCCAGAGATAGACCGCGCGGCGGTCGAGCCCGAACGCCATGACGTTGCCGAGCGCGTTCAAGTAAGCGCCGCGATGGTGATAGACCACGCCCTTGGGATTGCCGGTCGTTCCCGATGTGTAGTTGAGCGCGAGCGCCCGCCATTCGTCGTCGGGGAGCTTCCAGGCGAATGCGGGATCGGCGGCGGCGAGAAAAGATTCGTAATCGGTCGAACCGAGGCGCTCGCCGCCCTGGCCGAGCGGATCAATCACGTCGACGACGATCGGTTTGGTTTTCGCTTGCGTGAGCGCCTCCTTGACCACGCTTGAGAATTCGGTGTCCGCGATCAAAACCTTGGCCTCGCCGTGATCGAGGATGAACGCGATGGTTTGGGCGTCGAGCCGGATATTGAGCGCGTTCAGCACCGCGCCCGCCATCGGCACCCCGAAGTGCGCCTCCAAGAGCGCCGGCACGTTCGGAGCCATGACCGCGACCGTGTCGCCGGCGCGAACGCCGGCCCGATGCAGCGCCGAGGC
>SHWG01000032.1 GCA_009693905.1 Rhodospirillales bacterium | reverse complement strand
GCCGACGTGGTGCTGAGCGACATGTCGCCCGCCGCAACCGGGCACGGTCCGACCGATCATATCCGCATCGTCGCGCTTGCCGAAGCCGCGTTCGATTTCGCGCGCGGGGTCTTGAAGCCGGGCGGCGCGTTCATAGCCAAGGTCTTCCAGGGCGGCGCCGAAGGGGAATTGCTGGCCGAACTCAAGCGCGCGTTCGCCAGCGTGCGTCACGCCAAGCCGCCCGCGAGCCGGGCGGAATCGGCGGAAACCTACGTCGTCGCGCAGGGATTCCGCGCGCCCCGATAGGGGCGCCTCATGTAATGCGCGCGTCACGCCGTCAGGCGTGCACTCGCACGCCGCTAAGCCCGCGCGGGTTAGAGCTCAATCGCCTCGGCTAGGTGCGGACCGAGTTCGGGGATCGGCACGTGGGTCAGATCCTTGACGATCTCGGCCGTGACCCGTTTCATCGTCGCCGGCTTCAACGCGGCGCGGATCTCGCCGAGCGTCTGCGGCGGCGCGACCAGAACCAGCTTCTCGAAGCTTCCGTTCGCCGCCTCCGCGTTCAGTTTCCGGGCGATCGCGCGGGCGAATTGTTCTTTCTGCTGCTGGTGCCAGTCGACCCGGGGGGGCGATCGCGTGCCGCGCCCCGCCCACGCTTTCCTGGGTCCGGCCCGGCCGGTCGGTGCCGATCTCCCGGGTGGGCAGAAGTTCATGGCGGACATCGCTTCCCGGCACGAGCTTGAGGTCCATCCCCGGTCCCGCGCTCGTCACGACGTGGGCACGAGCCCCGTCCGCGACCAAAATCCAAGTGCGTTGCGCCTTGATTCGCATAATTGGCCTCTCCCTTGGTTGGTCCCCTCACGGGGGATATAGGCGCGCCCCGCCCCGCGCGCCAATTCCCCGGATTTCCGGGCAATTCCTCGTTCCCCGCATTATTTAATGCGCGCGGGGTTCAAGCCCGCGCGCCCTTGGCAAGGGCCCGCGCTCGTGTATCATACCGCGCCTACTGCGGGCCGGGGCCCGCGAGGCGCGCGGGCTTAACCCCGCGCGCGTTGTCAAAGGTAGGCCGCATGAACGAGAACAATAAAACCTTCGTCGAGGCCCTGACCTTCGACGACGTCCTGCTCGTCCCGCAGGAATCTTCCGTCCTCCCCTCCGAAGCCTTGACCACGACCCGCCTGACCCGCGAGGTCCGTCTCGGCATTCCGCTGGTTTCGGCGGCGATGGACACCGTGACCGAGGCCAAGCTCGCCATCGCCATGGCGCAAGCGGGCGGCATCGGCGTTATTCACAAGAATCTGGAGCCCGAGGAGCAGGCGGCCGAAGTCCGCAAGGTCAAGAAATTCGAATCCGGGATGGTGGTGAATCCGCTCACCATTGCGCCCGATGCGACGCTCGCGGACGCGCTCAAGCTCAAGGCCGAGCACGATTTTTCCGGCATCCCGGTGGTCGAAAAAGGCACCGGCAAGCTGGTCGGCATTCTCACCAACCGCGACGTGCGTTTCGCCACCGACCCGCGCCAGCCAGTGCGCGATCTGATGACCCCGCACGCGCCCGAGAAACCCCTCGTCACCGTCAAGGAAAGCGTCGGCCGCGACGAAGCAAAACGCCTTTTGCACCAGTACCGGATCGAAAAACTTCTGGTGGTGGACGACAAGTTCCGCTGCATCGGCCTGATCACGGTCAAGGATATCGAGAAAGCCGAGCGCCATCCCAACGCCACCAAGGACGATAAGGGCCGCTTGCGCGCCGCCGCCGCGACCGGCGTCGGCGCCGCCGGCATCGCCCGAGCCGAGGCGCTGCTCGCGGTCGGGGTGGACGTGATCGTGGTCGACACCGCGCATGGCCATTCCCAAGGCGTGATGGAGGCGGTGCGCCAGATCAAGAAACTCAGCAACCGCGCCCAGGTGATCGCCGGCAACGTGGTCACGCCCGAGGCCGCCGAGGCGCTGATCAAGGCCGGCGCCGACGCGATCAAGGTCGGCATCGGCCCCGGCACCATCTGCACCACCCGCATGGTCGCGGGCGTCGGCCTGCCCCAGTTCTCGGCGGTGTTCGAGGTTGCAGGATTTTGCCGCAAGCACGACGTGCCGGTGATCGCCGACGGCGGCGTCAAGTATTCGGGCGACATCGCCAAGGCCATCGCCGCCGGCGCCGATTGCGTGATGATCGGCTCGCTGTTCGCCGGCACCGACGAAAGCCCGGGCGAGGTGTTCCTCTACCAGGGCCGCTCCTACAAGTCCTATCGCGGCATGGGCTCGCTCGGCGCGATGGCGCGCGGCTCGGCGGACCGTTATTTCCAGCAGGAAATCGGCGACAAGCTCAAACTGGTTCCGGAAGGGATCGAAGGCCAAGTCCCCTACAAAGGCTCGGTCGCCAACGTCATTCACCAGTTGGTCGGGGGCTTGCGCGCCTCGATGGGCTATACCGGCAATCGCACCGTGCCTGAGATGCAGAAGAACTGCCGCTTTCGCCGCGTGACCGCCTCGGGCCTCCGCGAAGGGCACGTCCACGACGTCCTGGTCACCCGCGAAGCGCCCAACTACCGCCCCAACAGTTGATCTAACCCCAGGCGTGCCATGACCCCCGGCGCGCGCCTTCAGGCCGCGATCGAGATTCTCGAACAATCCTTCGCCGCGCCGTTCCCGGCCGATGCGATCAGCGATGCCTATTTCCGCCGCCGCCGTTACGCCGGGTCGGGCGACCGGCGCGCGGTCCAGGAGCGCGTGTTCGGCATGCTCCGGCGCCATGCGCGCCTGGAGTGGCATATCGAGCGGGCTTGCGCGCGCGTCACGCCGTCAGGCGTGCATTCGCACGACGGACAAGTTTCCGGCATTCCGCCCGCGCCGCGGGCGTTGGCGCTGGCCGACCTGATCGTCGGCGAACGCCTGGACGCGGAATCTGCCACAAGGTTGTTCGGCTCCTCGCCGCACGCGCCCGCGCCGCTCGCCGAAACCGAAATGGCGCTCGCCCGCGCGCTCCAGGGCCGCGCCCTCGACGATCCCGCCATGCCCGATTCGGTTCGGTTCGAATACCCGGCTTGGCTGGAGTCGTCCTTGCGCGCCACCTTCGGCGAACGATTGGCGGAGGAAATGTCCGCCCTCAACCGTCAAGCCCCCCTCGATCTCCGCGTCAACGCGGGCAAGCGCACCCGCGACGCGGCGCTCGCCGCGCTCGCCGTGGAAAGCGTCGCGGCCGAGCCGACGCCGCTTTCGCCGTTGGGGTTGCGAATCAAGGGCGCCGTGCGCATCGGCCACACCCGCGCGTTCAAGCAAGGTTTGGTCGAGGTCCAGGACGAAGGCTCGCAGATCGTCGCCGCCCTGGTCGGCGCCAAACCGGGAATGACGGTGGTGGACTTCTGCGCCGGCGCCGGCGGCAAGACGCTCGCCCTCGCCGCCGCCATGAGCCGAAAGGGGAAGATCATCGGCCGGCTGATCGCCTGCGATACCTCTCCCGAACGCCTTCGGCGCATGACCGCCCGGCTTGAGCGCGCCGGCGCGGAAAACGTCGATCGGATCGCCCTCGAAGTCGTGCGCGTCCCGCACGACGCAAGCCCGCGTGATGAAAACGACCCCGCGCTCGGAGATCTCGCCAACACCGCCGATCGGGTTTTGCTCGATGTCCCCTGTTCGGGTTCGGGCGCCTGGCGGCGCGACCCGCTCGGCAAATGGCGGTTTTTGCCCGATCAACTCGCCCAACTGGTCGCAAGCCAGCACCGTATCCTCGCCGCCGCCGCCCGCCTGGTGCGCCCGGGCGGGCGGCTGGTCTATGCCACCTGCTCGGTCCTGCCCGAGGAGAACGAGGTGCAAGTCGAGTTATTCCTTGAACACCATAACGAGTTTCAAGTCGTACCCATTGCGCGGGCCTGGAGCGAAACCTTGGGGGGTGTGCTCCCGGCCGGAAACCAGTTCTTGCGCCTCACCCCCGCCGCCCACGGCACCGACGGTTTTTTTGCCGCGGTACTGGAACGGGGTCCGCCAAGGGGCTAGGTTTTACGGAGGGGAGGATGAGATGGTGGGATTCCTGCACGGCCTGACCACGCTTTACCGCAAGGAGATCGAGCGGCATCACAACCGCCCGTTCCTCGAAGCGGCCATGGCCGCCTGCGCGCTCGTCGCCACCGCGCGCGGGCACATCACCTTCGCCCACCGCACCCGCATCGACCAGATCCTGGAAACCCTCGACGCCCTCAAGGTGTTCGATCCCCACGAGGGGGTCGAGATCTTCAACATCCACGCCGAACAGATCCTCGAACATCCGCACGACGGCCGCAAACGCGCCCTCAGGGTCATCCGTCGGGTGACCAAAAACCCCGATACCTCCCGGCTCCTGGTCCAGCTGTGCCTCGCGGTCAGCGAGATGAACGACGCTACCAGCCTCGCCGACCAGATCGAGATCGTCATGCTCTGCGACCAGATCGGCGTCGATTCCGCCGAGCTGGGTCTGTATGTCGACAGCGATCCCGAATCGATCCGTCGCGGCGACGCGCTTCCGCCGCTCTGGCGCATGCACTGATCCGGCGTCATGGCCCGCAAGCTCGATCACTGGGACCACCGGTTCCTGGCGCTGGCCGAGTTCATCTCGAAGTGGTCCAAGGACCCCTCGACCCAGGTCGGCGCGGTCATTACCCACACCAAGTCGCGGCGCATCGTCGCCACCGGATTCAACGGCTTTCCCGCCGGGGTCGAGGATGCGCCGGCGCGCCTCGTCGACCGCGCCACCAAGTACGAGATGATCGTGCACGCCGAACAGAACGCGCTGATGTTCGCGGGGGCCCGGGCCGAGGGCTGCACGCTCTACGTCGTGCCGCTGGCGCCGTGCGCGCGTTGCGCCGCGCTCATTATCCAGGCCGGGATCGCGCGGGTGGTGTCGCCGCCGCCGGACTTCAAGCACCCGCGCTGGGGCGAGACCGCCCGAATCGCCCGCACCATGTTCAAGGAAACCAAGATCGCCTGGGACTGGGACCGGGGGTGAAGGCGCCGGTATTCCACCCCCTCTTCCCGGGGGGCTGGGCGGCGGCGGATGATTCGGCCCCGAGATCGCCCGTCGGGCTTGCTCTTCGGGCGGAACCGCCCTATTTCCCGGGCCTGATCGCGCCGGTTTGAACCCAGTTTCGCCCGGGCCGAGGCCCGTTCTTCCGAGAAACGCGCTAGAATGCGGGGCTTTCGAGTCACCCCCGCCTCGAAGCCAAGGTGCCGTTCCGGATGATCCGATTTCTGACCACGCTTTTGGGTTTGATGGTTCTCGTCGCCGCCGGCGGCGGGGCCTTGGGCCTCGCCGGATTCTACTATTTCGGGCAGGGGCTGCCCGACTACCGCCAACTCGCGGTCTACGAGCCGCCGGTGATGACGCGCGTGCACGCGGGCGACGGCCGGCTGCTCGCCGAATACGCGACCGAGAAGCGCGTCTTCGTTCCGGTCGGCGCCATGCCCAAGCGCGTGGTCGAGGCGTTTCTTTCGACCGAGGACAAGAATTTCTACGCCCATCCCGGCATCGATCTCGTCGGCGTGGCGCGCGCGACGATCATGAACCTGCGCAACTGGGGCGAGCAGCGCCGCCCGGTCGGCGCCTCGACCATCACCCAGCAAGTGGCCAAGAATTTCCTGCTGACGAACGAGGTCTCGATCGAGCGCAAGATCAAGGAAGCGATCCTTTCCTTCCGCATCGAGCACGCCATCAGCAAGGACCGGATTCTCGAACTTTACCTCAACAAAATCTATCTCGGCTTCGGCTCCTACGGCGTCGCCGCGGCGGCGCTCAACTACTTCAACAAATCCCTCGACGAACTGACGGTCGCCGAGGCCGCTTTCCTCGCCGCGCTGCCCAAGGCGCCCAACAACTATCACCCGATCCGCAACCCGGAAGCGGCCAAGGCGCGGCGCGACTGGGCGATCGGCCGGATGACCGAGGACGGCGTGATCGGGCCCGAGGAAGCCCGGCTCGCGCGCGCCGAGCCGCTCAGCGTACGCCGGCGCGACGAGATCGCGTTCGTCGGCGCCGATTATTTTGCCGAGGAAATCCGCCGCGACCTGGTCGCCCGCTACGGCGAACAGCGTCTTTACAGGGGCGGCCTTTCGGTGCGCTCGACGCTCGATTCCCGGTTGCAGGAGATCGCGGATCGGACCTTGCGCCAGGGGCTCGAGGACTACGATCGCCGCCACGGCTGGCGCGGCCCGATCGCGCGCCTCGGCACCCCGCCCGCACTGCTCAACCCTGTGTCCGCCACGCCCGGCGGCGCAGGCCGCCAAGACAATAGGCCGGGCGCCGGAGATGCCGCCGGGTCTATGGTGATTGGCGCTTTCGCGCCCGGCGCGGGCGCGCCATTCGACCCGCGCGCCGCGCTCGAAGCCCTGGAGCCGCCCGCCGGCCTGCACGACCGCCGCCTCGCGGTGGTGACGAGGCTCAGCGAGGATTCGGCCGAGATCGCGCTCAAAGGCGGCGGCCGGGGCGCGATCCCGCTGGCCGAGTTGCGCTGGGCGCGCGCCGCGCTGAAAGACGCGCGTCTTGGTCCGGTGGTGCAACGCACCACCGATGTGCTTGCGGTGGGCGACGACGTCGTCGTGCGCCCGGCGGCTAAGGACGCGCAAGGGCGCGATTATCCCCCCGACAGCTACGCCTTGAGCCAAATTCCGAAGGTCGAAGGGGCGCTGGTCGCGCTCGACCCCCACACCGGGCGGGTTCTCGCCATGACCGGCGGCTACGACTACAAGCGCAGCCAGTTCAACCGCGTCACCCAGGCCAACCGCCAGCCCGGCTCGGCCTTCAAGCCGTTCGTCTATCTCGCCGCGCTCGATTCCGGCTACACCCCTTCGACGCTGATCCTGGACGCGCCGTTCGTCATCGACCAGGGACCGGGACTGCCCAAGTGGCGGCCCGACAACTACACCCGCGAGTTCCACGGGCCTTCGACCATGCGGCTCGGCGTCGAGAAGTCGCGCAACCTGATGACCGTGCGGCTCGCCCAGACCATCGGTATCGACAAAGTCGCCGAATACGCCGAGCGCTTCGCGGTAGTGGACAAGATGCCGCACCAGCTTTCGATGGCGCTCGGCGCCGCCGAGACGACGCCGCTGCGCCTGACCGCGGCCTACGCCATGTTCGTCAACGGCGGCAAGCGCATCGCGCCGAGCCTGATCGACCGCATCCAGGACCGTCACGGCCGCACCGTCTTCCGCCACGACCAGCGGCCCTGCCTTGATTGCCAGGTGATGCAGTGGACCGAACGGCCGGTGCCGGCGCTTCCCGACACGCGCCCGGCGGTGACTTCTCCGGCCAGCGCCTATCAGATGGTGTCCATGCTCCAGGGCGCGGTCGAGCGCGGCACCGGCCGGCGCGTCGCCGAAGTCGGCAAGCCGCTCGCCGGCAAGACCGGGACCACCAACGACAGCATGGACGGATGGTTCGTCGGCTTCTCGCCCGACCTCGTGGTCGGTGTATTCGTCGGCTACGACGAACCGCAAACGCTGGGCGACAAGGAGACCGGCGGCTCGGTCGCCGCGCCCATCTTCCGCGATTTCATGGCCGCCGCGCTTGAGGGCAAGGCCGCGGTGCCGTTCCGGATTCCCGCCGACATCCGTCTCGTCAGGGTCAATGCCCAGACCGGCGTGCCCGAGGCCCGGCGCGGGCGCGACGTCATCATCGAGGCGTTCAAGCCCGGCACCGAGCCGACCGGCAAGAGCGAGGTGCTGGAAGGCTTCGGAATCGCCGGCGAGCCGGGCGCGGGCGGCGGCCGAGGCGGACCCGAAACCGGCACCGGCGGGCTGTATTAATCGATGCGCGCGGAAATGCAGGCCATCGCCCTCGAAATTCAGCAGTCGCTCGAACTGCTGAGGAGGCATCTTTGACTACGACCGCGCTAAGCTCCGGCTCGACGAACTGAACGCGCTCGCCGAGGACGGCTCGATCTGGAGCGACTCCAAGAAGGCGCAAGGGATGATGCGCGAGCGCACCCGGCTCGCCTCCGGCCTCGGCGCCATCGACGCGCTCACCCGCGATTTCAACGACGCGGTCGGCCTGATCGGGCTCGCCGAAAGCGAGAACGACGCCCAGGTCGCGGCCGAGGCCGAAGGCGCGCTTCGCGCGGTTCGGACCCGGGCCGCCAAGGCCGAGCTCGACACGCTGCTGTCGGGCGAGGCCGACGGCAACGACAGCTACCTCGAAATCCACGCCGGCGCCGGCGGCACCGAGGCCCAGGACTGGGCCGAGATCCTGCTCCGCATGTACACCCGCTGGGCCGAAAAGCACGGCTACAAGGTCGAGTGGATCGAGGAAAGCGCGGGCGAGGAAGCCGGGATCAAGTCCGCCACGTTTCGGGTCAACGGCAAGAACGCCTACGGTTGGCTCAAGACCGAAAGCGGCGTGCACCGGCTGGTGCGGATTTCGCCTTTCGATTCCAACGCCCGGCGCCACACCAGCTTCGCCTCGGTCTGGGCCTATCCGGTGGTGGACGATAACCTCGACGTTCAAATTTTCGACAAGGACCTGCGCGTCGACACCTACCGCGCCTCCGGCGCCGGCGGCCAGCACGTCAACCGCACCGACAGCGCGGTGCGCATCACCCATATCCCGACCAACATCGTCGTCCAATGCCAGAACGACCGCTCCCAGCACCGCAACCGCGCGACCGCGATGGCGATGCTGAAAGCGCGACTCTACGAATCGGAATTGAAGAAGCGCGAAGCCAAGGCCCAGGCCGAGTTCGAGGCCAAGACCGAGATCGGTTTCGGCCACCAGATCCGCTCCTACGTGCTGCAGCCCTACCAGATGGTCAAGGATCTGCGCACCGGGATCGAAACCTCCAACACCGGGGCGGTGCTCGACGGCGATCTCGATGCGTTCATGACAGCGGCGCTGGCGCACCGGATCAAGGGCGGCGAGGACGAAGGCGAAGACGCGAAAGTCTAGGCTTTCGGTAAAAGCCGCATCATTCGGGCGACGGCCCGCGCGTTCGGGTCGTCGAGGGTTTCGAGCGCGGCGGCGGCGCCTTGGCGGTCGGCCTCGGCGCGGTTCTGGCTCAGCTTCCACTTGCCCTCGATCCGCTCGATCGGCATTTCGAACGCCACGATCCCTTGGCGCATCCGCGCATAGACCTCGGCGGGCAGTTTATCCACGGTCCACGGCTTCTTGCCGGGCAGGCGGGATTCGCTCTCGGCGCTCAAGTCCTCCAGCAGCCGGCGCACGTCGCCGTCGTCCGCCATGACCCGTGGCCGGCCCGAGGCATGGATCGCGATGTAATTCCATGTCGGCACCTGATGGGGGGTCGCGTACCAATCGGGGGATATATAAGTGTCGGGGCCGGCGAAAACCGCGAGCGCTTCGGTCCTGCCGTCGAACGCCCGCCAGATCGGATTGGGACGGGCGAAATGGCCCCGCAGCCGGCCATGCTTGCCTTCGCCGCGATCGAGCACGAAGGGGATGTGCGCCACGTCCGGGATTCCTTCGCCAGGAACGATCAGGAGTCCGAACGCGCGGCCCGCGATCAGATCGTGCAGGAGGGCGAGGTCGTCGGTGACGAACAGTTTGGGCAGGTACATGGCGTCCGATCCCGCGCGCCCCGGTGGGGGCGCATTGTTTAACGCGCGCGGGGTCAAGCCCGCCCGACCTTATTGCAGCACGAATTTCTTGAACAGCACGCCGTTGATCCGCGCCGGCGCGATCAGGCGGTTGACGATCTCGCGCGCCTCGTTGCGCATCCGGTCGGCGCCTTCGACGCCGACCAGCTCTTGGCGCTCCTTGCTGCGTAAATTCTGCTGGATGGTATCCACGATCCGCGCCTGGGCGTCGCCGACCGCGGCGGCGTCGCTGCCGCTCGGCACCTCGATCGTCATGGCGTAGCGCAAGTATGGCGAGCGGCAGCCGCCGACCTTGAGATCGACCATCGCCTCGAAAAAATCCACCAGCACCGGAGCGCCGAGCGCGACCACCGCCACCTGCCGGCCCGGCTTGTCCCCCGTCCCCAGCAACCCCAGCATATAAAGCACGCCCGTGGTCCCGCCGCCGCCCAACAGCACCGCGACGACGATCAGCGCGATCATGACCAGCCGCTGCGCTTGCCCGCCGCTTCGCCGCCTCCTGAACCTTCGTCTTTCTTTTTCCCGCCGGCGGCGGGAGGCTTTGCCGGTTTGACCGTCATGGGACCTCCGTGATTTCGAAATGAGTGTCGTTGCCTGGGATTGGGAACCGCCGGGCCGGCGAAGTCAACCCGCCGCCGGGCGCGGAAGCGCCGAAAACAAAAGACCCGGCGGCGCTTCCGGCGCCCGGTTTCTATGTATTGGCGGCGTCCGCCGCCGGGACCACGATCAGGCGGCGAAAAACATCGGCCGCGGCCAGGGAAAGCGCGCGCATGCGCGCCTCCAACGCGACAAAGTCGGCCACTCGGCCGACCAAAGCCAGGCGCCGCTTGAGCGGCTCGGGGAATCCGCCCGCGCCGTCGGCGCCCTGGATCGGATCGAGGGTCAGCCGCAGCACGACCTGCAACCCTTGCCACAAGGCGAGCGCGTCGCCGAGCGTCCGGGCGTCGGCGGGAGCGAGGATTCCGGCCGCGGCGATTTTCTCCAGCGCCGCCGCGGTTCCGGAAACGAGAATTTCGGGGTGGGTGTGGGCATGGAGGAGTTGCAAGACCTGAACGACGAATTCGACGTCCACCAACCCGCCGCCGAGATGCTTGACGTCCCACAAGCGGTCGGTGGGATGCTCGGCGGCGATGCGCGCGCGCATTTCCGCGGCGTCACGGAGCAGGCGAGCCGGGTCGCGCGGCCGCGTCAGCACCCGGCCGATGGCCCGGGCGACGCGCGCGCGCAACGGTTCCGGCCCGGCGATCGGTCGGGCGCGGGTCAGCGCCATATGTTCCCAGGTCCACGCTTCGTTTTCCTGATAGCGGACAAATCCGTCGAACGCCACGGCAAGCGGGCCCTTGTTGCCCGAAGGCCGCAAGCGCATGTCCACCTCGTAGAGATGTCCCTCGGCGGTCAACGCGGTGAGCGCGTTGAGGAAGCGCTGGCTGAGCCGGGCGAAATACTGGCTCGCCGGCAGCGGCCGGGGGCCGTCGGAGGCCTCCATCCCTTCCGGCACGTCGTAGACGAAGATCAGGTCGAGATCGGAGGTCGGCGTCATTTCCCGCCCGCCGAGCTTGCCCAAGGCGATCACGGCGAGCGCGGGTGCGCCGAAATGTCCGTGGGCGAGGGCAAAATCGGCCTCGACGCGGGGGAGCAGGCCGGCGATCGCGGTCTCGGCGATGGCGCTCAACGCCGCCGCCGCCGGCGCGGGCGCGATCAGGCCGCGGAGAATCTGCACCCCGACCTGGAATTGCCGTTCATGGGCGAAGCGGCGGCTGGCGTCGAAAGCCTCCTCCAAATAGCGCGCCTGGGCGAGTTGGCGGTCGAGTTCGGCGGCGAGTTCGGCCTTGTCCGGCGGGGCGTCGAGAAAACCCGGCGTGACCATCGCGTCGAGAATGGCGGGGCGGCGGCCGAGATGTTCGGCGAGCCTGGGCGCGCTGCCCATGATTTCGGCGAGAAGCGCCAGCAGCTGCGGATTGGAATGGAACAACGAGAAAATCTGAACCCCGGACGGAAGCCGGCCGAGAAAGGCATCGAAGCGCAGGAACGCGGCATCGGCGTCCGCGGTCGCCACCAGGGCTTCGAGCAGCGCCGGCATCAGTTCGGTCAACAGCTCGCGCGCCCGGGTCGAGCGCATGGCCCGGTAACGCCCGTGGTGCCAGCCGCGCACGGTGGCGTGCACCATTTCGGGCTGGCGAAAGCCGAGCCCGGCTAGCGTCGCCAGCGTCCCCGGATCGGCCTCGACGCCGGTGAAAACCAAGTTGCCGGCGGCGGTGCCGCCGGCGCTGAGCGCGGGCGAATCCTCGAACAGGCGGGCGTAGTGGCGCTCGACGGCGCCGAGACGGGCGAGCATTTCGGCGGCGAAGGCGTCCGTGTCCCGATAGCCGAGGAAGAGCGCGAGCGCGCGCAAGGCCTTGGCATCGGCGGGGAGCGTCTGGGTTTGTTCGTCGTCGATCATTTGCAGCCGGTGTTCGACCCGGCGCAGGAACTCGTAGGCTTCCGCCATCTCGGCGGTCGCGGCGCGATCGGTCAACGCGAGATCGGCCAAGGCGGCGAGTCCGGCGAGCGTCGCCGGCGTCCGGAGGCGCGGCTCGCGCCCGCCGCGGATCAGTTGTTGAGTCTGAACGAAAAACTCGATCTCGCGGATGCCGCCGCGGCCGAGCTTGATGTCGTGGCCGGCGACCGCGACGGTCCCGCCGCCGTGGTGGGCGTGAATCTGGCGCTTGATCGAATGGATATCCTGGATCGCGGCGAAATCGAGATGACGGCGCCAGATGAACGGCCCGAGACGCTTGAGGAACTCGGCCCCCGCCTCGAGGTCTCCGGCCACGGCGCGCGCCTTGATCATCGCCGCGCGCTCCCAGTTCTGGCCCAGGCTTTCGTAATAGGCTTCGGCGGCATCCACGGAAAGCGCGAGCGGCGTCGCCCCCGGATCGGGACGCAGGCGCAGATCGGTGCGGAAGACGTAGCCGTCGGCGGTCCGCTCTTCCATCATCCGCACCAGGTTGCGGGCGAGTCGGACGAAATGCTTCTGCAACGCTTCGGGCGCGGGCGCGCGGATGCGCTCGGGGTCGTAGAGCACGATCAAGTCGATATCGCTCGAATAGTTCAATTCGCGCGCGCCGAGCTTGCCCACGCCGAGGATCACCAGCCCCGAGCCGCGCGCAGGATCGGCGTCGTCGGCGAGCGCGAACGCGCCGCTCGAAGCCGCCTGGCGCAACAGGAACGCGGCCGCGGCGCCGAGCGCGGCGTCGGCGAGATCGCTGAGCGATTCCGTCACCCGCGCGAGCGGCCAGGCGCCGGAAATGTCGCCGATGGCGACCGCGAGCGCGACCCGGCGCTTGGCGACGCGCAAGGCACGCATCAGGGCGGCTTCCTCGATCGGCGGTGCGGGGCGCGCGCGCAAATCGTCGAGGGTGCGGGCGACCACGTCGTCGGAACCGCGATCGAGAATATCGCAAAGTATTTCCGGCTCGGCCGCCGAGCTTTGCGCGAGGAAGGGGCTGTTGCCGAAGATGCCCGCCAGCAGGCGGCGCGCGGACGAATCGGCGGCGATGGCGCGGGCCCGCTCGCCGACCCCCGGCACGGCGGAGGCGGCCGCCGCTTCGAGCCATCGTTCCAGGCCCAGCGCCGCGAGGCTGGAACTGGCGGGTTCGGGCACGTATCTTTGGGTTTGCGCGAACCGCGGGGCGGCCATTTCCGCGACCTTTTCCGGTTGGGCGCACACTCTAGCGATGGCGGCCTTCCGGTCAATCGGTTAACAGGCTGTTAAGGCCTTTAGTCTCTTTTAAGTCCATCCGCATATTAAAAGTCGCCGGAAGAGGAAACGTCTTGCTCAAACGGACCCTGCACGGAACCTTTCATCTCATTGGCGCCCTCGGGGCGGGCCTGGCGATTCTGCTATTGGTGCTGGCCTGGCGGTTGTCGTCGGGACCGATCTCGCTCACGTTCCTGACGCCTTACGCCGAGAACACGTTCAACTCCTTCCACCCCGAGCTGCGATTCCGTTTCGGCGACACGGTCCTCGCCTGGGGCGGCTGGGACCGCACCCTCGATCTGCGCATTCAAGCGGTCCGCGTTTTCGAGAAGACCGGCGGCGTGATCGCCAACGTTCCGGAAGTGTTGTTCTCGCTCAGCGCCCAGGCGATGCTGCGCGGCGTGATCGCGCCGCGCAGCATCGAACTGTTTGGGCCGCGCCTCTTTCTCGCCCGGCGCGACGACGGCCGCCTCGTGATCGCGCTCGGCGAAAGCCAGTCCGAAAGCCAGGATCTGCTGCAACGGCTGCTCGACCAGTTGCTCGCGCCGCCCGACCGGAGCAATCCGATGGCCTATCTCGCCCGCCTCAACATCCTGGGCGCGGACCTGACGTTGGCCGACATGGCTCGGGGACGGACATGGCGATTCCCCGCGGCCCAAGTTCTCGTCGCCCGCGACGCCGAAGGGCTGCGCGGCGAGGCGACGCTCGAATTCGCCGCCGGCGGAGGCCAGGGCCGCGTCACGGTGCGGGGCGTCTATCGCGCCGCCGACGGACGATCGGAAGCGACGCTGAATTTCGACCGCGCCCGTCCGGCGGCGTTCGCCGAATTCGTCGAGGCGTTCGCGCCTTTTTCCGCGCTCGACCTGCCGCTTGCCGGCGCGGCGTCGGTGTCGCTGGAGCGGAACGGATCGTTGCGCGCGCTCGGCTTCGATCTGACCGGCGGACCGGGCCATCTCGTACTGCCCGAGCCCGCGCCGCAGACGCTCGCGCTCCGCGCGCTGGCGATGAAGGGCCACTACGACGGCGCCGCCGACCGGCTCGAGGTCGAGCGCTTCCGGCTCGATCTCGGTCCCGGCGGCGCCTTGGTCGTGCCGGGCGAACAGGCTCACGCGGTGCCGCTCCGGACGATCGAAGGGCGGGGGGTCTATTTCCGGCGCGAGGGCCGGGCCGAGCTTGCGGACGCGCGCATCGATCTCGCTGGGCCGAAGCTAGCGTTCTCCGCCACGGGTGAACCCCGGGGCGATGAAACGATCCTGCGGGCCAAGGGCCGTCTCGACAACGTGCCGGGCAACGACCTCGCCCGCTACTGGCCGGCGGGCTGGGGAACGGATGCGCGGGCTTGGGTTTTGGCGAACGTGTCCGAAGGTTCCCTGCCCCGGGCCGAGGCGAGTCTCGAGGCTCGCCTCGGCGCGGACGGACACTTTTCCCTAAGCGCGCTCAAAGGCGACATGGACATCCGCGACGTCAGCGTGAATTACCTGGCACCGATGCCGAAAGCGCGCAAGGTTTCGGCCCGCGCGAGTTTCAACGAAACCCGCTTCGACCTCGCGATCGAGAAAGGCGAAGCCCCGGGTCTCGCGGTCACGGGCGGAACCGTCGCGCTCACCGGCCTCGACCAGGTGGATCACTACGCGGACATTGCGCTCGCCATCAAAGGCGGCTTTCGCGAGGTCCTCGTCCTGATCGAGCACAAGCCGTTCCAATTTGCTTCCACGCTCGGCATCAACCCGGCGGGCGCCGAAGGGACGGTCGCAACCGATCTCAATCTCCGTTTCATCGTCGAGCACGCGCTGAAACCCGAGCAGGTAGAGGTCAAAGCCGCCGCCCGGCTTGAGAATGTCGCGCTCCGCGGCATCCTGCTCGGCCAGGACATGCGCCAGGGGAATCTCGCGCTGTCGCTCGACCGCAAGGGCATGGACATCAAGGGCAATGCCCGCGTCGGCGGCATGACGGCCGATATCGATTGGCGGCGGAATTTCGAGCCCAAGGCGCCGTTTTTGAGCCGCTACCGCCTCACCGGCCGCAGCGGCGAGATCCGCTCCTTCGCCGATCTCGGCATTGAATTCGGCCCCATGAACCGGGGCGCAATGGAAGGCACCGCCGGGGCCGACATCCGGGTGACCGAGGGACATACCGGCGAGCGGAGCATCGAAGCACGCGCCGATTTGAAAGACCTCGCCATCGAGATCAAGCCGCTCGGCTGGAGCAAGGCGCGCGGCGAGGCCGGCACGGCCGAAGCCTCGCTCAGGCTCAAGCACGACGTGGTCACGGCGATTCCCGCCTTCGCCGTCGTGGCCGGGGACCTTTCGCTCAAGGGCCGCGCGGTGTACGCCGCCGACGGCTCGGGCCTCGACCGGATCGAGGTCGATCATGTCCGCTACGGACGCACGGACGCGCGCCTCGCCGTGCACCAGCGCACCGATGGCGGCTGGGACATGGACTTCAAGGGCGCGAGCTTCGATTTCGGCCCGCTCTGGTCGGAGGTGTTGCGCGGCGGCAAGTCCGCGGCCGAGGACGACGCCGCGGGCATGCTCAAGCTCGGCATCCTTTTCGCCCTCGATCGGGTGTGGATGGGCGAGAACAACTCCTTCGCCGGCGTCAAGGGCGCTTTCCTCCACGACGGCCGGCGCTGGCAAACTGCCGAGGCCGAGGGCCGGGTCGGCGCAAAGGGTTCGCCCTTCGCCTTCGCCGTTCGTCCGTCCGCCGACGGCAAAAAACGCACGCTTGCGCTCAAGTCCGAGGACGCGGGCGCGATGCTGCGGGCGCTCGACTTCTACGACAACATGGTGGGCGGGACGCTGGAGATCTCCGGCGATTATCTCGACCTCGATCCCGGCGAGCCGCTGGTCGGGCGGGTCGTGGCGCAGGATTACCGCGTCGTCAACGCGCCGCTGCTCGCCCGACTGCTCAACGTCGCCGCGCTCACCGGTATTCTCGACGAACTCAAGGGCGAAGGCCTCAACTTCGCCGCGCTCGATCTTCCCTTCGTCCAGACCGAAGGGCTGCTGGAGTTGAAGGAGGCTCGCGCCTTCGGCGCCTCGCTCGGCTTCACCGCGGCGGGTAAAATCTACACCGACGCCGACATCATGGACATGGGCGGGACCATCGTTCCGGCCTACGCCATCAATAGCCTACTTGGGAATCTGCCGGTGGTGGGAACGCTGTTCACCGGCGGCGAAAAGGGCGGCGGCGTGTTCGCCGCCACCTTCCGCATGACCGGCCCGCGCGAGGACCCGAACATCTCGATCAATCCGATCTCGACGCTCGCGCCCGGATTCCTGCGTAACCTGTTCGGCATCTTCGGCACCGCCGGGCGCGAGGCCCCGGTCCGGGAAGAAAGCCGGTAGAAAAAATCACCCGACCTTGACCAGGGCGTGGCGCTTGCGCCCGGCCGAAAGCTTGATCACGCCTTCGGGCCCGAGGTCGGCAAGCGTCACCGGGCGGGTTTCCGTTTCCACGGCGGCGTCGTTGAGGCGCGCGCCGCCGCCGCGAATGAGGCGGCGCGCTTCGCCGCCGCTCGCGGCCAGCCCGGCCTTGTGGAACAGCTCGAACGCCGGAATGCCCTTGGCCAGTTCGGCGCGGGCTATCGCAACGCTGGGCAGCGCCTCGCCGAAAGTTCCTTCGCCAAACGTGCGGCGCGCGGTTTCGGCGGCTTCGGTCGCGGACTTCTCGCCGTGGAGCAGCAAGGTCGCGTGGTCGGCGAGAATCTGCTTCGCCTCGTTGATCTCGGCGCCGCCGAGTTTTTCCAGGCGCGCGATCTCGGGCTCGGGCATTTCGGTGAACAGGCGCAAGAATCGCCCGACGTCGGCATCCTCGGTGTTCCGCCAGTATTGCCAATAGTCGTACGGAGACAGCATCTTTTCGCTCAGCCAGACCGCGCCCTCGGCGGTCTTGCCCATCTTCGCGCCCGAGGCGGCGGTCAAGAGCGGCGTCGTCAGGCCGAACAGCTCGCGCGGAATCGCGCGCCGCCCCAACTCGACCCCGCAGACGATGTTGCCCCATTGGTCCGAGCCGCCCATCTGGAGAACGCAGTCGTGGCGCCGGGCCAGTTCGACGAAATCGTAAGCCTGCAACACCATGTAGTTGAATTCGAGGAACGACAGCGGCTGCTCGCGCTCGAGCCGCAGCTTGACGCTGTCGAAGGTCAGCATCCGATTGACCGAGAAGTGCCGGCCCCAGTCGCGCAGGAACGGGATGTAGCCGAGCTGATCGAGCCAGTCGGCGTTATCGACCATAACCGCGTCGGAAGGCCCGTCGCCGAATTTCAAAAACCGGGAGAAAGCATCCTTGATGCCGGCCATGTTGGCGGCGATTTCGGCGGTGGTCAGCATTTTGCGCGAATCGTCCTTGCCCGAGGGATCGCCGATCTTGGTCGTGCCCCCGCCCATCAGCACGATCGGCTTCCCCCCGCACTTCTGCAACAACCTGAGCAGCATGATCGAAACCAGGCTGCCCGCGTGCAGGCTCGGCGCGGTGCAGTCGAAGCCGATGTAGGCGACGACGCGGCCCTGGAGCGCGAGCGAATCCAGGGCCGCCAGATCCGTGCACTGGTGCAGATAGCCGCGGCGCGCGACGGTGACGAGGAATTCGGATCTGGGCGCGGTCATGGCTCTGGGTCGGCGGGCGGGGTGAACGGCGGGGCGGGATCGCTTGCCCGGACGGCCGATACTTAGCACAATCATGCTCGGTTGGCAGCCGGCTCGAACGGATTTTTCACCCATGATCGGCAAGCGGTTCCGCGCGCTCGGCCTGATGAGCGGCACCTCGATGGACGGCATCGACGCGGCGCTGGTCGAGACCGACGGCGCGCGCGTCTTCGCCCTTGGGCCCGCCCGAACCGATCCTTACGACGGGTTCTTCCGGGACCGTTTGCGCGCGGCCCTGGGTCCGGTCCCGGCGGATGCGGACCTCGCGCGCGATCTCACCGAGCGCCACGCCGCGTCCGTTCGCCGGCTGTTGGCGGACGCGGGGCTCAAAGCTCCGGACGTGGACGTGGTCGGCTTTCACGGCCATACCGTCCGCCACGAGCCCGGGCGGGGAATCACGCGCCAGATCGGCGATGGGGAGATGCTCGCCCGGCTCGTCGGTATTCCCGTTGTCGCCGATTTCCGCAGCCGCGACGTCGCCGCCGGCGGCGAAGGGGCGCCGCTGGCGCCGCTGTATCACGCGGCGCGGGCCGATGGGCTCGATAAACCGGTCGCCATCCTCAATCTCGGCGGCGTCGCCAACGTCACGTGGATCGGAGTTGGCGCCGCGGCCGGCGACTTGATCGCCTTCGACACCGGCCCCGGCAACGCGCTGCTGGACGATTGGACGCGCGCGACCATCGGCCGGCCCATGGACGAGGACGGCCGGTTGGCCCGCGCCGGCCGCCCGGACGCGGCGCTGCTCGGCGCCTGGCTCGCGGACGGCTATTTCCACCGCAGCCCACCCAAATCGCTCGATCGAGACCATTTCGCCAAGATGCTCGCCGCCGTCAAAACTCTTTCGCCCGCCGACGGAGCGGCGACCTTGGCGCGCTTTACCGCCGAAGCGGCGGCATTGGCCCGCGCCCACTTCCCCGCGCCGCCCCGGCGCTGGCTGGTCGCGGGCGGCGGCCGGCATAACGGATGCCTGATGGACGAGCTAGGCCACGTTCTCGGCGGCATCGTGGTTCCGGTCGAGGCGGTCGGTTGGCGCGGCGATTTTCTCGAAGCCGAAGCGTTCGCCTTTCTCGCCGTGCGAAGCCGGCTCGGCCTGCCCTTGAGCCTGCCCGCGACCACCGGGGTGCGGGCACCCTCGCCGGGCGGCACGTTGCATCTTCCGCCCAGCGGAAAGCCGCCAGGACCGATGGCCGGGCCCGACCCATGACGCCGCGCGACATGATCCTGGCCGTACTCGTATCGGTCATTTGGGGCCTCGCGTTCGTCGCCACGAAAATCGGTCTTGAGAGCTTCTCGCCGTCTCAATTGACGGCGCTTCGATTCTTGATTGCGTGTATCCCCGTTCTGTTTCTTCCCCGGCCTAAGGTGTCGTGGGTGATGTTGCTGGCGTGCGGGATGACCCTCTTCACAGGGCAGTTTTTGCTCCTGTTTTTTGCTTTTACCCTGGGGATGCCGCCGGGGGTTGCCTCCGTTACCCAGCAAATACAGGTCTTTTTCACCGTCATGCTGGCGGCGATCTTTTTTCGCGAGTTTCCGACGACTCGGCAATCCGTCGGAATGGCCGTTGCCTTCGTTGGGCTCGCATCGATCGGGCTCTCGGTCGACGCCGACCTGACCTGGCTGGGTCTTAGCTTGGCGCTGGCCGCGGCAGCGAGTTGGGCAATCGGGAACATTTTTGTAAAACGTTTGCACGACGTGCCGATGTTCGCGCTGATGGCGTGACTCAGCCTTGTTCCCCCGCTTCCGGCTCTGGCGGTGGCGAACGTTTTCGACCCGGATCCGTCGTTGCTTGCGGCAATTGCCGGCGCGACCTGGACCAGCCTCGCCGCCGCCATCTATCTCGGCGCGATTGCAACCATTCTCGCCTACGCGATTTGGGCGGATCTGTTGGCCCGATATTCGGCGGCCACGGTCTCGCCGTTCGCGCTGCTCGTTCCTTGCGTCGGGATTGTTGGATCGGCCATCGCCTTCGGCGAGACCTTCGGAACGATCCGGTATATCGGCATGTTCCTGATCGTGGCGGGCATAGCGATCGTCGTTCTCCCCGCTGGCCGGACGAAAAAGCCGGCAGATTAGCGGGGGTTACGCCGCCTTGGCGAGCGCGCGGGCCAGGTAGGTATCCACGACTGCGGCAAGTTCGTCGCCGCGGTTGGAGAACAAGTGATCCGCATCCTCGATCACCCGGTAGTCGATCTTGATGTTCTTCTGCGCGGAAAGTTTTTGCGCCAGCTTGTTGACGGCGGCGAGCGGCACCAGATCGTCCTTGTCGCCGTGGACGATAAGCCCCGAGGCCGGGCACGGCGCGAGGAACGAGAAATCGTAGATGCTGGCCGGCGGCGCGACCGAAACGAAGCCGCCGATCTCGGGCCGGCGCATCATCAGCTGCATCGCGATCCAGGCGCCGAAGGAAATGCCGGCGATCCAGCAGGCGGGGGTGTTGGGGTTTTGGGTTTGCAGCCAATCGAGCGCCGAGGCCGCGTCGCTGAGCTCGCCCTGGCCGTTGTCGAATTGCCCTTGGCTGCGCCCGACGCCTCGGAAGTTGAACCGCAGGACCGAAAATCCCTTGGCGGCGAAACTTTGGTAGAGGGAGTAGACCACCTTGTTGTTCATGGTCCCCCCGTACTGGGGATGGGGGTGGAGGATGAGCGCGACGGGCGCGTTCGGGGCCTTGGCGGTCTGGTAACGCCCCTCGATTCTGCCGTC
>SHWG01000031.1 GCA_009693905.1 Rhodospirillales bacterium | reverse complement strand
TTCGCCGCGCGTTGCAGTCTCCGGCCCGCCAGATTGCCGAGAACGCCGGCGTCGACGGCGCGGTCGTGGTCGGCAAGCTGCTCGAACAGAAGGACACCAACTTCGGCTTCGACGCCCAGGAAGGTAAGTACGTCGACATGCTCAAGGCCGGCATCATCGATCCGGTCAAGGTCGTGCGCACCGCGCTCCAAGACGCGGCCTCCATCGCCGGCCTCCTCATCACCACCGAGGCGATGGTTGCCGAGCGGCCGGAGAAGAAGGCTTCCGGCGGCCACGGCCACGGCGGGGACATGGGCGGCATGGGCGACTTCTAATCGAAGTTCCAGTCCAACCTGTTACACAAGTCGAAGCCGCCCCGGCCGGGGCGGCTTCTTCTTTTTGGGCCGCAGGGGCGCGTTGACCGCCCGCGGCGGAAGCCTATAGGGTGCGGGACCCCCTATCCCTATGACTTCTCATTTCGGTCTTTTCCTGGGAGGCACCGAACAAGCCGCCGCGCTCGGGGCCACGGCCGTTCTGTTCGTCCTGCTCGCGGCGCTCGGGCGGGTGGTGGCGGGCCCGCGCGCGATCCCCGAAGCCCAGCCCCTTTACGGCTGGGCGGCCGCCGCCGCCGCGATTCTCATCCTGCATATCCTGTTCGGCCTCGGATTTTCGCTTTTAGGATGGGCTGCGATCGGCGCGGGCGGAATTGCCGCCGCCCTACTCGTCTTCAGGCGGGAGACGCCGCTCGCCCCCATTCTGGCGCGCGCCGCCCTGGTCGCGTTGCCGCTGTTGGCGCTTGCCGCCGCCCACCGCGCGTCCGAATGGGACGAGTTCTCCCATTGGGCGGGCGCGGCGCGTTACCTGATCGAAAAGGACGCATTGCCGACCAGCGCCGATCCCGATCACGGACTGCAACTCCCGGCCTATCCCTTCGCTTTCCCGATCTTGAACGCGCTCGCCTCGCAATTGGCCGGGAAGTTTCTCGAAAGCGCCGGCGCGGTGTCCAATGTTCTTCTGTTGCTGTGTTTTGGCGCGCTCGCGGTCCGGCTCGCCGCTCTCGGGGCGGGCGGAGGCGCGGGCCGGCCGGAGGTTCCCCCGGTTCCCTTCGCGGCGTGGACGGCGGCCGCCTTCGCGGTGGCGGCGGCGACGATCCTCAACCCGTCCTTCGTCCAGAAGATCGTGCTCACCAATTACGCCGACACCGCGACCGGCGTCGTCGCCGCCTTCGCCGGCGTGCTGGCGTGGCGGGCGCTCAACGCCCTGGCCGAGAGCCGAGACGGCGAGGCACGCGGCCTGGCTTGGCAGATCGGACTCGCGGGCATGCTTTTCGTCGCCATCAAGCAGACTAACGTCGTCGTTCTGGCGCTGATTTTCGCATCCGCCGGTCTGGTGGCGCTGCGCGATCCTGCTGTCGCGCTCAAAAAACTTCTTCCGCTCGTGCCCGCGGCGGTGCTCCCGCCGTTTCTGATGTACGTCTTGTGGCGCTATCACGTCGCCACGGCCGTCGGCGCGACCGGCGAGCTCGGCCTGATGCCCGCGGCGGAATGGATCGTCGGCCAGATTCCTTCGATCCTTTGGCGCATGGCGACGATCGCGGCGAAAAAGGGCGTCTACTTCGGCCTGATGCTGGTCGCGGTTGGACTGGGGCTCCGCGCCCTCTGGCGCTGCCGGAGCGCCTTCGACCGCTTGGCCCTGATCGTCGCCGCCACTTTTCTCGGCTACAACGCATTCCTGCTTTTCGCCTACGTCGCCAGCTTCGGCGCGGGCGAGGGAACGCGCGCCGCCTCGTTCTGGCGCTACAACATGCATATCGCCCTGCTCGGCGCGGCGTTCTTCGCCTACCTCGCCGGCATTCTGTGGCGGCGCTTCCGGGGCGAGCGCGCGCTTCCGCGCGCGGTTGGAATTTTCATGCTCGCCCTCGTCTTCGCCTTGCCGATCGCGCTCGCGCCCAAGCTCCGCTTCGATCTCGACCCGCCGAAACCCCATTACCGCGCGGTCGCCGCGGCGCTGGTCGGGGTCGTGCCGCGCGAGGCGCGCCTTCTCGTGTTCGACGTCGCGGGAACCGGCGAATCCGGCATCATCACGTTCTATCACCTGCGCCGGGCCGATCGCCGGGTCGGCGTCGTTTCGGTTTTTGCCGGGGTTGACGCGACCCAAGCCAAAAAAATATTCACCGACGACGCCCCCGATTTCGTGCTGGTCCATTCCGGCGCGAGTCTCGCCGGCGGGGCGACCGGGCTTGTCTTGGACGAGAGCGCATCGTTTCTTCTCGGCCGCACGGCCGGAGGCTGGACCACCGTCAACCGCTGGCCTTATCCCGATTCCGGAGCCGCGCGTCCATGACCCCCATCGTCAACGTCGTTTTGCCGGTGTTTGCCCTCATTCTCGTCGGCTACGCCGCCGGGCGTTTCCGTTTGCTCGGCGAGGCGAGCTCGGAGGCGCTCAACCGCTTCGTCTATTATTGCGCTCTGCCGGCGTTGTTTTTCGGCTCGCTCGCGCCGATGGACCCGGCGCGGATCTTCGATCCGGCGTTCCTTGCGGCTTACGGCGGGGGCATGCTCGCGGTGTACGCCGCGGCGCTGATGCTCGCCCGCGTCGTATTCAAGAGCGGGCCGGCCGAGGCGAGCCTGTTCGCCATGAGCGCAATCTTCGCCAACAGCGGTTATCTCGGAATCCCGCTTGCCCTGGTCGCCTTCGGCCCGGCGGGGACGTTGCCCGCCATCGTCGCGACCGTGTTCATGACCGTCACCATCGTCGCGATCGTCACCGTCCTGATCGAGACCGATCCGCGCCGACGGACGGAGGGCTCCCGGGTCGCCCGCGACGCCGCTCTGGCCGTCTTGCGCAGCCCGCTGGTGATGTCCGCGCTATTGGGGGTGGCGTGGTCGCTGACCGGGTGGGGCCTGCCCAAACCCGTCGTCACGTTTCTCGATTTGCTCGGCGCCGCCGCGGGCCCGTGCGCGTTGTTCGCGATTGGCCTCTTCCTGGTCGGCAAACCGATCCGCCAGGATATCGGCGAGGTCGGCGCGATGGTCGTCATCAAGCTTGTCGTCCATCCGCTGGTCACCTGGGCCCTTGTGTTCCACGTCTTCGCGGTCGAGCCCCTGTGGGCGACCGTCGCGGTGGCGATGGCGGCTTTGCCCTCGGGCGCTAACTGCTTCGTCGTCGCCCGGCATTACGGCGTCTATGTCCCGCAGGCCTCGAGCGGCATCCTGATCTCGACGCTCTCTTCCGTGGTCACGGTCTCGCTTTTGTTCACGTTCTGGGTCGGAAACTGAATATCAAACGAAAACCCCCGCGCGGGATTCGCGCGGGGGTGTTTTGAAATTAAAACCGATCTCAGCGTCGGGTTTCGGCGACCGATTCCTTTTCATCGGCATTGATGTCGGGAAACGCGATCGCGGGGCCTTCGCCGTTGTTCACCAGGAAGCGGCGATGCTGCTCGTAGGCATTGCGTTCGACCGTGTACCGGTCCAACGCGCCCTCGGTGGCGGCGTTGATGATGTCCTTTTTGTCGGCGTAGGAAATGCCCGCGTCGGCGGCCTTGAGCGCGAGCGGCGCCGGATTGACGAGTCCGACCAGGATGTCGCCGGTGGCGTCGCGCAGATTGCTTGGCCCGAAGATCGGCAGGACGATATGCGGTCCGGGCGCGATGCCGGAGGCACCCATGGCCTGGCCCAGATCCTCGCGCCGCTGCTTCAAGCCCGCTTCGGTCGCCGGATCGCCGAGGCCGCCGACGCCAGCGAAGGTGTTGATGAAAAAGCGCTTGGTCGCGGTCGAGGCGTTGTCGGTATCGCCCTGAAGCAGGCTTGACCCCACCGTCACCGGTTCGCTCAGATTGGAGAAGACGTTGGAAACGGCCTTCTGCATATCGTCCGGCATCACCGCCCGAAAGCCTTCCACCAGCGGATCGAGGAAGCCCTTGCGCAAAACCGCGTTGAATTCGGAGGTCACGCGATTGATCAATTCGAGCGAATCGTTCGCCGCCGCGGGGTCGTCCGCGTTGGCGGGCGCGCCGAAACCCAAGAAAACGGATGCCACCAGGGCGGCGCGGAAATGAGGCTGGACTGGAACACGCATGACGGAATTCTCCCTGTCCGTTCCGACTTGAGTCTTCAAGAGACTAACAAATCCCGGCGCGGCGCGAAACAAATTACCCCGGGTGCGCCGCCGTCGTAACTGTTCCGCCCCCCCCGAAACCGTTAACCCTCTCTAAAGCATTGGAAAACGCCCCATGGGCGGGGACAGGAGGCGCGCGCGCAATCTTTAATTACGAGCTGTTATCGCCGGCGATGGCCTGACAAACCGCATCGGTCACTTCGCGCGTGGTCGCCCGGCCGCCGAGGTCGGGGGGGAGAACCTTGCCCGCACCGGTCGTGCGCTCGATCGCGCGCATCAGGCGCCCGGCCGCCGCTTTTTCGCCGAGGTGATCGAGCATCATCGCCGCGGTCCAGAACGCGCCGATCGGATTGGCGATTCCCCGGCCGGCGATGTCGAAGGCCGAACCGTGGATCGGCTCGAACATGGACGGAAATTTGCGTTCAGGATTGAGATTCGCGGTCGGCGCGATGCCAAGACTGCCGCTGAGCGCAGCGGCGAGGTCGCTCAACACGTCGGCGTGGAGATTGGTGGCGACGACCACGTCGAGGGTTTCCGGCTTCAGCACCATGCGCGTCGTCATGGCGTCCACCAGCATCTTGTCCACCGCGATGTCGGGATAGTCGCCCCGCAGCCCGGCGAAAACGTCGTCCCACAGCACCATGCCGTGGCGCTGGGCGTTCGACTTGGTCACCACGGTGAGCTGTTTGCGTGGACGCGACCGGGCGAGCGCGAAGGCGAAGCGCATAATCCGCTCGACGCCGGTTCGGGTGAAGACCGCGACGTCGAGGCCGACTTCCTCGGGCAGGTTGCGGTGCACCCGCCCGCCGGCGCCGGAATATTCGCCCTCGGTGTTCTCGCGGACGATGATCCAATCGAGACTTGAGGGCTTGACCGCGCGGAGCGGTCCCGGAATGCCGGGCAGAAGCCGGGCCGGGCGGACGTTGGCGTACTGATCGAACCCCTGGCAAATGGCGAGCCTCAAGCCCCAGAGGGTGACGTGGTCGGGCAGGCCGGGATCGCCCACCGCCCCGAAGTAGATAGCGTCCGCGCCTTTGAGCAATTCGAGCCCGTTTTCGGGCATCATCCGGCCATTCTGGCGGTAGTAGTCCGACCCCCAGGGCAGGTGCTCGACCGCGAGGCGAAACCCACCGTCGCGGCTTTCCAGGGCGCGAAGGACCTCGAGGCCAGCGCCGATCACTTCGGTCCCGATGCCATCGCCGGGTATGGCGGCGATCCGGTATTTTCGCATATAATCAGGGCCCTCCTCGCCCTGGACCGGGGCGGGTACTTTTTTGCCGCCGCCGAACGCGGCGCGCTTACGTCTCCGGCCAGAAACGGCAAGCTTAAGCAGCGGCCCCAAGCAGGGCCAGAGATCAGTTTCCGCGGTCAAACCGTTCGACCAGAAAGGCGCACCCATCGTGCACGCGCCGACGAAGGGAGCCATCCACGACCCCACCTGGCGGGCGTTCGCCGCTTGGTGCCGCCGGCTCGCGCTCTGTCCGCTGCCCGCGCATCCGTGGACGGTGGGCGCGTTCCTGCGCTGGTGCGAGGAAAAACCGGGCGCGGTGGCCGTGCCGGAAGCCATCGTCGCCATCGCCGCCGTTCATGTTCGGCGCGGCTACGGCCGCCCCGAGCGCCACATGATCGTCCGGCGCACGCTCGCCGCGCTGGCGCGGCGGCGGGGTGCCGCTCCGGGACGGATTTTGAAACCGGCATCGGGCGCGACGGTTCTGTTCCGGGCCGGGGACTTCGCCGCCAAGCCCCTCAAGCCGCGTCCGCAAAAAGCCGTACCCGCGGGCACGACCCGCACGGCGCCGAAGCTCGTAGCCCGCCGCCAGTATCGGACGGCTCATTAGAGCATGCTCTAAATTCAGCGGACCTCGATGGCGTGCGCGAAGCGCGCGGCCTCGGCCGTTTGCCCGTCCTTGTCCCGAAGCACCACGATCTCGGCGCGATAGATTCCGACCGGCCAGGCGGGGGCTTTGCGCCGCGCGCCGGCGTAAGTGAACCGCCGGGCTTGAAGCTTTTCGACCGATTGCGTGTTGTCCACCAGAATTTCACCGTTCGGGCCGAACAGGCGGACGCGGATGCGATCGCCCGCCTCGACCCAAAAGATATCGGCCCAAGCGATGAGCGTAGGCGCGGACGCGCTCGCCGTCGCCTCGCGATGGAGTCCCCGCCGCGTCGCGGCGGGATCGGGCGTCTCGGCGGTGAAGCCGCCGTTGTAAATCGCGCTCGGCCGATAGGGCGAAAGGGCTACGCGCGCGGGCGCGCTCCAGAGCGGCATCGTCCCAAGGCCGCACGCTTCTCCGCCCGGTTCCACCCCTCTGAACGGATCAACGACCGTTCCGTTCTTAGCCACCTGAAAGTGCACATGAGAAAACTCGGCCAGGCCCGACTGGCCGACCATGCCGACCGCCTCGCCGGCGGCGACCCGTTGGCCCGGCTTCACCGCGATACTGCCCTTGCGCAGATGACAATACTGGGTCGTCCAGCCTTGCCCGTGACCGATGACAACGCCGTTGCCGCATTCGCGCCCGGCGACGTCTGTCGCCAAAGCAAAAGACCGGGCGCCAGAAACGTCGCCGGGGTTATGTTTTTTGGCGCCTTCGCGCCCGGCGACGTCGCCCCCCGCCGGACCCTGGGGTGCGGTCGCATCCGCCATGCCGTCGCGCACGCGCTGGACTTCGCCGGCCTGGGCCGCGCGCACCGGCACCCCCTCGGCGACTAGGGCGAGATCGCGCACGGCGAAATCCACGCCCTTGTGGCCGTCGTAACTCGCCCGGCCGCAGGCGTAATCGCGCACCCCCGGACCGTGGTCGAGGTCGACGTAATTGACCACCCAGCAATCCACCCCGGGCCGACACGCAATAGGAAGCTCCAAGCCGATCTCGGCGGCCGCCCCTTGGGCGGCGAGAACCAACCCGAAGGCGAACCACCCGATCCGCCGTTGTTTTCTTCGAGAACTCATGCGCCTTATCCCGAACACCCCTGGGGACCACCCGGATTGCCCGCCGGGGGGGGTCGAAGATTAGTATGGCCACTGCCGAACCCGAGCCTTCAGCCGAGGACCTTCCCATGGAACAGTTGAGCGACCGAGATCTTCTTCACGGCTACTACTTCGAGGACCTGAAGGAGGGCATGACCGACATCTACGGCAGGACCGTCACCGACGCGGATATCGTAATGTTCGCCGGGGTTTCGGGCGACACCAATCCGGTGCACCTCAACCACGAATTCGCCGCCGAGACTCTGTTCAAGGGCCGGATCGCGCACGGCATTTTGTCGGCGAGCTTCATCTCCACCGTCATCGGCACCAAGTTGCCGGGGCCGGGGTGTATTTACGTCAGCCAGGCGTTGCACTTCAAGGCGCCGGTCAAGTCCGGGGATACGGTCATCGCCCGGGTCACGGTGACTAAGTTGATCCCGGAAAAGAAATTCGTCGAACTCAAGACCCAGTGCCTGGTCTTGGGCAAGGTCGTGATCGACGGCGAAGCCACCATCATGGTCCCCACCCGCAAAGTCTGATCTGCCCGAAGCGCCTTGAATCGACTGAGGATTCGCCCTTGACCCGACCCCGGGCCGGGGGCACCTTCGGCCCCCCATGCGGATCTTCAGGCACTCAAGCGACCTGCCCGCCACCCTGCAAGGGGCGGCCGTCGCCATCGGCAACTTCGACGGCGTCCATCGCGGCCACCGGGCGGTGATCGCGGAGGCCGGCCAGCTCGCCCACGCCCACGGGCGGCCGTGGGCGGTGCTCACCTTCGAGCCCCATCCGCGCAACCTGTTCCGCCCCAATGATCCGCCGTTCCAGCTGACCCTGCTCCGGGCGAAGACGCGATCCATCGCCGCCATCGGCGTCGATTTCATGGTCGCGCTCCGCTTCGATGCCGCGTTCGCTTCGCTTTCCGCCGACGAGTTCATCCGGCGCGTGCTGGTCGAAGGCATCCACGCCGGCCAAGTCGTCGCCGGCTACGATTTCGTCTTCGGCAAGGGGCGGACCGGCAACTGCGAGCTTCTCCTGCGGGCCGGGCGCACCCTCGGTTTCGACGTCACCGCCGTCCACGCCGTGCGCGACAAGGCGGGCGAAGTATTGTCGTCGAGCCGGGCGCGCGACGCGCTCAGGCGGGGCGACGCCGCCGCCGCCGCCGCGATCCTCGGCCGCGCGCCGGAGATCGAGGGACGGGTGATGCGCGGCAAAGCGCGCGGACGCACCCTCGGATTCCCCACCGCCAACATCCCGCTCGGGAATCATCTTCGTCCCGCCGGCGGGGTTTACGCCGTCCGCGCCGCGATCGAAGGAGAACCCCTGGCCAAGGGTGAACCCCTTTGGCGCGACGGCGTCGCCAACATCGGCCGGCGGCCGACCTTCGGCGGCGACACCGAAGTATTGGAAGTCTTTCTCTTCGACTTCACGGGCGATCTCTACGGCCGGCGCCTGAGGGTCCGGCTAATCGAGCACCTGCGCCAGGAGAGGACTTTCGACGGGATCGATTCCTTGCGCGCGCAAATCGCCGAGGATAGCCTCCGCGCCCGGCGCGTCCTGACAACGGCGCCATGAACCGCCCCGACTACAAGGCCACCGTCTTTCTCCCCGACACGCCCTTTCCGATGAAGGCGGGGCTGGCCAAGCGCGAGCCCGAAATCCTCGCGCGCTGGGAGGAGATCGGGCTTTACCGCCGCTTGCGCGAGCAATCCAAAGGCCGCCCCAAGTTCGTGCTGCACGACGGACCGCCGTACGCCAACGGGCATCTCCACATCGGCCACGCGCTCAACAAAATCCTCAAGGACGTTATTAACCGCTCGCGGCAAATGCTCGGCTTCGACGCCGACTACGTTCCCGGCTGGGACTGTCATGGCCTGCCGATCGAGTGGAAGATCGAGGAGAAGTATCGCGCCGCCGGCAAGGACAAGGATCAGGTGCCGATCGTCGCCTTCCGCCGCGAATGCCGCGAGTTCGCCGAGCATTGGATCGGCGTCCAGCGCGAGGAGTTCAAGCGCTTGGGCGTCGTCGGCGCCTGGGACAATCCCTACTCGACCATGACCTTCGCCGCCGAGGCCGAGATCGTGCGCGAGATCGGCAAGTTCCTGATCGACGGCTCGCTTTACCGGGGCGCCAAACCGGTCCTGTGGTCGGTGGTGGAGAAAACCGCGCTCGCCGAAGCCGAGGTCGAGTATCACGACCGCACCGCGCCCGCGATCTGGGTGGCGTTTCCGGTCGAGAAGGCCACGCATCCGGCGCTTCAGGGTGCCTCCATCGTCATCTGGACGACGACGCCGTGGACGATCCCCGGCAACCGCGCCATCGCCTACGGGCAGGATTTCGATTACGTCGTCATTCGGCCAAAAGCGATTGGCCGCGATGGCGCTGTGATGAGTCCGTTTCTCGGTTCGCTCTTGGTTGTCGCCAAGAATTGTTTGGAAGCCGTTACTAAGGATACCCAGATCGCCGTTTACGACACGGTTGCCACGTTGCGTGGCCCCGAACTGGCTGGCACCGTCTGCCGCCACCCTTTCCACGGGCGGGGCTACGATTTTCCGGTTCCGCTGCTCGCGGGCGGGTTTGTCGAGACCGGCACCGGCACCGGCTTCGTCCACGTCGCGCCGGGCCACGGCCAGGACGACTGGGAACTGGCCATCAAGCACGGGATCGAGGTGCCGGAAACGGTCGGTCCCGACGGCGTATTCTATCCGCATGTGCCGCTGTTCGCGGGAAAGCGCGTGCTCACCGACGCCGGCAAGGACGGCGACATCACCGGTCCGGTCATCACGGCCCTGAAAGACGCCCGCGCGCTGCTGGCCAAAGCCAACATCAAGCACAGCTATCCCCATTCCTGGCGCTCCAAGGCGCCGCTGATCTTCCGCACCACCCAGCAGTGGTTCATCAGCATGGAAAAAACCGGACTCCGTGCCAAGGCACTTCGAGCCATTGCCGCGACCCGCTTCGTTCCCGCCTCGGGGCAAAACCGGCTGCGCGGCATGATCGAGACCCGGCCCGACTGGTGCGTGTCGCGCCAGCGCGCCTGGGGCGTGCCGATCGCGGCGTTCGTGCATAAGGCGACCGGCGCACCGTTGCGCGACCCGGACGTGATCGCGCGCACCGCCGCCGTGGTCGAGAAGGAGGGCGCGGACGCGTGGTTCTCCTCGCCGCCCGAGCGCTTCCTCGGTAATGCACACAATCCCGCCGACTACGAGCAGGTCACCGACATTCTCGATGTCTGGTTCGAATCGGGCACGACCCACCGTTTCGTCCTCGAAAGCGGGGCGTGGAACCTGCAATGGCCGGCCTCGCTCTACCTCGAAGGATCGGATCAACACCGCGGCTGGTTCCACTCGTCGCTTTTGGAATCGTGCGGAACCCGCGGCCGGGCGCCCTACGAAGCGGTGTTGACGCATGGGTTCGTGTTGGCCGAGGACGGCCAGAAAATGTCGAAATCGCTCGGCAACGTCGTCTCGCCCCAGGATGTGGTCGGCCGCGATGGCGCCGATATCCTCAGACTCTGGGTGGTCGGCTCCGACTACGAGGACGACTTGCGCATCGGCCCGGAGATCCTGAAGCAGCACGCCGACGTCTATCGCCGCTTGCGCAACACGCTGCGCTATCTGCTCGGCAGCCTGAAGGGTTTCGAGTCGAGCGAGCGCATCGAGGCCCGGGCGATGCCGGAGCTCGAACGCTGGGTCCTGCACCGGCTCGGCGAACTCGACCGGTCTTTGCGCGCGGCCTGCGATGGTTTCGCTTTTCACCGCTTCTTCGCCGATCTGCACACCTTCTGCACCAGTGACCTTTCCGCTTTCTACTTCGATGTCCGCAAGGACGCGCTTTACTGCGAGCCTGTGTCGTCGCCCGTTCGCCGCGCGGCGCGCACGGTCATGGACATTTTGTTCGAAACGCTGACCGCCTGGCTCGCGCCCTTCACTTGTTTCACCGCCGAGGAAGCCTGGCTCACGCGGCATCCGGACGGCGTCAGCGTGCATTTGCGCGCATTCCCCGAAATCCCCACCGCTTGGCTGGATACGCCGCTGGCGGCGAAATGGGAGCGTGTGCGCGCGCTCCGGCGCGTGGTCACCGGCGCGCTTGAGATGGAACGGGCGGAAAAGCGGATCGGCTCGAGCCTGCAAGCCGCCCCGGCGGTTTACGCCGGGCCTGAGTACGTCCGGACGTTCGCGGACTTGAATCTCGCCGAAATCGCCATCACCTCGGACGCGAGCCTAGTCGAAGGCGCCCCGCCCGAAGGCGCGTTCACGCTTCCCGACATGCCGGGGGTTGGGGTCGTGTCCGCGCCAGCCGCGGGCGAGAAATGCGAGCGCTGCTGGAAGGTGCTGCCCGAAGTGGGCCGGGATGCGCGCGCGCCCGGCACCTGCCGGCGCTGCGCCGACGCCGTCGCCGCCCATCCCGTCGCCGCCCCATGACCCGCCCTCGCCGCCTCGCGCTCGGCCTCGGCCTCGCGCTTGCCATTGTCGTCGTCGACCAGATTTCCAAGTGGTGGATCCTCGATCGCGTCATGACTCCACCCCGCGTTATCCCGGTCACGCCGTTCTTCAATTTGGTGATGGGCTGGAACCGCGGCGTGAGCTTCGGCATGCTCAACTCGGACCAGGCGGCGGCGTGGATGCTATCGGCGCTTGCGCTGGCCATCGTCGTGGTCCTGCTGGTGTGGATGGCGCGTGAGGACCGCGCGATCTGCATCGCCGCGCTCGGAAGCGTGATCGGCGGCGCGCTCGGCAACGTCATCGACCGGGTACGCTTCGGCGCGGTCGCCGATTTTCTCGATTTCCACGCTTTCGGTTATCACTGGCCGGCGTTCAACGCGGCAGATACGGCTATTTCGTTGGGCGCCCTGGCGCTCCTCGCGGATGTCTTGTTCGCCCGCCCGGATTTGCCTAAAAATAAGGTGCCGAACGACACCGGAGGGCCGCCGGGGTCCTAAGATCCGGATCGCCGCCCTGTCCGCAACGATCATGGTCATGAAACGAATCGCCGTCGCAATAGGTTGGCTCTCCCTCGTGCTCGCGCTCGGGGCATGCGAGGACACGAAAAAAATTCTCGGCTTCGACAAGCGCCCGCCCGACGAATTCTCGGTCTATTCGCGCGCCCCGCTTTCGCTCCCCCCCAATTACGATCTCCGCCCGCCGGCGCCGGGCGCCGTACGGCCCCAGGAGACCGCGCCGACGACGGAGGCCGAGCAGGCGCTGCGCGGCCGTCGCCCCGGCGCGGTTCAAGAGCAGCCGGCGCCGGAAGGAGCGAGCGCGGGCGTGACGGCGCTGTTGCGCCAAACCGGCGGGCTCACCGCGCAACCCAACATTCGTTTCGTCATCAACGAGGAAGCCGGCGCGCTCGCCCAGGAAAGCGAGCGCGTCACCGACAAGATCCTGTTCTGGCGCAAGCCCGAGCCCGAAGGCACCGTCGTCAACCCGGAGAAGGAAAACCAGCGCATCCGGGAAAATCAGGCGCTCGGCAAGCCGGTCACCGAGGGCGAAACGCCCGTCATCCAGCGCCGCAAGCGCGGGCTGTTCTAGGCCTTATCCGGTCTTGGGTTTCCGGCGCGTCTTGCCCCGGCGCGCGAACGCCTTATCTTAAACGAACGTATCGCCTCACCCGAGGAGTCTCCCGCTCATGTCGTCTATCCCCCGCGCCGCCCTCGCCGCCGTTTTCCTCGCCGCGCTCGGCCTTGGGTTAAAGCCCGGTACCGCCGCCGCCAAGGTCTTCGGCGCGGAAAGCTTCACCCTCGCCAACGGCCTAACGGTCGTGGTCGTGCCCAATCCGCGCGCGCCGGTGGTCAAGCACATGGTCTGGTATCGGGTCGGCGGCGCCGACGAGGGTGAAGGCGAATCCGGCATCGCCCATTTTCTCGAACACCTGATGTTCAAGGGCACCGACAAGCGCCCCGCCGGCGAGTTTTCCCGGCTGATCGCGAAGAACGGCGGGCGCGAGAACGCCTTCACCTCCTACGACTACACCGGCTATCACCAGACCATCGCCAAGGACCGGCTCGAAATGGTGATGGCGCTCGAAGCCGAGCGCATGACCGGCCTCGCCATCACGCCCGAGGAGGTCGACCGCGAACGCCTGGTGGTGCTGGAAGAGCGGCGCACCCGCACCGACAACCAACCGGCGAGCCGGCTGCGCGAGCAGATGGCGGCGGTGCAGTTCTACAACTATCCCTACCGCCGCCCGGTCATCGGCTGGGAGCACGAGATCCGCGCGCTCGACCGCGCGCGTATCCTCGCCTTCTACCGGCGCTGGTACGCGCCCAACAACGCGATCCTGGTGGTGGCGGGCGACATCACCGTGGCCGAACTCAAACCGCTGGCCGAGAAATACTACGGCGCGATTCCGGCCGCCGCGCCGATTGTCCGCGTCCGCCCCGACGAGCCGCCGCAGACCGCCGCGCGCGAAGTGATCCTGCGCGATCCGCGCGTGCCCCAGCCGACCTGGTCGCGGAGCTGGCTCGCGCCTTCCCATCTCTGGGGCGCCAAGGAGCACGCCTACGCGCTTGAGGTGCTTGCCGAAATCCTCGGCGGCGGCGCGAGCACCAGGCTTTATCGCACGCTGGTGCTCGAGGCCGCCATCGCCGACAACGCCGGCGCCTTCTACGATCCCGCCACCCGCGGCCCGAGCCGGTTCGGATTTTACGCCTCGCCCCGGCGCGAGATCGCGCCGGAAAAGGTCGAACAAGCGATCGAAGCCGAAATCGCCCGGGTGCTTGCCGGCGGCGTCGAGAAGGGCGAAATCGAGCGCGCCAAGACGCGCATGAAGGCCGCCGCCGTGCTCGCCCGCGATTCGCTCGAAGCCGGCGCCCAGGCGCTCGGCTCGGCGCTCGCGGTCGGGCTCGGTGTCGCGGACGTGGAATCCTGGCCCGAGCGCATCGGCGCGGTCACTCTCGAACAGGTCAACGCCGCGGCCCGGTACGTGCTTTCCGGCACCGGCCACGTCACCGGCCGGCTGCTGCCGGCGGGCAAGACCGAACCATGACGAGATTTACTTCCCTTCTCGGCGCTCTCGCGGTCGCGGGATTGACGTGTCTCGCGGCGCCGCCGGCCGGGGCGATCGAGGTCCAGCAGGTCAAAAGTCCGGGCGGAATTACCGCTTGGCTGGCCCAGGACAAGCTCAACCCGATCATCTCGCTGCGCTTCGCATGGCGCGGCGGCGCCGCGCTCGATCCCGCGGGCCGTGAGGGGCTCGCCCGCATGGTCGCCGCCCTTTTGGACGAGGGCGCGGGCGACATGGACGCCCGGGCCTTCCGCGCCGCGCTCGAAGACCGCTCGATCGGCCTCAGCTTCGATTCTTCTTTCGATGAATTCGGCGGCTCGCTCCAGATGCTGACCGAGCACCGGGACACGGCCGCCGGCCTGCTCGCGCTGGCGTTGACCCGGCCGCGTTTTGATGCAGACGCGCTTACGCGCGTCAGGAGCCAGGCCCTTGCCCGCCTGCGCCGGGACGCCGAGAGCCCGGACACGGTCGCCCAGGTCCGTCTGTTCTCCGAGATTTTCTCCGGGCACGCCTACGGCCGGCGCTCGCGCGGCACGCTCGAAAGCGTGCCCCGAATCGGCCCCGAGGATTTGCGCCGCTTCCAAGCCGAGCGGCTCGCCCGCGACGTTCTCGTCGTCGGCGTCGCCGGCGATATCACCGCCGCTGAGCTCGGCCGGTTGCTGGATCGCGCTTTCGGCGACTTGCCGGAAAAATCCGCTCCCGCCCGAATCCCCGAAGTCGCGCCGAAGATCGACTCCCGCACCCTCGTTGCCCGACTCAAGGTGCCGCAGAGTTCAATCGCCTTTGCCGCGCCGGGGGTCAAACGCGCCGATCCCGATTACTACGCGGCCTATGTGCTCAATTACATCCTTGGCGGGGGCGGATTCACCTCGCGGCTCCACGAGGAAGTGCGCGAGAAACGCGGACTCGCCTACTCCGCCGGAACCTCGCTTTATCCCCTGCGCCACTCGGCCCTGATCCTCGGCGGCGCGGCCACCGCCAATGCGCGGGTCAAGGAAACCCTCGACGTCGTCCGCGCCGAATGGCGCCGCATGGCCGACGGCGGCGTCAGCGCCGAAGAGCTCGAAAACGCCAAGACCTATCTCACCGGATCGTTCCCCTTGCGCTTGACCGCGCTTGGCGGAATCGCGGGAATGTTGCTCGGAATGCAAATCGAGAACCTGGGGCCCGACTTCATCGACCGCTACAACGGCCTGATCGAGGCGGTCGACGCCGAATCGGTCGCCCGAGTCGCCCGCCGCCTGCTCGATCCCGCCCGCCTCCTGGTCGTGGTCGCGGGCGAGCCGGAAGGGCTTGCCCCGACCGAATAGAGTCGACTGGCACGGCCCCGACCGCGCCGTTATCCTTCCCACTATGTCTCCCCGCCCCGCCCTCCGTCGCCTCGACGCCGCCTGGCGCGCGCTCGAGCGCCACCGCGCCCGCATCGCGCGCGTTCCCTTGCGCGACCTGTTCGATGCCGATTCCAAGCGCTTCGCCCGCTTTTCGCTCGCTGTCGTGCGCTCCGCGCGCGCAAGACCGCGGCATGACGGGATTTTCCTCGACTACTCCAAGAACCGGATCACGGCGGAAACCGTCGAGCGTCTCCTGGCGCTGGCCCGCGCCGCCGACGTCGCGGGCTGGCGTCGGCGCCTGTTCGCGGGCGCCCCGGTGAACGCGAGCGAAAATCGCGCCGCTCTCCATCCGGCGCTGCGCGATCGTTCTTCCCGCTCCAATGTCGGATCGATGGCGCGCGCGACGCTTGCCCGGATGCGCGAATTCGTCGAAAGCACGCGTTCGGGTGAAAAATTTACCCACGTCGTCCATATCGGCATCGGCGGGTCCCTGCTCGGGCCCGAGCTCGCCTGCGAAGCGCTGGCGCTGCTTGACGATTCAAAAATCGTCGTGCGCTCCGCGCGCGCAAGCCCGCGGGTTCGTTTTCTGTCCAATGTCGACGGCGCCGATTTCGCCCGCGCGGTCCGGGGACTCGATCCGGCGCGCACCCTGTTCGTCGTCGTCTCCAAGACCTTCACCACCGCCGAAACTCTTGCCAACGCGTACGCCGCGCGAGAATGGCTGGCGGCCGGTCTGAGCAAATCCGCCGTATCCCGCCATTTCGCCGCAGTCACCGCCGCGCGCGCCCGGGCCGAAGAATTCGGGATTCCGAAACGGGCGGTGTTCGATCTCTGGGATTGGGTCGGCGGGCGTTTTTCGCTTTGGTCGGCGGCGGGGCTGTCGTGCGCGCTCGTCTTGGGCCAGGACCGCTTCGAGGAAATGCTCGAAGGCGCGCACGCCCTCGATACCCATTTTCGCACCGCGCCGCTCGGCCGGAACCTCCCCGTCCTCCTCGCCCTGATCGGCGTCTGGAACACAAACATTTTAGGTTTCCGCGCGCGGGCGGTGGTTCCCTACGACAGCCGGCTCAAGCGCCTGCCCGCCTATCTCCAGCAGCTCGAAATGGAAAGCAACGGCAAGTCCGTGACCCGCGAGGGCCGCCCCGTCAGCCGCGCGAGCGCCCCGGTCGTCTTCGGCACGCCCGGCACCGATGCCCAGCACGCCTTTTTCCAGTTTCTCCATCAGAGCCCGAACCCGGTGCCGGTGGACTTCATCGCCGCGGTCGAGCCCGGGCCCGGGCCCGGAACGCAGCGCCCGATCCTGCTCGCCAACATGCTGGCGCAAAGCGAGGCCCTTATGCGCGGACGCAATGCCGCCGAGGCCCGAAGCGCGATGGAGGCGGAAAGGTTGTCTCCGTCCGAAATCCGCCGCTTGTTGCCCCATCGCGTCTTCCCCGGCAACCGGCCGAGCACGACGATCCTGCTCCGCCGCCTCGATCCCTTTCACTTGGGGCTCCTGCTCGCGCTCTACGAGCACAAAACGTTCGTCGAGGGCGTGTTGTGGGGCGTCAATTCCTTCGACCAATGGGGGGTCGAACTCGGCAAGCAGCTCGCTGGCGGCACCGCGCGCCTGCTCAAAGGTGGTAAAGTAGCCGCGCGCGATTCATCCACCGTCGGCCTCGCCCGGCGGATACGCGCTTGGCGCGGGCGTCGTCGTCGTGCGCTCGGCGCGCGCAAGCCCGCGTCATGACCATCCGCATTCTCCCCGAAAACCTCGTCAACCGCATCGCCGCCGGCGAGGTGGTCGAGCGCCCGGCGTCCGCGGTCAAGGAGCTGGTCGAGAACGCGCTCGATGCCGGCGCCCGGCGGATCGAGATCGCCGTGCGCGACGGCGGCCAGGCGGAGATCATTGTCGCCGACGACGGCGTGGGCATGACCGCGGACGAACTCGTGCTCGCGGTCGAACGCCACGCAACCTCGAAACTGCCCGGCGAGGATCTCTCTCGGATCGCGACCTTGGGCTTCCGCGGCGAGGCGCTGCCCTCGATCGGTGCGGTTGCGCGGCTCACCCTTGCAAGCCGCGCCCGGGGCGCGGCCGGCGCCTGGGCACTCGCGGTCGAAGGCGGACGCAAAGGCGAAGTCCGCCCCGTCGCGCTCAAAGAGGGGACCCGGATCGAGGTCAAGGATCTTTTCTTCGCCACTCCGGCGCGGCTCAAGTTCCTGAAATCCCCGCGCGCCGAACTGGGGCACGTGGAAGAAGTGGTCGAGCGGTTGGCGCTCGCCAATCCTGGCGTCGCGTTTTCCCTGAATGACGGCGCGAGGGAAATCCTCCGTCTGCCCGCCGTACCCGAACGCTTGGCCCGTATCGCCGCCGTGATCGGGCGCGAGTTCGCCGCCAACGCAGTGCCGATCGAAGCTATCCGCGAGGGCATCCGCTTGTCCGGGTTCGCCGGCATTCCCACTTTCAACCGCCCGACCGCGCAGATGCAGTACCTGTTTGTCAACAACCGGCCGGTGCGCGACCGGCTTTTGCTGTCGGCGTTGCGCGGGGCCTACCGCGACTTGATGGCCGGGGACCGGAACGCGGCGGTCGCGCTGTTCTTCGAGGTTCCGCCCGAGGCGGTGGACGTCAATGTCCACCCCGCCAAGACCGAAGTCCGTTTTCGCGATCCCGGGCTGGTGCGCGGCCTGGTGGTCGGCGCGATCCGGCACGCGCTCAGTCAGGCCGGGCATCGCGCCGCGACCACGGTCGGCGCGTCGGCGCTCGCCGCGCTCAGGCCTCAAAGCGCGCCGCCGGGGGGAACCTTCGCCTATCCGCCGTCGGGCGGAAGGGCAATCCCGCGCGGACTCGCCGAAGCCGCGCTCGGCTTCCACGCGCCTTTGTCGGCGCGAAACGCCGAGCCTGTCCAAGCGCCCGGCGGCGAAATCCCCGACGCGGCCGAGTACCCGCTCGGGGTGGCGCGCGCGCAAGTGCACGAGACCTATATCGTCGCCGAAACCGCCGACGGCCTGGTCATCGTCGATCAGCACGCCGCGCACGAGCGGCTCACCCAGGAAAAGCTCAAAGCGGCAATCGCGAACGGCGGCATCCCCCGCCAGGGCCTCTTGATCCCCGAAGTGGTCGAGCTTTCGCCCGCGGCCGCGGCCCGGATCGCCACCCGGGCCCCGGAGCTCGCCGAGCTCGGCCTCGTCGTCGAGGCTTTCGGCGCGGCGGCGGTGGTGGTGCGCGAAATCCCGGCGCTGCTCGGCGATGCGGACGTCAAGGGGTTGATCCGCGACTTGGCCGAGGAACTGGCGGAGTTCGATACGGCGCACGCCTTGAAGACGCGCCTCGACGAAGTAACAGCGACGGTCGCCTGTCACGGCAGCGTGCGCGCTGGGCGGCAACTGAACGCCGCCGAGATGAACGCGCTGTTGCGGGAAATGGAGCAAACGCCGCTCTCCGGCCAATGCGCCCACGGCCGCCCGACCTACATCGAGCTCAAGCGCGCCGACATCGAGCGCCTGTTCGGCCGGCGCTAATTATTTTTGTTTCCCGTGAAACGCAGGAACGCGACCTTGGCCGCGCCGTAGGTCCGCTCCTGCAACAGCGCATAGCCGCGCGGAACTTCGAGTTTTTCCTTCGCCCCCATCTCGGCCACTATGATTGCAAGCGGGGCCAACCAACCGCGCGCGGCCAAGCCGTGCAGCGCCGGAACCAGCATTCCTGCGCCGTAGGGCGGGTCGAGAAAAGCGAGGGCGCACGGCGCATGGGCCGCAAGCGGCGGGCTTTGGATTTGCGCCGCGTCGAGACGGAGCGTCAGAATATTTTTCCATTCGCCGAGGCGGGCGGCGTTTTCCTTGGCGCACTTGAGCGCGGCCGAGTCGTTGTCCACGAACGTCGCCCGCGCCGCGCCGCGCGACAGCGCCTCGAGCCCGAGCGCGCCGGTGCCGGCGAAGACATCGGCGACCGAAATACCGGCGAAGGCAAATCCGGGAATCCCGTGGGCGAGAATATTGAACACCGCCTGGCGCGCCTTGTCCGAAGTCGGGCGCACCGCCGGCCCCGGCAAGGCCTTCAGGGTCCGGCCGCGATGGCGCCCGGCGACGATTCTCAACGGACGAGTTCCCCGCCCAACTGCTCGCGCAGGACCTTCCCCGGCACTTCTTCCACTTCGCCCTCCTCCAAGTGCCCGAGCTGGAACGGGCCGTAGGCGGTGCGGATCAGGCGGTTGACGGTCAGCCCGAGGTGTTCGAGGACCCTGCGGACCTCGCGGTTCTTGCCTTCTGTCAGCGCCACCGTGATCCAGGCGTTCGCCCCTTTTTTCGAATCGACCGCCGCCCGGATCGGGCCGTAGCGCACGCCGGAAATCGTGATGCCGTTCTTGAGCTTGGCCAGGGTTTCGTCGTCCACGGTGCCGAACGCGCGCACCCGATAGCGCCGGGTCCAACCGGTCGCGGGCAGTTCGAGCTTGCGCTCGAGATCGCCGTCGTTGGTGAGCAGCAATAGTCCCTCGGAGTTGAAATCGAGCCTGCCGACCGAGACCACCCGGGGTAATCGGGCGGGGAGTGCGTCGAACACGGTCGGGCGCCCTTGCGGGTCATGGTGCGTGGTCATCAGGCCCGCCGGCTTGTGATAGCGCCAGAGCCGGGAGGGCTGCTTCGTCGGCAAAGCCTCGCCGTCGACGACGACCGCGTCCTTGGCGGTCACCGTCACCGCCGGCGTGGTCAGAACCAGGCCGTTGACGGCGACGCGGCCGGCGGCGATCCAGCGCTCGGCTTCGCGGCGCGAACACAGCCCGGCGCGAGCGAGAACCTTGGCGATGCGTTCGCCTTTTTCCGCCGCGCTCGGGGCGCCTTTTTCCGCTGCGCTCATCGCCCGCCTCACGCGCCGCAGGCGGCGACGAAAGCCCGGAAGAGGCGCTTGTCGCCGTCGGACAGCAAAAATTCCGGATGCCATTGCACGCCGAGACAGAAGCGGTACCGGGGCGCCTCGATTCCCTCGATCACCCCATCGCCTGAGCGGGCGTTGACGACGACGCCCGAGGGTTCGTCCAACGCCGCCTGATGATGCGCGCTGTTGACCGGCATTTTCGCGACGCCAACGATGCGGTGAAGCAGCGTTCCGGGGACGACGGCGACGTCGTGGCTGGGCTCGTTCCGGGGATTGGGCTGCTCGTGGGCAAGCGCGCCCTTGACCTCGTCCGGGATGTGCTGGATCAGCCGGCCGCCGAGAACGACGTGGAGAAGCTGCTGGCCGCCGCAAATGCCGAACACCGGCTTATCGCGCTTGAGCGCGCCCTTGACCAGGGCGAGCTCGAAGGCGGTGCGGCGGTCCTTGGTCTTGACCGTGGCGTGGCGCGAACCGGCGCCGAAGAACGCGGGGTCGACGTCGAAGTCGCCGCCGGTGACGATGATCCCGCCCAAAGC
>SHWG01000030.1 GCA_009693905.1 Rhodospirillales bacterium | reverse complement strand
CCGAGCTTGGCCAGCAGCGCCATGTCTTCGGCCGCCGCCGCGTTCGGGGCGGTCAGCAGCTTTTCCCCGAAAAACACGGAATTGGCGCCGGCGAACAGGCACAGCGCCTGCAATTCCTCGTTCATGCCGTGCCGGCCGGCCGCCAGGCGAACGCGCGAGCGCGGCATGAGAATCCTGGCGACGGCGACGGCGCGCACGAAATCGAAGGGATCGACCGGGGCGGCGTTGGCAAGCGGCGTGCCCTCGATCCGCACCAGGAGATTGATCGGCACCGACTCCGGATGCTGGGGCATGTTCGCCAACTCTTGGAGCAGGCGGGCGCGATCGCGCATCGATTCGCCCATGCCGACGATGCCGCCGCAACAGACCTTCATGCCGGTGCTTCGGACCAGGGCCAGGGTGTCGAGACGTTCTTGGTAGGTCCGGGTGGTGATGATCTCGCCGTAATACTCGGGCGAGGTATCGAGGTTGTGGTTGTAGTAGTCGAGCCCGGCCTGGCTGAGCGCCCGGGCCTGTGCGGCGCTCAAGGTGCCCAAAGTCGCGCAGCTCTCCAGGCCCAATTCCTTGACGGCGCGAACCATGTCGAGGACCGCCGGAAAATCGCGCGCGGACGGATTCTTCCAGGCCGCGCCCATGCAGAACCGGGTGGCGCCTCGGGTTCGGGCGGCCAGCGCCTCTTCGCGCACCCGGGCGACGCCGACCAGGCTTTCCTTTTCGACGCCGGTCCTGTGATGCGCGCTCTGCGGACAATAGCCGCAGTCCTCGGGGCAGCCGCCGGTCTTGATCGAGATCAGGGTGCTGAACTGGATCGCGTTGGGGTCGAAGCAGGCGCGGTGAACCGTATGGGCCCGGTACAGCAGCTCCATGAACGGCAGCCGGAACAGGTTTTCGACCTCGGCCAGCGTCCAGTCGTGGCGGCAGGAAATGGAGTTCATGTCCGTGGAAATTAGGGGGTTGCCCGCCTCCCGGGCAAGGCTTATCGCAACGCCCTAATCCCCCTCGGGATAGCTCCACGGACACGCGTCTTCCGCCGATCCCCGGTGGTCCGGGGAATGCCGGTTGACTTTGCCCCATGTGGCGGGTGGACTCGCGTAAGCACGAACGGCGGGACGTCTGCCGCCGGATAAGCGAGCGCGCGCCCGATGACCGCGACCTTTTCGGACTTCGCCCAGGACCTCGAGCTCCAGCCCTATTGGTGGGAGGATGCGCCGGTCCGTCCCCTGCCGCCGGTCGAGCCGCCGGCGCGCATCGACGTCGCGGTCGTCGGCGCCGGCTACGGCGGCCTTTCGGCGGCGCTCACGCTTGCCCGGGGCGGTCGCGGCGTCGTCGTGTTCGATGCCGGCGATCCAGGGGAAGGTGCGAGCACCCGGAACGGCGGCGCGGTCGGCGAGACGCTCCGCGTTTCCTTCCCCGCGCTTACGGAACGCCATGGCCTCGAGACCGCGATCGCGCTTTACCGCGAGGTGCGGGACGGGCGCGCCTGGCTCGACCAGTTCATCGCCGGCGAGGCCATCGACTGCCACTATGCCCGGGTCGGCCGTTTCGTCGGCTGTCATAAGCCGCAAGATTACGACCGGTTGGCCCGCGATCTCGAACTCCGCCAAAAGCACGTCGGCTTCGACGCGGTCATGGTGCCCAAGGCCGAAGTTCATACCATGATCGACACCGACCGGTATCACGGCGGCCGGCTGATCCGGTCCGACGGCAACCTGCAACCGGCGATGTTCCATCGCGGGCTGCTCGAGCGGGCGATGGCCGCGGGCGCGAACGTGATCGGGCAGACGCGCGTCACCGCCATCGCCCGCGAGGACAAACATTTCGTTCTGACCGCGGGAGGGCGCCGGGTCGTCGCCGGCGACGTGGTGATCGCGACCAACGGCTACACCGGGCCGGAACTGCCGTGGTTGCGCCGCCGGCTGATCCCGATCCAGAGCCAGATCATCGCCACCGAGCCGCTGCCGCCGGCCACGATCGCGCGCCTGTTCCCGGGAAACCGCCAGCAAGGGGACACCTGCAACCTGCACTATTACTTCCGGACCTCGCCGGACGGCACCCGGATCCTGTTCGGCGGCCGGGCCGGGGGCCACGAGATCAACGATCCGCTCCGGCGCGGCACCCACCTGTTTCGCCGCATGGTCGAGTTGTTTCCCGAACTCAAGGAAACGCGCGTCACCCATTCCTGGGCCGGGTTCATCGCTTATACCTTTGACCATTTGCAGCACATGAGCTTTCATGACGGCATCCACTACGTCTCCGGGTGCTGCGGCAGCGGGGTGGTGATGGCGACCTATCTCGGTCACAAGACCGGGCTGCGCGTGTTGGGCCGGCCGGAAGCGGAAACCGCCTTCGATCGCCCCTATCGCACCCGGCCGTTTTACACCGGCACCCCTTGGTTCATGCCGGCGGTGATGTGTTATTTCGGGCTGCGCGATCGCTGGCGCATCTGACCGACGCGAATTCGAAACCAACCCCAGGGAGGACAATCCGTCATGCAAACATCCACCTTCGTCCGCACCTCGATCGTCGCCACCCTGATCGGCGCCTTCGCGATCGGAACGACGGCATTCGCCGCCGACTTGCCGGCGCTGCCGGGCGCGATCAAGGAGCAAGGAAAACTTCGCTTCGGCACCAAATGCGACTATCCGCCGGATGGCTATCTCGACGAAAAGGGCGTGCCGCAAGGGGTCGAGGTCGACATGGGCCGCCAGATCGCCAAATACGCCTTCGGCGACGAAAAGAAGATCGAGATCGTCTGCGTCACCACCGCCAACCGCGTGCCTTCGCTGGTCGGCAACAAGATCGACCTGATGATCGCGACCATGGGCATCACCAAGCAGCGGCGCGAGGTCGTGGACATTTCGGACGCCTACGCCTGGGGCGCGAGCGACCTGTTGGTCCTCAAGGACAGCCCGATCAAGAAGCTCGCCGATCTCAAGGGCAAGAAGATCATCTTGATCAAGGGCGCCTGGCAAATCCCGTGGTTCGAACAGAACATGGCGGGCCTCGACAACATCAAGCTCGATACGGTCAACGACGCCGTGCAGGCGCTGTTGCAGGGCCGCGCCGACGCCTATGGCCACGACAACAACGTGCTCTTCGGGCTCGCCGCCAAGAACCCGCGTGTGCGCCTGGTCGGCGATCCGTACATGATCGGGTTCCGCGGCGCCGCCGTGCGCAAGGGCGAAAAAGAATGGCTCGCCTATATCAACGCCGCGCTGGCGAAGATGCAGAAAGACGGCGTCATCGCCGGGCTCGTCGCCAAGCACGTCGAGGCGGATATCCGGCCGGTGCACTTGGAGGCCTTTACCCCGAGCAAGGCGCCCGCCAGCGCGATCCGCGAATAAGCGTGCCGTCCGAGGTCCGGCGCCGCGATGGCGGCGCCGGGTTCGGGCGCGCCGGAATTCGCCATGAATTATAACTTCAGCTTTGCCTATATCGGCGACAGCCTGCCGGCGCTTTTCGCCGGCCTGGTGATGACCGTGCAGGTCAGTCTGCTCAGCATCGTCTGCGCGGCGGCGATCGGCGTCGTCGGGGCGTCGATCCGCATTTTCGACGTTCCGGTGTTGTCGCAGATCGTGCGTTTCTACGTCCATGTGATCCGCACCACGCCGATTTTGGCGCAGCTTTATTTCATCTTCTACGGTTTGCCCTCGCTCGGCATGACGCTGTCGCTCTACTGGTCGGGGGTTCTCTGCCTCGTTCTCTGGGGCGGCGCCTACAATATCGAAAACGTGCGCGGCGGCTTCCTCGCCGTGTCCAAGGGCCTGCGCATGGCCGCCGACTCCCTCGGGCTCGAACGCGCCCAATATCTGCAATTCGTGGCCCTGCCGCTCGGCCTTCGTGTCAGCACACCGGCGATGCTCAACACCTCGGTTTCGGTGCTCAAGAATTCGTCTTACCTGACAACCATCGGGCTGGTCGAGCTGACGTTCGTGGCGATGGAGCGGAGCGCCATGGACTTCCGCACGCTGGAAAATTTCGCCTCGATCTGCGTTCTCTACCTGGCGCTGGTCTGGACGCTTTCGTATTTCGTCCGCCAGATCGAGGACCATCTGCATAAGCCCTTCCGGGACGGGAGGTAGGGCCGATGGAACTGATCCTCAAGAACATGCCGCTGTTTCTCCAAGGCCTGGAGCGGACGTTCGTGCTGGCGACCCTGACGCTGCTGTTCAGCACCGTCATATCGGCGATCGTCGGGGTGATGAGCGTGACGCGGTTTCGCATTTTGCGCATCGTCGCGCTGGCCTATGTCGAATTTTTTCGCGGCGTGCCGCTGATCGTCAACGTGCTGTTCGTCTATTTCGGCGCGCCCCTCGTCGGCCTGTCGCTGGGGCCGTTCCAGGCCGCGATCGTGAGTTTTACGCTGTGGGGCAGCGCCAACGGCGCCGAGATCGTGCGCGGCGGATTCAATTCGGTCCCTAAGCACCAGATCGCGAGCGCCATGGCGCTGGGATTGAAACCTTGGGAAATCATGTGGTTCGTCATCGGCCCCCAGGCGTTGCTGCCCATTATTCCGCCGTTCACCGGGCTTTTCACCCTGCTGGTGCAGGCGACCTCGCTCGGCGCCATCGTCGGATTGACCGAGTTCTTCCGCACCGGCCAGATCGTGGTCGAGCGCGTGACCATCATGACCGGCGATAATCCGGCCTATCTGATCTACGGCTTCGTGCTGTTTACCTATATGGCGATCTGTTCGGTGCTGACGTCGCTCACGCGCTGGCTCGAGCTCCACATCGGCCAGCGCCGGGGGCGCGATGTGCGCCGGGGCCCGGCGCCCCTCTTGCCTGCATCGCGAACCGTGGAAAGCGTGTGAAGGAGAGTTGCTCGATGAAATCCAAAGTCAGCGCGTTTCTCGGCGAAACCATCGACCCCATTTTGCAGGCGCGCCTGTTCGCGCCGCAGATCGAGCGCGAACTCGCGACCGGGTTTCCGTCCCTCAACGACGTCAACAAGGCCCATGTGCTCATGCTGGTGCGCCGGGGCATCCTGGCCCGGCCGGCGGCGCGCACCTTGGCCCGCGCCATCCTGGCGCTCGAGCGGCAGGGGCCCGACGGCGTGCCGAGGGACGCGGCGCGGGAGGATTCTTATTTCAATTACGAAGCCCGGATCATCGAAATCGCCGGCCCCGACGCGGGCGGGCGCATGCATATCGGGCGCAGCCGCAACGACCTCAAGGCCGCCCAGGAGCGCCTGCGCGCGCGCGCGTTGGCCCTCGAAATCCTCGATGCCCTCGCCCGCGTGCGCGCCACCATGCTCGGCCGGGCCCGCAAATTCGCCGCCACGGTCATGCCCGGCTATACCCACCTGCAACCGGCCCAGCCGGTGACGTTCGGCTGGTATCTGCTGGGCATCCTGCACGCGCTTGAGCGCGATCATCGCCGCATCGCCGAATGCTACGCCCGCATCAATCTCAATCCGCTGGGCGCGGGCGCGCTCGCCGGCACGTCGTTTCCGATCGACCGCGACGAGACCCGCCGGCTGCTCGGCTTCGACGGCCTGGTCCCCCATGCCCTGGACGCCGTGGCCTCGCGCGATTATCTGCTCGAACTGCTCGGCGATTGCACGTCGTTGGCGACGACTTGGGGCCGGCTGGCCCAGGATTTCTTCGTCATGACCAGCTACGAGTTCGCGACTCTCGAACTTCCCGACAGCGTCGCCGGCACCTCGAGCATGATGCCGCAGAAAAAGAACATGGTGGTGCTGGAGGATCTCAAAGGCAGCGCCGCGCAACTGCTCGGCGCCTATGCGACCGCCGTTGCCGGCGTCAAGGGCACCAACTTCACCAACACCGTCGACGGCAATCGGGAAGCGTTTCGCTGGTGTTCGGACGCCTTGGCCGAAACCATCGGCGGACTTCGCGTCCTCGACGTGGTCGTCGCCAAGGCGCGGCCGCGCCCCAAACGGATGCGCGAGCTGGTCGAGGCCAACTTCTCGACCGCGACCGATCTCGCCGACGCGCTGGTCCAGCAATCCGGGCTTTCGTTCCGCGAGGCCCACCACGTGGTCGGCGGCGTGGTCCGCGCGGCGATGGCGCGCGGATTGAAATCCGACGCCGTCGACCTGGAATTGGTGCGCGCGGTCGCGCGCAAAATCATGGGCCGGCCCCTCGATCTGTCGGCAAAGAGTCTCAAGGCGGCGATGGACCCGGTGTTGGCCGCCGAACGAAGGCAGGGCACCGGCGGCCCGGCCAGCGCCGATATCAAGGCCATGGCCGCCACGCTTAGCGCCAATCTCATCCGCGACCGGCGGGAACTCTCGCTCAGGCAGGCCAAATTGATCGCCGCCAAGCGCGCCTTGGAGCGGGATTTCGCGGCACTCGCCAGCGGGCGGAGCAAGCGGCGGTGAGCGACGCACGCGCGGTGGTCAGCGCCCGAGGCTTGGTCAAGCGCTACAAAGGGATGTGCGCCCTCGACGGCGTCGATCTCGAAATTCACGCCGGCGAAATCGTCGTTATCGTCGGGCCGAGCGGGTCGGGAAAATCGACCCTGATCCGATGCCTGAACGGTCTCGAGACCATCGACGCGGGCTCGATCCGGATCGACGGCCGCGAAATCCCGTCCCAGGCGCGCGAGGAGTGGCGGCTCGCGCGCCAGCGGATCGGCATGGTTTTTCAGGATTATTCGCTCTTTCCCCACTTCACGGTGCTGCGCAACATCACGCTGGCCCCGATTCGCGCCGGAAGGCTTTCGCCGGAAGAAGCGGACAAGACCGCGCGGCGCCTGCTCGAGCGGGTCGGGCTCGGCGGTTACGCCAACGCCTATCCGGCGGAGCTTTCGGGCGGACAGCAGCAGCGGGTCGCCATCGTCCGCGCGCTCGCCATGGCGCCCGAGGTGATGCTGTTCGACGAGCCGACCTCGGCGCTCGACCCGGAGATGATCCGCGAGGTTCTCGACGTCATGCGCCAGCTTTCCTCGGCCGGCATGACCATGGCGATCGTGACCCACGAAATGGGGTTCGCGCGCGAAGTGGCCGATCGCATCGTTTTCATCGATCGCGGCCGGATCGTCGAAACCGGCGCCCCCGAGCAGTTCCTGCGCTCACCCCGCTCGCCGCGCCTGCAAGAGTTCCTGGCGAAGATTCTGTGAATCCGAACTAATCCCCCTCGGGATAGCTCCACGGACACGCGTCTTCCGCCGTCCGCCCGAGCGGGTCCCACTCGGGCAAGCTCGCCCACACCTGCTCGCCCGCGGCCTGGGCGTCGGCGCGCAATTGGGCGAAATCAACGCCGGGAATGACGCCGTTCTCCATGCAAATTTTGCCGTCCACAATCACCGTCTCCACGTCGTCGCCGACCCCGCATTCGACCACGCTTTTGACCGGATCGCGGATCGGGCCGTAGCGGAGCGAATTCCGCCCCGTCAAGTCGATGATGATGATGTCGGCGAGCGCGCCCGCCTCGAGCCGGCCGAGATCGTCGCGCCCGAGCGAGACCGCGCCGGCCAGCGTCGCGGCATGGAACACTTCGCCCGCGGTCGCGGCGAAATAGGTCCGGCTCATGATCTTGCCGAGATAAGACGCGGTTCGCATGTTCATGATCATGTCGCGGGGATAGGTGTCCGAGCCGAGCGCGATGTTGACGCCGGCCTGGCGGTATTTCTGCCAGTTGTCGAGGGTGCGGGCGCGGCGCACGATGTTGATCGGGCAATGCGAGATGGTGGCGCCGGCGCGGCCCATCAATTCGAGATCGCGGGCCAGCGCATAATTCAAGTTCGGGTTGTCGGCGATGAAATTACCATGCCCGATATTGAGCGTCGGGCGCAAGAGCCCGAGGGATTCGAGCAGCTCGATCGGCGTCATCATGTGCTCGCGCACCACGTCGTGGAATTCGAGCACGCTGTAGGCGGCGTGGGTCGCGATCGGGAGTTTCCGTTCGTCGGCGGCGGCGCGGGTGCGCTTCAGGACCTCCAAACTCGAGGTTTCGACCTCGCGTGGAACCAGAATCCCTTGCACCCGCCCGTCGCAGGCCCCCGCGTACTTCCCGATCCAATCGAGCGCGAGGGCCAGGCCGTCCAACCCGGATTGATCGTTGCGGACGCGCTTCAAGCGCCCCTTGTCATCGCCGACCCAGCGGCCGCAGTCGTAGCCGGGCGCGAGATAAGCGCGCGAACCGAGGCGCGTCACTTCGGCCAAGAGTGCCTCCTGGACGCGGAGCTGGCTTCCGTATTCGACGAATGTCGTGACCCCGTTGCGGAGCAACTCGGCGATCGTGAACTGGGCGTTGAGCTTGAAGGCGGCTTCGGAGCCTGCGTCTCCGTGCTTCAAGTAACGAGGGTCGCCCTTGACGACTTTGCCTTCCTTCGGCACCGAGATTTCCAGGAACGGCTGGCCGTAATACATCGGCCGGCCGGTGTCGGTAATCAGCCGGTGCGAGGCGCGATGGCCGGAGTGAACGTGGGTGTCGATAAACCCCGGCGCGACCAGCTTGTTTTTCGCCGCGATGACTTTATCGACCCGGCCCTCGAAGGACTTGCCGACATGGACAATGCGGGTGCCCTCGAACACCACCACCCCGTCCCGGATCAGGGTGTGCGCGCCCTTGGCATGGCCGACGATCCAGCTGGCTTCGATCTTGGTGCGCATGGTTCAAGAGGTGGCCGCGACGCCGCGCGCCAGGAATTTATGGCGCCAGAGCTGATAGCCGAGCACAAGCGCGACCCCGGCGCCGCCGATAATGCTGGTGGTCACGGCCGGGTCGATCAGCAGCGGCGAGAGGGCAAAGAGCGCGAGTCGCGCCGGCCAGGCGAGCGGCCCGAAGGCGAAGCCGCCGAGCGCGGCCGAGAAACTGATTACCCCGATCGACGTGGTCGTCACCACCAGGACGATATGGGGCCATTCGCCCTGGAGCAGAATGCCCTGGTCGAAGACGAAGGCGAACGGGATCATGAATCCCGGAATCGCGATCAGGAACGCGTACCATCCGGTCGTCCACAGGCTAGCGCCGCTGATGCCGGCGGCGGCGTAGGCCGCGAGCGCGACCGGCGGCGTCACCATCGACAGCACCGCAAAATAGAAGATGAACAGGTGCGCGGCGAGCGCCGGGACGCCGAGGTGCTGCAGCGCCGGCCCGACCAGCACCGCGGCGACGAGATAAGCCGCCGAGGTCGGCATGCCCATGCCGAAAATAAGCGTCAGGATCATCGCGCCGATCAGCGAAACCATGAGCGAGTTGCCGGCGATGTCGAGCAGCCAGCGCTCCAGGTGCAGCGCCATTCCGGTTTGCACCAGGATGCCGACGATGATGCCGGCGACGGCGGACGGGATCGCCACTTCGGCCGCGGCCCGGGCACCGTTGACCACCGCCTCGTACATGGCGGCGAGATTCATGCGTGTCGAGGGGCGCGCCCAGCTCACGACGACGATGGCGGCGACGCTCGCGGCGCCGACCAGTTTCAAGGAAAAACCCTCCATCAGGAGATAGATCATCACGCCGAGCGGCACCAGGATGTGCCAGCGCTCGCGCAGGCCGGCGAAGGCTTCCGCCACCGGCAGCACGGCGCTCGGGCCCAGCCCGTGGCGCCGGCTGTAGCTGTCCACGACCACGTAGAGCGATAAATAATAGAGCGCGGCGGGGACGATCGCGGCGTAGGCGACCGATGCGTAGCTGACCCCGACGATATCGGCGAGGATGAAGGCGGCGGCGCCCATCACCGGCGGCGCCAGCTGGCCGCCGGTCGAGGCGGTCGCCTCGATCGCGCCGGCGAGCGCGCCCTTGAAACCGGTTCGCTTCATCAACGGAATGGTGATGATCCCGTCGACCAGGACGTTGGCGACCGCGCTGCCCGAAACGGTGCCGAACAGGCCCGACGAGATGACCGAGGCCTTGGCCGCGCCGCCCCAGGCGCGCCCGGTGACGCAATAGGCGAGATCGACAAAAAGCTGACCCGCCCCCGAGCGCTCGAGGAACGCGCCGACCACGACGAAGTAGAACACCATGTGCGCCGAGGCCGAGATCGGCGTGCCGAAGATCGCCTGGGTCGAGAGCACCTGGAGATCGACGAACCGCATCAGGCTCATGCCGCGGTGCGCGAGCCCGCCCGGAAGATAGGGGCCGAGAAAGACATAAGCGATGAACAGGAGCGCGAGAACCGTCAGCACGATTCCGGTGATGCGGCGGCAGGCTTCGAGCAGAAGCAGGATCAGAAGAAGTCCGAAGACGTAATCGAGGGGGAGAACCTCGTCGACGCCTTCGATCCGCTCGGAAATGCGCAGGCCCTGGGAGGCGAAATAAACGGCGCAGGCGAGCGCGGCGAGCGCGCAAACGACGTCGATCAAGGCGACGTCGTCGCCGGCCTTGCGCCTGGAACTCGAGCCGACGATCAGGAAAACGATCGCGATCGTCGCGCCAACGTGGATGCCGAGGAAGGAAACCTCGTAGATCGAGCGCCCGAGAAAGAGCGGCGCGAACTCGACCGCCGTCAGCGCGAGCGCGATCGCGCCCAAAAACACGCGCGCGGTGGCGGCCGGGATGGTCACGGAAACATTCTTTCTTCCCGAACGTCGGCAGCCTCCCACCCGTCGTGGGAGACCCCCCACCCCAGCCCTCCCCCGCAAGGGGGGAGGGGGTTTTTTTTAGAATCCCCCTCCCCTCGCGGGAGGGGGTAGGGGGAGGGGGACGCTTCCGCTCGCATATCGGGGGTCATGGTCGAGCGGACAATCCAATCAAATTTCGCATCCGGCCGACCGGCAACGTCACTTCAGTATCTTCGCTTCCTTGTAGTACTTGATCGCGCCGGGATGGAGCGGGCAGTTGCCGTTCATCTCCGGCTCCGCCGCCCGCTTCGGATCGAAATCGCCGAGCGCGGCGTGGATCTTGGGCAGCTTGTCGGCGTTCTCGATGATCGTTTTGGTGAAAGTGTAGGCGACGTCGTCGGAAACGGCGGAGCTGACCAGGATGTTGGAAACCGCCATCACGGTTTTGACCGGCCCGGTCTGGCCCTTGAAGGTGTTGGCGGGAATCGCGGACGCGGCCCAGCCGTTCTTCTCGACCATGCCTTTGATGATCGCGTCCGAGAGCGGAATCATGATCATTTCGTTCAAGGTCACGAGCTGGGTCGCCGCCGGGTGGCCCTTGGTCACGACGTGGGCCCAGCCGTGGGCCTGGCCGTCCTTGATGCTCTCGGCGGTGCCGGTGCGCTCGGTCGCCTCGATCATGCCGCCCTTCTTGGCGACGTCTTCCTTGCTCGATCCGAGCAGCGCCAGCACCTGGCGCACGCCCTGCTCGCCGGTGCCGCCGGCCCGGGTGGTGAGCAGGTGGAACTTGTTCTTGGCCGCGGCGATCTCCTCCCACGAGGTCACGCCCGATTTCTTGGTGACGAAGGTGCCGAAGTAATAGATGTCGAGGCCGCCGATCAGGCCGCGCACCTTGGTTTGCTTCTCGTTGAACGCGCCGAAGCCGCCGCAACCCTCGGCCGAGGTCACGGCGAAGCTGATGCCCAAGTCCATTTCGCCCGACTGGATCAGTTTGATATTTCCGACCCCGCCCGCCTTCGGCAGGACGTCGATCGAGGACCCCGCCGGCAGCTTGGGCTTGACCAGATCGGCCATGCCGGCGCCGTAGTTGTACCAGGCCGAGCCGATGCCGACGGTGCCGAAGCTCAAGTTGACTTTTTGCTGGGCGAGCGCCTCGGGTGCGGCGAAACTCAAAGCGGCGGCGGCGAGGATAAGTCCGTGTAGGCGTTTCATGACGGTCCTCCTGGTTCGATGGTGGTTCGGGATCATAGCTTAATTCCGGCGGCGCGAAGAATGCCCTGCACGCGCGCGCGTTGGGCGTCCGAAATCACCAGGCGTTCGGCGAAATCCTGACCCAACGGACGGGTCGCGTCGATCCCCATCTTGGTCAGCGTGAAGGTTTCCGGGTCCGAGGTCGGATCGAGGATCGCGCCCTTGCAGCCGGGAATGAGAACGATGTCCTTCTCGGCGCGCACCCGGGTCGCGATCGCCCACATCACGTCGCTCATGTCGAAGATATCCACGTCCTCGTCCACGACGACGACGTACTTGGTGTAGAATTCGGTCCCGAGCGCCGCCAGGATCGCCTGCTGCGGCTCGCCTTGCGCCGTCTTCTTCATCTTGACGAAGGCCATGAACGCGCCGCAGGTCCGGTGCGGCACGTGGACCGCGATCACGTTGGGAAGATTGCGCCGAAGCGCATTCAGAATCTCGCCTTCCCGGGTGATGCAGGAAATCAGGATATGGTCCTGGGACATGCCCGAGACGATCGAATGGAACATGGCGTCGCGGCGCATGCGGATGCGGTGCGCGACGAACACGTTCTGGGTGCTGCGATAAGACGCGTAGCCGGTGAACTCGCTGAACGGCCCTTCCGGCTCGCGTACATGGGCCAGGATTTCACCCTCGATGACGATTTCGGCGCCGGCCGGCACCTCGATATCCCCGACGCCGCACTTGGCGAGGCGATAGGGCTCGCCGAACAGGCCGCCGATGATCTCGAACTTGCGCACCTGGGGCGGATAGGCGTAGGCCATCGAGCCCATGTAGTGGAGCGGGTGAATCCCGAGCGTGACCGCAGCGGGGAGCGATTGGCCCCGCTCCTCGGCGCGGCGGTGGAATTCGTACATGCGCCGGCGCGAATGGAGCGAAACGCCGAGGCGGTTCTTGCCCTTGACCATCAGGCGGTGAAAGCCGGTGGTGTCGACGCCCGTGACCGGGTCGCGGGCCGCGATCTGGCCGGCGGTGATGTAGGGGGCGGCGTCGACCGAGAAGTGGCGCGGGATCGGCAGGCGGGAAAGATCGACCTGGTCGCCTTCGAGCACGACCTCGTTCCAAGGCGCGCTGTCCACCACTTCGCAGGGGATGTACGTCTGGCAACGCTCGCGGAACGCGGTCGGCAAGTCGGGGGGCGCGACGCCGAGGCAGGCGGCGAGCAGCCGGCGGTTGCCGGCGATGTTGGTGACCACCGGCAGCGTATGGCCCTCGACGTTTTCATAGACGACGACCGGGCTGCGACCGGCCTGCTCCAATTCGAACACCAGCGAGGTGATGTCGAGGTCGGTGCGCACCGGGGCTTTGATACGAATCAACTCGCCGGGAAAATCGCGCTCGACCATGGCGAGAAAGCCGCGCAAGGATTGGCGCGAAATCGCGGCGTCGTCGCGGGTCATCGGACGTCCTCCCCGAACTTATCCTATTCTTAGGACTAGTATTGAGGGCACCATAGCACGGGGCCTTGGCGGCGGAGAAGCGCTCTATTTTTTGTCCGGCGCCGCGTCGTAATCGAGATACTTGTATTGCGGGTTGTCGGGGGTGCCGGGCAGCGGGCTGCCCTCCAGGGCCGGGCGCCAGCCGACGGTTTCCTCGATTTTCCGCGCCAGCGCGAAATCGAGATCGGTGATGCCGTTCGAATCGTGGGTCATCAGGCGGACCGTCACGGTGCGGAAGGAAACGAGCAGATCGGGATGGTGCCAGGCGGCCTCGGCGAGATGGCCGATGGCGTTGGCCGCGAGCAGGCTCGAGCGCCAGCCGCTGGTGCGATAGACCCGCTCGATATGGCCGCCTGAGAACCGCCAACCCGGAAACTCATCGGCGAGCCGGTGGCGCACTTCGCTTTCGGGGTAGGTTTTTTTCGCCTTGCTCATGATCGACCCCCCAAAAGAAACCCGGCGGGCCCCGCGCGCCTATCGGGGCGCATGGGTTTCACGCGCGCGGGGTCAAGCCCGCGCGCGCGCCGGGAATAGAATAACGCCTCCAAATCGATCCGGCTACATGCAGTCCTTCATGCAGCGAACCGCCTTGGTGTCCGGGCGGTCGTCGACGATGAACCCGTTGCGGTTCGGCATTTGCACCGCCGCGAGCGACTTCGCGTCCATGACCGCGTCCTCTTTGACGAGGCCATTGAGGAAGAGGAGATAGGCCGACAGCGCGTAGACTTGGTTGTTGTTCAGCGACTGCGGCGCGGTCATCGGCATGGCCCGGCGGGTATAGTCGAACAGGATCGCCGCGTACGGGTACATGCTGCCCGGCGTCAGAACCCGGGTGGTGGTCGTGAACGAGCCGACGCCGCCGACCATGGGCCCGTATTGATCGCCGGGCTTGCCTTCGGGGCCGTGGCAGGGAAGGCACGTGGCGGCATAGAGGTCTTTGCCTTGGGCGACCGTTCCCGAGCCCGCGGGCAGGCCCTTGCCGTCGGGGGTGCGGATGTCGATGTCCCAGGGCGCGATGTCGGCCTCGGCGATCGGCTTGCCGTATTTCGCCCCCGGTCCCGGCTTTTTCGACTGGGCGTGGGCGACGGTGGCGCCGGCGAGGGCGACCGCGGCGACGAGGGCGATGAGAGTTTTAAACGATTGCATTTTTGACCTCCCCGTTGGCGTCGATGGACCACGGGAAAATCCCGTTGTGGTGCTGGACGAAGCCGACCAGGGCGCGAACCTTGGCGATCTCGGCGACGCTTGGCTGGACGTAATCGGTTGAGTCCACGGCGCGGCTCGCGATTTTCGCGGGCTGGCCGTTCCAGTTCCAGCGATAAGTGAAGCGGGTCAGGCATTTGCTGAGGATCGGCCGTTCCAATTCCGCCGCCCGCCAGGTCTTGCCGCCGTCCACGGTCACGTCCACGTTCTTGATCGTGCCGTTGCCCGACCAGGCGAAGCCCTCGAGCTGGTATTGCCCGGGCCCCTGTATCTTCATCCCGCCCGAGGGATTGGTGATGACCGATTTGCACTCCATCATGAAGCTGAACTGGCGCCACTTGCCTTCCGGCATCGGGTCGGTGTAGCGCGCGGTCTCGCTGCGGAAGTGCCAGGGCTGGTCGGAGACCTTGATCCGGCGCAGCCACTTGACCGAACAGTTGCCTTCCCAGCCGGGAATGAAGAGGCGGAGCGGGTAGCCGTTTTCCGGCCGGAGCATTTCGCCGCCCTGGCCGTAGACGATCAAGCAGTCGTCCATCAGTTTTTCGATCGGGATGCTGCGCACATGGCCGGAGCCGTCGGCGCCCTCGAACATCACCCATTTCGCGCCGGGCTGGAGCCCGGCTTCGTCGAGCAGCCAGGAAACCGGGATGCCGGTCCATTGGGTGCACGACAAAAGGCCGTGGGTCTGCTGCACGGTCTTGGAGCGGGCCTGGAGCCAGTCGGTCAACCCGTTGCCCGAGCACTCGATGAAGTGGAACTTCGACACCGACGGATAGCGCATAAGCGCGTCCATGGTGAATTCGAGCGGCTGCTTGACCATGCCGTGGATGGCGAGCTTGTGGGTCTTGGGGTCGATGTCAGGCGTGCCGGCGTGGTGGCGCTCGAACACCACCCCGTTCGGCGTGAGGATTCCCCGCTGGAGCTGAAGCGGCGACATGCTCCAATCGGAGAAGTTTTGCCGGTTGACCAGCACGTCGGACCGGTTACGCGTGTAGTGGCTCTCGAACTTCGACGGCATGCCGTAGGCTTTGGCCTCGATCGGGCGGCCCATGCTTTTCGACGATTCCTGGATCGGGAGCGCCGCGGCCCGCGCCGATGACGAAACGCCGCCCAGGCCCAGCGTCGCCAGCGCGCCGCCGGCGGCGGCCGCGCCGAACAACACTTGCCGCCGGCTCGGGCTCGGCGGCTTGTTTTCGGACTCGATCGGATAGACGAGATTGGACTCGGTCATGCGGGCGTCTCCCTTGAGTTGTTATGCCCCACGGGAACGCCACGACGGACGATCGAGAGAACGGAACGCCGCGCCAAAACACGACGATCCAGCGCCAACCCCTCCCGCTCCCCGCGTCCCGGCCTTGTTCGGCCGTTGGCGTTCCCGCAATTGCGGGTCATTAGCCTCCACGTCGAGCGAGTATCGGCTTGGAGCGGTTGGTTTGTAAAATCTATTAGCGCTATTGATTGATAGCCCGAGACTTACCCCGCGCGCGCAATAGAGTTATCCACAGCGCGCGATCGCAACTTATGGGTGGGATCGCCTTATTGGAGAACGACCATCCCCACCAAGGCCGCCATCAACGCAATCCCTGGCCAGAAAAATCCGACCTTGCCCAAGCGGGTGTTGTGGCAGCTCCAGGCATACGCGCAGTTGCCGCTGCAGCCCGGCGTCTCGCACGGATTGATCCGGCGGTGAAGACGACGAATAGGGGAATCGTTTTCGGTCATGGGCGATCTCCTTCAGGAAAAAGCCATCTTTTGATGCCAGATATAGGTCTATCCTATGGCTTTATCTGTTTTGATAAACGCATTCTATCAAATGGGCCCGCCCGCGCCCTTGACCACGGTCAAGCGGGCGTCAAATTGTCGGCCGGAAAACGCTCTAGACCGCAAGAACCGACATGAAATCCCGGGCGATGAGCCCGGCCAGGCGGCGCATCACCAAATAGCCCGAAGCCCGGTCCCGGTCGAAAATCCCGAGCAGGGCCTTGGCGGGCAGGACATGGATCGCGCAGGGCTCGAGACAGGAGGCGGTGGCGACGCGGCGCGGGCGTTCGTCGATCAGGGCGGCCCAGCCGAACACTTGCCCCGGCCCGAAGACGGAATCCGTTCCGGCGCGATTGCCGACGCCCAGGGAGAAGCGAACCCGGCCCGTGCCGACCAGATAGATGGCCTCGGCGTCGTCACCGAGTTCGTAGACCCGGTCGCCCTCGTCGAATTGTTCCGTGCGGGTCGCGCGCGCGATCTCCGCCAGCGTGGCTTCGGAAACGCCGGCGAAAAGCGGCGCCTGCCGTAACAAATCCTTGATTGCCTGGGTCATCGTTTGCTCCTCGTCGTTCCAAATCACGCAATCTCAGCCGAATTTGTCGTAGCGAATGTCCTTGGCGGACAGGCGGGCTTCCATGATCAACATGCGGAGCGCGCCGTCCACCATCGGCGGCGGCCCGGCCACGAACGCGACGATATTCTCGTACTTTCCGGCCATGGCCGCGGCCGCGACCGCATGGACGAAACCGGTTTGGAAGCGGAGCGCCGGGTGGCGCGCTTTCAAGGCTTCGGGCGCGGGCCCTTCCGAAAGCGCGACGGCGATCTCGAGGTTGCCGGGGCACGCGGCGGCGAAAGCGCCGAGGCGATCGAGATAAAAAACGTCGGCGGCGGTGCGCACCCCGAAAAAGACGTGGCCGCGATGGCCGGCGAAGTAGCCCGCCCCGCCCGCGTCCGCGAGAATCGACATCATCCCCGCGATGCCGCTGCCGCCGGCGATGCAGAGGATGTTCTTGTTCTCCTCGGGGCGGAAGACCGCCCGGCCGAGCGGCCCGAACACGCGCATGCGGGTCCGGTCGCGGTTGGCGGCGAATATCCATTCGCTGAGCTTGCCGCCAGGCTTCGCCTTGACCACGAATTCGAGGGTTTGGGTCTGGCCCGGGTCGTTGACCATGGAATAGGCCCGACCGCCCTCGACGCCGGGGACGGCGCAGACGGCGAACTGGCCGGAAACGAAGTTCATGCCCGGATCGACGGCGAGCGTGAACGAGACGACGTCGGACGTGAGCCGGGCATAGGCGCCGAGCGTTCCCGTGTGATAGGCCGGGCGCGGCAGCGACGCGATCTCGGCCGGGGCATGGCCGGGGACATGGACCGTGCAGTCGCCCGCGGCGGTTTCCTGGCAGAGCAGGAATTCGCCCCGGTCTTCCTTGAGATAAGATCGCCCCGGCGCCGCGCGCCAGCCGGGCTTGAGCGGCCCCGACACGGTCCGCGCCTTGCAGGTTCCGCAGGTGCCGGTCCCGCATTCGTAGGGAAGCGCCAGGCCCTGGCGCAGGCCAGCGTAGAGGAGTTTTTCGTTCGGGTCGCAATCGAACGTCCGCGCGCCGGCTTTGGTCTGAACGGTGATTTTCATCGAGAGTCGGTCCGCATAAGTCAATGTCGTGCGCCCACCGGCGAAGCCGGCATTATTCGATGGCGCGCCTTCCGGCGCGACGCTCGCAAGCCCGCGTTTCGTCATTCCCGCGTCCTTCGACTCGCGCGCGCCTCATCCTGAGCTTGTCGAAGGAAAGGCGCGCGGCTCAGGATAAAGCGGGAATCCAGCTTGTCCGTGGACCCCCGCTTTCGCGGGGGTGACGGGCTGGGGGTTCATCGGATATTCCCTGGAGCCTATCCCCGGCGGCGGCGTCACTCCTCCACGTATTCGTATTCGAGCGGCTTGTCGATGAACGCCAGCAGCTCGCCGCCCTCGACCTTGGTTCGATACATTTTGATGTCGCGTTCCGCCACGCCCGTCTTGGCCCCGGTCTTCAGGTCCCATTGCCAGAGATGCTTGGTGCAGGTGAAGACACCATCCTGGTAGAGCCCCGATTCGCCGAGCGGCTCCTCCATGTGCGGGCACATCGGCGGAATCACCCGGAAATCGCCGCCGAGATTGACCGCCACGACCTCGACGCCGTCGACGGTGAATTTACGGACCGCGTTGGCGGCGAATCCATCGACCGAACAGACGCGCTTCCAGGCCATGAACGTCCCCTTGGTTCCCGCAACGAACCAACCGCAAACGCCGCCGGTTCAGTTCTTCGTCTCTATATTCTTTCGAGGTGGGAGCGCAAGTCTCTCAGAGCGGCCAGTGCGAGCCTTTGTCCAGGCGGCGCGTCTCCAGGCGCACGTGACGGCGCACGAACTTGGGCGCGCCGCCGTTCAGGCGGAACGTGTCGAGGTAGCGCCCGACCACGAACAGGCGGTTTTCCCCGGCGTCGATGTGGGAATTGATGCCGTCGAGCATGTTCTGATAGATCAGCACCGAGGTGATCGCCTCGGCGGTTTTGCCGCTGTCGTCGACTGCGACGTCGTAGACCGTCGCGTGGCGCTTGAGCGGCGAATGGTCGGTGTTGTGCTTAGGCAGCAAGTCGAGCATCGTCGCCAACTGTTTCCGGTCGCCGGAAAAGTAGGTCATGTCGCGCCGGATTTCCGGGCTGTAGGCGACGATGGCATAGGTGAAGTCGCTGTCGCACAGTTCCAGCCAGTCCTTGAACTTGAAATCGTCAAGCAGCAGGCAGCTCTTGTAGATGGCGTCCTTGACGGACTCGATCGTGTCCCTGGATGCGGGCATGGCACGGATCCTCGTTTGCGGAAAGACGGCAGGCGCGCGTTATTCCGCCGCTTCCATGTATTTCCGGGTCGGGTCGCTCGGCAGCCGGTTCATCCGGCGGCCCCATTCCTGATAGAAATGGCGCATCCCGACTTCGTCGTGAATGGTCTCGTTCTCGTGGCGGGCCTGGATGATCCTTCTCGGCTCGGAGCCGGGCAGCATCGCCGATCCCTGGCCGGCGACGCCGAGCAGGTCCTCGTGCAGGTTGCGCCCGAAGGGCCCCCAAATCGAATTGTGATGCTCGATGCGCCGCATCCGTTCCTCGGCCGTGTCGCGCTTGAGGCCGAGACCGCGGAACTCGATCATCACCGTATCGGCGGAAAGCGGGGTCATGACGTCGACCCGGAGCGCCGAGCCGCGCAGATTGAAATTCGCGCCCGGGAAAAGATCGACCATGAACCACTGGTTCGGCGGCAGGCCCGGGAACGACAATTCCGCCCGGGACTTGCCCAATTGGTACTTTTCGTATTGCACCTCGAAGGTGCCGACGACCACATGCCCGTTCTTGTGGGCGACGTTCTTGCGCGCGAAGTATTCGGGGGTGAACCCGGTGATCCGGTTAAAATAGTGCATGTAATCGTGGTAGAACTCGCTGTTGGTGTCGTGCCACAGCTTGTAGTTCGTGCCGATGATCGCCTTGTGGTAATGGAAAACCTCGAGCGGTTCGGCATCCAGGTTTTTCTGGATGCACGCCAAGGCGTCGCCGGCCCAATCGTTGACCGACTGGGTGTTGTTGTCGTCGAGCGTCACCCAGACGAAATTGCCAAACGTCGTTTCGCAGCGGAGTTCCCTGAGGCCGAGGTCCTTGCGCGAAAGCCGGTCCTGATAGCCTTCCTTCTCGCGCGTGATCATGGCGCAGTTCCCCTTCATGTCGAACTGCCAGCCGTGGAACATGCAGGTCATGTGCTTGGGGTTGCCCGAAGCCTGGTTTTCCAGGAACGAGCCGGACGGGCGGCGCTCGATCAACATGCCGCGGTGAGGGCAGACGTTGAGGAACGCGCGGATCTTGTTGTCGGGGCCGCGCACGACCAGGATCGGTTCGCGCGCGATGGTCAGGGTGCGGAAGTCGTACGGTTCCGGCAGTTCGGACTCGTGACAGACCGGAAGCCACGATTTCTTCCAGATTTTTTCGAGTTCTTCCTCGAAGATCGCCGGGTCGGAGTAAATCCGGCTATCGACGAATTCGTCGATGCGGAGCGAATTGGGGGGCGTATTCCACTGCGCGGCGTTCCGGGACGGCATGGCTTCTCTCCTGTTGTGGGGCCTCGGTCCTCCGCGCCGACGGTCGCTTGAGGCGGCACGGGCCTTGAGGTGAAACTCATTATTTCCCGCCCCTTTGCGGGATAGGTATCCGCGCCCTTTGGCTTCTTGATCTCCCGTTCGGCGCTCAAGGCCCAAGGCGGCAAGTGAATCTAGTGAATCTAAGGGCCATTGTTCAATTTGTAAAATCTATCAAACTTATGGATTGATATACAGAACGGATAAACCAGACCGGAGAACAGGCGGTTTGCTTCATTGGCAAAACCTATCAATTCATATAGTTATATCACTTTACAAATCGTGCGGATTGTTTTTCATAGGGTATCCGGCGCAAATCCGCGGCGCCGGCGAGAGCAAAGGCAGGGCCAGGTGAAACCATGGCCCACCGCAGGGGAGGAAATGATCCGACCGGGACGGGCACGGGGAAGCGGTCCTCGGCGCGCGCAGGCCCGGTGAAATTCCAGTTCGGGAAGGTTCGATCCCGGGCCTCGTTTCGACGGCGGCGGACACAGCCCCGGTCGGAAGGCCCGTCATCTTCCCGCCGCCCCTTATCCCATAACGTAACCAACAGGCGAGCCATCAACTGAACCAAGGGAGACGCGAGATGAAATACGGAAATATCGCTTTGTGCGCGGCGGCGATCGGACTCGGCCTCGCGGCCCAGCCCGCGTCGGCCGCCGTCGATTTCG
>SHWG01000029.1 GCA_009693905.1 Rhodospirillales bacterium | reverse complement strand
ATGGTCGGAGTGAGAGGATTCGAACCTCCGGCCCCTAGCTCCCGAAGCTAGTGCTCTACCAGGCTGAGCTACACTCCGTCGCTGCTGGCGGCGCCGGTTATAACGCCGGGGGCGGGGTGGGGCAAGGCAGGCCGATTTGGGCAGGCGGCCCGCTAATATGCCCGCTCGATGCAAAAATCGATCAGATTGAGGAGCGCCGTCTTTTCCGCGCCTTCGGGAAAGATGCCGAGCGCGTCGCGGGCGATCGCGCCGTAATGGCGCGCGCGCTCGACCGTGTCGGCGAGCGCCCCGTGCCGGCCGAGAATTTTAATCGCGCGCTCGAGGTCGCCCGGTTTCTGGCCCTGGTCCTCGAGGACGCGGCGCCAGAACGCGCGCTCTCCTTCGTCGCCGCGGCGATATGCGAGGATGGTCGGGAGCGTGATCTTGCCGTCGCGGAAGTCGTCGCCGACCGCCTTGCCGAGCACCGCCTGCTTGGCCGAATAGTCGAGGGTGTCGTCGACCAGCTGGAAGGCGATGCCGAGGTTCATGCCGAAGGCGTCGAGCGCCTCGGCCTCGACGCGCGCGCGCTCCGACACCACCGCGCCGATCCGGCAGGCGGCGGCGAACAGATGCGCGGTCTTGGCCTTGATGACCTCGAGATAGGCGGGCTCGCCGGTCGCGGTGTCGTTGGCGGTGACGAGTTGGAGGACCTCGCCCTCGGCGATGACGGCGGACGCCCGCGAAAGGATCGCGAGCACTTCGAGCGAGCCGTCTTCGACCATCAATTCGAAGGCGCGGCTGAAGAGAAAGTCCCCGACCAGGACGCTCGCCTTGTTGCCCCACAGCGCGTTGGCGCTGGCCTCGCCCCGGCGCAAATCGCTCTCATCAACCACGTCGTCGTGAAGCAGCGTCGCGGTATGGATGAACTCGACGCAGGCCGCGAGCGCGAGATGCCGCTCGCCCTTGTAGCTGCACAGGCGCGCGGACGCGAGGGTGAGCATGGGCCGGATGCGTTTGCCGCCCGCGGCGACGATGTGCCCGGCGAGCTGCGGGATCATCGCCACCGGGCTTTGCATTCGCCTGACGATCAGGGCGTTGACCGCCTTGAGATCGTCGGCGACGAGAACGGCCAAGCCCTCCAGCGACGGCTTGCGTTTCCGGCCCTCATCCAGGCTGACGACGATACCCACGGTTCGGTTCCTTCCCAGGCGCCTGGGCTTGACGGGCGGTTGGCCCCGCCCGAGCATGTTCGGCGCGAATCATAGGGACCCGGCCTTGGCGCGGTCAAGGCGGGCTCGAAAGCATTGACGCCGATGGCGTTGTGAGCAAGCCCGTGGACGGCGAAATCACCAAGGACACGCTGCTCGGCGGACGGGTACGGCTCGCCCAGCCCAAGGCGGGGTTTCGCGCCGCCATCGATCCGGTTCTGTTGGCCGCTGCGGTGCCGGCGGTCGCGGGCGAGACGATCCTCGACGTTGGCTCGGGCACGGGCGCGGCGGCGCTTTGTCTCGCCGTGCGCGTTGAGGGCGTGGACGTGACCGGGCTCGAACTCGATCCCGCGTTGGCGGCGCTGGCGAACGAAAACGCGGAAGCAAGCGGGGTCGCCGGGCGCGTCCGCTTCGTCGCCGGCGATATCCTGTCGCCGCCCGCCGGCCTGATCGGGAAACTCTTCGATCACGTCCTCACCAATCCGCCGTTTTCGGAATTGGGCTCGGGCTCGTCCTCGCCCGACGCGGACAGGCGCCGCGCCAAGGAAGAAGGCGCGGGCGGCCTTGCGGGATGGCTCGATGCCTGTTTCGGATTCCTGAGACCCGAAGGCACGCTTACGCTGATCCACCGCGCCGACCGCCTCGACGACGTGCTCGCCAAGCTTGTGGGGCGCGCCGGCGGGATCGTCGTTTTTCCCTTGTCGCCGGCTGTCGGCAAGACAGCAAAGCGGGCGATCGTCGCGGCGCGAAAAGGCTCCGCCGCGCCGATCGAGATCAAGCCGGGACTCGTCCTGCATGGCCCCGGCGGAGCCTATACCCCCGAAGCCGAGGCGATCTTGCGCGCGGGCCGGGCGATCCGTTTTTAGAGGCAACGGTTGACCTGCGCACCGTCCGCCCCCTACAAAGACCCCCGAGAACATCATGTTCGGCCTCAGCCTCACCAAGATTCTCCTGACGATTTTCGTCATCCTTGCCGTGTGGTACGGCTGGCGGTTCTTTACCCGCTTTCTGGCGCTGAAAGCCCTGCGCGAGCGCGCGGGCGATATGCCGAAGCCAAGCGCTCGCGCCCCGGCGGGGGCGCAGGGCCAAGGCGAGGCCGAGGACATGCTTGAGTGCCGGACCTGCGGCGCCTTCATCGCCGCGAGTCGCCGGGTCGCGTGCGGGCGCAAGGATTGTCCGTTCCCTTGAGTTGACCCGTCTCGGAGCGGACAGTAAGGTGTGCTGCACCGCAGCATTAGCTCTCGAAAGCGCTCTTCCGCGATGGCCAAAACCTCCCGCAAACGCGTCGTGCGCCCTCCGGCGAAGCCGGCATCATATGATGGCGCGCCTACCGGCGCGACGCGCGCAAGCCCGCCGAAGGCCTCCGCGCCGAGCTTCCAATCGCTGATCCTGACGCTTCAGGATTTCTGGGCGGGTCAAGGCTGTCTCATCTTGCAGCCCTACGACATGGAGGTCGGCGCGGGCACCTTCCACCCCGCGACCACGCTGCGCGCGCTCGGGCCCGAACCCTGGAACGCGGCCTACGTCCAGCCTTCGCGCCGACCCGCCGACGGCCGCTACGGCGAGAACCCGAACCGGCTCCAGCACTATTACCAGTTCCAGGTGATCCAGAAGCCCGCGCCCGCCGATATCCAGGACCGCTATCTCGCGAGCCTCGAGGCGCTTGGCATCGATCCGCTGCGCCACGACATCCGCTTCGTCGAGGACGACTGGGAAAGCCCGACGCTGGGCGCCGCCGGATTGGGCTGGGAGGTCTGGTGCGACGGCATGGAAATCACCCAGTTCACCTATTTCCAGCAGGTCGGCGGGATCGAGTGCGATCCGGTGCCGGTGGAATTGACCTACGGGCTCGAACGCCTCGCCATGTACATCCAAGGCGTCGAAAACGTGTTCGATCTCGATTTCAATGGGCGCGGCGTGCGCTACGGCGACGTGTTCCTGCGCGCCGAGCGCGAATATTCCGCTTACAACTTCGAGTTCGCGGACACCGGGATTCTGTTCCGCCACTTCGCCGACGCCGAGACCGAATGCCGGGCGCTGCTCGCCCGAGATCTGGCGCTGCCCGCTTACGACCAATGCATCAAGGCGAGCCACCGGTTCAATCTCTTGGACGCGCGCGGGGCCATTGGCGTGACCGAACGCGCCGCCTACATCGGCCGGGTGCGGGGGTTGGCGAAAGCGTGCTGCGAGGCGTGGCTGAAAAAGTCCGCCGGCCAGGGGTAGGGGGCAACGGTGGCCGAACTCCTTCTCGAATTGCTGTCCGAGGAAATCCCGGCGCGGATGCAGGCGCGCGCGGCCGAGGATTTGAAACGGCTGATTTGTGACAACCTCGGAGTCGAAAGACTCACGTTTACAAAAGCCGAATCTTACGTCACGCCCCGTCGTCTAACTTTGGTGGTGGACGGGTTGCCTTTGCGCCAAGCCGACGTCGCCGAGGAACGGCGCGGGCCGCGGGTGGACGCACCCGCCCAGGCGATCGAGGGATTCCTCCGCTCGGCGGGATTGACCTTGGCGCAATGCGAAAAGCGCGCGACCGACAAGGGCACGTTCTGGTTCGCGGTCATCGCGAAAAAAGGCGCCAAGACCGCCGATATGTTGCCCGATCTGCTCGGGTCCGTAGTGACCGGGTTTCCCTGGCCCAAGTCCATGCGCTGGGACGGGCCGACCCGCTGGATTCGGCCGGTGCGCGGGATTGTGTGCCTGCTCGACGGTAAGGAAATTCAGTTTTTGTTCGGGGGCATGAAGGCGGGCAGCGCGACCCGCGGCCATCGCTTTCTCGCGCCGAAGCCGTTCACGGTCAGGAACTTCGCCGACTATAAAAAGAAACTCCTTAAAGCGCGCGTGATGCTCGACCCGGCCGAGCGCCGCGCGGTCATCGAACGCGACGCGGCGAAGCTCGCCGCCGCCAAGGGCCTTTCGCTCGTTCCCGACGTGGGCCTGACGAACGAAGTCGTCGGCCTGGTCGAATGGCCGGTGGTATTGATCGGGCGCATCGACGAAGCTTTCATGGACCTGCCGCCCGAGGTGCTGGCGACGGTCATGCGTCATCACCAGAAATATTTCGCGCTCAAGGACAAAAGCGGCAAGCTCGCGCCCTATTTCGTCGCCGTCGCCAACATCGAAACCAAGGACCGTGGCGCGGCCATCGTCGCGGGAAATGAAAGAGTCCTTCGCGCCCGCCTCGCCGACGCGCGCTTCTTCTTGGACCAGGATCGCAAGAAAAAGCTCGCCGACCGCGTGCCGGCGCTGAAGGATCGCGTTTTCCACGCCAAACTCGGCAACGATTTCGTCCGTATCCAGCGCCTGCGCCTGCTCGCGCCCATGATCGCCGGTTTCGTTCCCGGCACCGACAAGGCCGCGGTCGATCGCGCGGCGGAACTCTGCAAGGCCGACCTCACCACCGGCATGGTCGGCGAGTTCCCCGAGCTGCAAGGCGCGGTCGGCCGCTATTACGCGCTCGCCGACGGCGAAAACCGGGCGGTCGCCGACGCCATCGCCGAGCATTACCGCCCGCTCGGGCCGGGCGATTTCTGTCCCAAGGCGCCGGTTTCCGTCGCGGTGGCCTTGGCCGACAAGCTCGATACCCTGGTGGGGTTTTTCGCCATCGGCGAAAGGCCCACGGGATCGAAAGACCCGTTCGCGCTCCGCCGCGCCGCCCTCGGGGTCATTCGATTGACCGTCGAGAACGGGCTGAGGATTCCACTGGCGGAAGTTTTCCGTCACGCCGACGCGCTCCATGCCGCGAGCGCGCGGGGACCGGGCGCGCGCCTGGATGTGAATGAAATGCTCGCCTTCTTCGCCGACCGCCTGAAAGTCGCACTCAAGGAAAAGGGTGTCCGCCACGATTTGATCGACGCGGTGTTAGCGGTCAAAAAGGCCGACGGCTCGCTTGAGGACGACCTTGTCCGCCTGCTCGCGCGGGTAGACGCGCTCAGGGCCTTTCTCGCGACCGGAGACGGCGCCAATCTTCTCGTCGCCTACCGCCGGGCCGCGAATATTCTCAAGATCGAGGAAAAGAAGGACGGACGCGCCTACGACGCGCCCGCCGATCCGGCCCTTTTGACGAGCCCCGAAGAAAAGGCGCTGGCGGCGGCGCTCGACGACGCGCGGGCGAAAATCGCCGCCGCGTTGGCCGCCGAGAAGTTCCAAGACGCCATGCGCGCGCTCAGCGCCTTGCGCGCGCCGGTCGATACCTTCTTTGACAAGGTCACGGTCAACTGCGACGACGCCAATCTTCGCGTCAACCGGTTGCGCCTGCTGTCGCGCATCCGCGTGGCACTCGGCGGCGTCGCCGACTTCTCCCGGATCGATGGCTGATCCATGACCAAGTGGGTCTATGGCTTCGGCGGCGGCCGGGCGGAAGGCAACGCCGGGATGAAGGGGCTGCTCGGCGGCAAGGGCGCGAACCTGGCCGAGATGAGCCGGATCGGGATTCCGGTCCCGCCCGGATTCACCCTGACGACCGAAGTCTGCACCCATTATTACGCCCACGCCAAGCGTTACCCCAAGACCCTCAAGGCCGAAGTGGCGGCGGCGCTGAAACGGATCGAAAAAACCGCCGGCCGCAAGTTCGGCGGCGAGAAAGAACCCTTGTTGGTCTCGGTCCGCTCCGGCGGGCGGGCCTCGATGCCGGGGATGATGGACACGGTGCTCAATCTCGGTCTCAACGACCGCACCGTCGAGGCGCTGGCGCGCGAGACCGGCGACGCGCGCTTCGCCTACGACAGCTACCGCCGTTTCATCCAGATGTACGGCGACGTGGTCCTCGGCATCGATCACCACAACTTCGAGGAAACCCTCGACGACATCAAGGATCGCAAGGGCTACGCCTACGACACCGATCTCAAGGCCGACGATTGGAAGGCCATCGTCGCCGCCTACAAACAGAAGGCGCGCGAGATTCTCGGCCGGCCCTTTCCTCAAGATCCCGAGGACCAGCTTTGGGGCGCCATCGGCGCCGTGTTCGGAAGCTGGATGAACCCGCGCGCGATCACCTACCGCAAGCTGCACAACGTCCCGAAAAGCTGGGGCACGGCGGTCAGCGTCCAGGCGATGGTTTTCGGCAACATGGGGGACGACTGCGCCACCGGCGTTTGTTTCACCCGCAACCCCTCGACCGGCGACAACCATTTCTACGGCGAGTTCCTGATCAACGCCCAAGGCGAGGACGTGGTCGCCGGCATCCGCACGCCCCAGCCGCTGACCGCGGCCGAGAGGCGGGCCACCGGCGCAAGCCTGAAGGCGATGGAAGAATCGATGCCCGCGATCTTCAAGGACTTGTGCCGGGTGCGGACGGTTCTCGAAAAGCACTACAAGGACATGCAGGACATGGAATTCACGGTCGAGCGCGGCCGGCTGTGGATGCTCCAGACCCGCACCGGCAAGCGCACCGCGGCCGCCGCCCTCAAGATCGGCTGCGACATGGTCGACGAGGGCCTGGTGAGCAAGGCCGAGGCCGTGCGCCGCCTCGACCCGGCGCAGCTCGACCACCTGCTCCACCCGACGCTCGATCCGAAGGCCGCGCGCGATATCCTCGCGCGCGGCCTGCCGGCATCGCCCGGCGCCGCCTCGGGCCGCGTCGTCTTCAGCGCCGCGGACGCGGAAGCGTGGACCAAGTCGGGCGAAAAAGTGATCCTGGTCCGGATCGAGACTAGCCCCGAGGACATCGGCGGGATGCACGTCGCGCAGGGGATTCTCACCGCGCGCGGCGGCATGACCAGCCATGCCGCCGTGGTCGCGCGCGGCATGGGCAAGCCTTGCGTCTCGGGCGCAGGCGACATCAAGGTCGATTACAAGGACAAGGTCCTGCGCGCGCTTGGTGTGGTCGTCGCCGAGGGCGACGTCATTACGCTCGACGGTTCGACCGGCGAGGTGATGCGGGGCGCGGTCGCCACCGTCCAACCCAAGCCGACCGGCGACTTCGCGCGGCTGATGAAATGGGTCGATCAAATCCGCACGCTCGGCGTTCGCGCCAACGCCGAGACGCCCGAGGACGCGCGCACCGCGCGCCGTTTCGGCGCCGAGGGCATCGGGCTTTCGCGCACCGAGCACATGTTCTTCGAGCCCGGGCGCATCCTCCATATGCGCGAGATGATCCTGGCCTCGGACGAGGCGGCGCGGCGGGCGGCGCTGGCCAAGCTGCTGCCCTACCAGCGCGCCGATTTCATCGAGTTGTTCAAGATCATGGACGGGCTGCCGATCACCATCCGGCTTCTCGATCCGCCCCTGAACGAGTTTTTGCCCCACCGCGACGCCGACATCGCCGAGGTCGCCGCCGCCGCCGGGGCGGACTTGAACCTGGTCCGCGCCCGCGCCCTCGATCTCGACGAAGCCAACCCGATGCTCGGGCACCGCGGCTGCCGCCTCGGCGTCACTTATCCCGAAATCTACGAGATGCAGGCCCGCGCCATCTTTGAAGCCGCGGCGGCCGTCGCCAAGGAGGGCGTCAAGGTTAGCCCCGAGATCATGATTCCGCTGGTCGGAATCAAGCGCGAGTTCGACCTGATGAAGGAGATCGTCGATCGCGCCGCCGCCCTGGTGGCTGGTCGAACCGGCGTCAAGACCCGCTATCTGGTGGGCACCATGATCGAGCTGCCGCGCGCGGCGCTGCGTGCGGGCGAGATCGCCGAGGCCGCCGAGTTCTTCAGCTTCGGCACCAACGACTTGACCCAGACCACCTACGGGTTTTCGCGCGACGACGCCGGCTATTTCTTGACCCAATACGTCGAACGCGGCGTGATCGAAAACGACCCCTTCGTCACCCTCGATCGCGACGGCGTCGGCGAACTGATGCGCATTGGCACGGAGCGCGGGCGCGCCGCGCGCCCGACACTCAAGGTCGGCATCTGCGGCGAGCACGGCGGCGATCCGGCCTCGGTCCGCTTCTGCCAGGAGATCGGGCTCGACTACGTTTCGTGTTCGCCCTTCCGCGTGCCGATCGCCAAGCTCGCCGCGGCCCAAGCCGCCCTCGACGGCCTGGGCCCGAAAGCCCGGCCGAAGGCCAAGTCCAGGAAACGGAGATGACAACCATGAAGCTCGACGCCGACTGCATCTTCTGCAAGATCATCCGGGGCGAGATTCCGTCGTTCAAGATTCACGAAGACGACAAGACGCTCGCCTTCATGGACATCAACCCGGGCAACCCCGGTCACTGCCTGGCGATCCCGAAATTCCACGCCGCGAACATCTTCGTCACCCCCGACGAATGGATGGCGGCGACGATGGCGACGACACGGCGGATCGCCCGCGCGGTGCAACGGACGCTCGTGCCTTACGGCATGAACATCGTCCAGGCCAACGGCCCGGGCGCCAAGCAATCGGTCCCGCACCTGCACGTCCACGTCCTGCCGCGCGGCCGCGACGACGGCCTGCTCCTCAACTGGGGCTTGACCCCCGGCAACATGGACGAGATCAAGGCGCTCGCCGAACGCATCCGCGAGAATCTGCCGAAGGATTGACGGCGCGGCGGCTTCCGGTTATGTTATTACGCTCGTTATAACATTGAGGACTGCGCCATGCACAAGCTGAAACTCACGGCGATCGGCAATTCGACCGGGGTGGTTCTCCCCCGGGAGGTATTGGCGCATCTCAAGGCGGAGAAAGGGGACGTGATCTTCCTGACCGAGACGCCCGACGGCTTCCGCCTGACCCCTTACGATTCCGAATTCGAGCGGCAGATGAAGATCGGGCGGGCCATCCTTAAAAAGCGCCGTGCGGTGCTCCGCGAACTTGCGAAATAGCCGAGCGATCCGGTGAAACTTTGGGTCTGGATCGAGCTATCGGTCGTTCTCGCGCTGCACGAGGAACACTTGGCCGAACACAGCGGCCAGCCGGGGGTGCGGGACGAAGGACTGCTCGCTTCCGCGCTCGCCCGTCCCCGGAACAAGGAATCCCACGATCCCGATATCAACGCGGCGGCTCTGGCGGCGGCCTACGCTTTCGGCATCGCCCGTAATCATCCGTTCGTGGATGGCAACAAGCGGACGGCGCTGGCGGCGGCGGAAACTTTCCTCGGACGCAACGGTTTCGAGAGTACCGCGACGGATGCGGAGTGCGTGACGACCTTTATTGCCCTCGCCGCGGGTGAGATTGGAGAGACGGCTCTGGCCGACTGGTTCCAAAGGAACGTCCGGCCGAAGGATTGACGGGCCTTACCTGCGCGCGAAAATCGTCCATTCGTCGAGGGGGTAGTCGGTGGCGAACTGGACCCGCGCGCCGATTCCTTGGCAGAACGCGATAAACCGCTCCGGATTGGCGTAATAGAGGCCTTGGCGCACCTTGTCCGAACCCGTCAGCATGTTGAAGGCCAGCGCCCGGCGCGAGCGGCCATAAAGATGCGCGAGGCTCGTTTCGACGTAGTCGATCCATTCGGCGGGTTTGGCTTCGAGGCACATGTTGAAGGTGCCCGAGGCGAAGGAATAATCCGCGTCCTCGCCCGCGGCCAGGCCGCGGACGAAAACGGCGCGCGGGTCGGCGATGCGCGCCCGCGCTTCGGCGATCATCGCGGGCGCGATGTCGGTGCCGGCGAACCGGGCGAGCCGGTCGCCGAGCCGGGGCTCGAGGAAGTCGAAGAACGCGCCATACCCGCAGCCCAGGTCGTTGACCGTGAACGGGCCGGCGTCGCCTTCGAGCACCCGCGCCAGCACCTCGAAGCGGAGTTTTTGCCCGTCCTCGTTCCGCCAATAGACGCCGCGCGCGCAGGCACCCCATTCGGCGAGTCGGTGGTCGAAGGCGAACGCGACCGGCTTGAGCAGGTCGGGCGCGCGGCCGAGCACGGCGATCAGATCGTCGCGGGTGGACCGATCGCCGGCCATCCGGGTCAGAACTTCGCCCATGCGGGTTTTCGCGGCGTGAGCGTGGCCTGGCCGGCGAGGAGGGGGATTCCGGCGGCGCGGGCCGCCTCGATCTTTTCCAGCCGCAGCAGGGCGAGCCCCAACCCATCCCGGTTCGAGCGCATTTCGCCCGCCTCTTCGTTTCCGGCCATGATCGGGGTGCCGGGCGCGGGCGCCGGCCCCTCGATCGCCACCGGCATCAGGCGTTTGCGCACCAGGCCGCGGTATTTGGTCCGGGCGGTCAGTTCCTGGCCCATGTAGCAGCCTTTGTTCCAGTCGATGCCGTTCAATTCCTCGAACCCGTTTTCGAGAAGGATCGCCTTTTCGATTTCGAGATCGCGGCTGCCGTCGGGCAAGCCGAGCGCGATCCGCGCCCGGTCGTAGTCCGCCGCGCTCGCTTCGGCGAAGCCGGCCTTCGTCGCGTTGGCGCGCAAGCCATCGCGGGGCGCGATCGCGCGCGCGCCGGCGGAGGCAAGCCTGGGATCGGCGAAGACGACGCCGTCCGCGAAGGTGCGCGCGGCGCCGGCCTCCTCGGGAATTCCGAGCGCGGCCAGCGTGCCTTCGCCAAAGAGCGCGGCGACGGCGAAGGCGTCCGAACGGTCGTCGAGAGCGACTTTGGCGCGGAGCTTGTAGAGGCCGAGCCGGCGCTTGAGGTCGGCGAGGCGCGCTTTTTCGCACTCGAGCAGGATCGCGCCCGCGAGTTCGGCGACGAAGAAATCGTGCATGAATTTTCCCTGCGGCGTGAGCAGGGCAGCCCAGACCGCGCCCGCGGGCGTCACTCTGGTCACGTCGTTGGACACGAGTCCCTGGAGGAACGCGCGCGTATCCTCGCCCGTGAGCGCGAGGACGCCCCGATCCTCGAGGATGGCGTAACGCGGTGCGGACATGCGGATATCTTAACCTTATTGAAAAGCGGGGTGCCCTTGGGGGCCGTACTCAATAACCGGCAAAGCCGCGACGCCGCCGATTTTGCCCGATCCGGCAGGAGAAGTCCCGAAGGCGATGCCGGCGCATCGGCGAGGGGCTGCGACGAACCGGGCGGGCCAAATCGGCGCGTCCCGGAGGGTTTCGGCGAAAATCGCTGCCTGGGTCGTCGAAACGCTCGACCGTATCACCCGATACGCTCTTCGCGCTTCTCCTGCCATGCGCCGATTCTCCCTCGAAACGCGGCTCTTGCCCGTTATTGAGTCCGGACCCTAGGCGCGCACCGGGAAAGGTGGAGCGGGGCGCGGCCGTTGGCAAGGCCTCGGCGGACCCTTATAAAGCGTGCCAATGCAGGGCCAGGCCAAGCGCATTCTGTTCGTCACCTCGACCCGCATCGGGGACGCGGTGCTTTCGAGCGGCGTTCTCGCCCGCCTGATCGCCGACCGTCCGCGCGCGCTTTTCACCGTCGCCTGCGGCCCGGCGGCGGCGCCGCTGTTCGAGGCGGTGCCGAACCTGGAGCGGGTCATCGTCCTCGACAAAATGGCATTTTCGCTCCATTGGCTCGAACTGTGGGCGCGGTGCGTGGGAACCGTCTGGGACTTGGTGGTGGATTTGCGCAACGCCCCGGTCACCTGGCTGTTAATGGCGCGCGGCCAGCGCCGGATCAAATCCGGCCGCGCGGCGATCCACCGGGTCCGGCTCTATGGCCGCGTGCTCGGCCTCGATCTCGATCCGCCGGCGCCCGGACTTTGGACCTTGCCCCGGCACGAGGACGAGGCGCGCCAGTTGATCCCCGACGGCGTTCCCGTGCTCGCGGTCGGCCCGAGCGCCAACTGGCGGGCGAAGACCTGGCGCGCCGAGCGGTTCCTGGAATTGATCCGCCGCCTGATCGGGCCCTCCGGGATTCTTCCCGGCGCCAAAGTCGCCGTCTTCGGGCGCGACGACGAGCGGCCGGGCGCGCTCGGGTTGATCGAAGCGATTCCGCCGGCGCGGCGCATCGACCTGATGGGAAAAGTCGAGCTGCTGACCGCTTATGCCTGCTTCAGGCGCGCGGCGCTCTACGTCGGCAACGATTCGGGCCTGATGCACATGGCCGCCGCGGCCGGCGCGCCGACGCTCGGCTTGTTCGGGCCGAGCCGCGAGGAGTTGTATGCGCCCTGGGGGCCGCGCGCCGGCGTGGTGCGCGCCGAGCTGACCTTCGACCGCATCTTTCCCCGAGGGATCGATCATCGCGCGCTCGACACGCTCATGGATTCCCTTTCGGTCGACGCGGTCGAGGCGGCGGCGCGCGCGCTTATGAGCCGCGCCGGGACGAAGGCGGCATGAGCAATGGCACACCCACGCGGCCCCGGCTTTCGGCGGTGGTCAGCATCCGCAACGAGGAGCGCCAGCTCGCCCAGTGCCTGGAGACTGTGCGCTTCGCCGACGAGATCGTGGTCGTGCTCGATCGCTGCACCGACCGCTCGCGCGAGATCGCGGCCGGCTTTACCTCCCGGCTGGTGGACGGCGCGTGGGCCAAGGAAGGGGAGCGGCGCAACGCCGCCATCGCGGCCTGCAAGGGCGATTGGGTGCTGGAGACGGACGCCGACGAGCGGGTGACGCCGGAATTGGCCGCCGAGATCCGGCGCACGATCGAGACGACGTCGTTCGACTGGCACGAAATCCCGGTCGACAACTACATCGGCACGCGCCTGGTGCGCCACGGCTGGGGCGCGTCCTTCGGCAAGGCGGCCTATCCGGGCCTGTTCCGGCGCGGCGTCAAGACCTGGGGGCCCGAGCGGGTTCATCCGGCGTTGACCTGGCGCGGACGCAAGGGGCCGATGCTCGAACATCGGATCGAACATTTCGTCGATCGCGACATTTCCGACATGATCCGCCGCCTCGACAGCTATGCGACCGCGCGGGCCAGAGATTTGCGCGACAAGGGCGAGATCGGATCGCTGGCGGCGAATATACGGCGCCTGTTCACGCGCTTTTTCAAATGCTACGTGATGCGCCGGGGCTACCGCGAGGGCGGCTACGGACTTCTGATCGCGTTGTTCGCCGGGCTCTATCCGCTGCTGGCGCACCTCAAGGCGCGCCTGGAGAAAGAGTAGGGATTGATGGCGCGGATTTTGCTCGCCGACGACGGGATCGAGTTCGACGCGGAGACGGCGCGGGAAAAGCCCTTGGGCGGGGTCGAATCCTCGGTTGTGTTCCTGGTCGAGGAGTTGGCCCGGCGCGGCCACGAGGTCCGGGTTCGTAACAACTGCTTGCGCCCGGGCGTGGTGCGCGGCGTCGAATGGGCGCCGATCCATCGCGCCGAGGCGCCGTACGGAAATATTCTGGAAGAGGCGGACCTTTATATCGCCAATCGCGGCGACAAGCTGATCTCGTTAATGCCGCGCGCCCGCCGGGTCGCGTTCTGGACCCACAATCCGGCCCAATATCTTCTCAAAGCGCGTTATCTCTGGAAGCTCTGGCGGGTACGCCCGACCATCGTCTTCATCGGCGACTATCACGCGACCACGTGTCCCGCCTGGGTTCCCGATGGCGGGCGCAAAACGATCCCCTACGGAATCCCGGATTTGTTCCGGAACGCGCAATCCTTGGCCCGCCCACCGGCCCCGCGCGCGGTGTTCACCTCGAACCCGCTGCGGTCGTTGGACTGGTTGTTGGAACTCTGGGCAACCCACATCCGGTCCGGGGTGCCCGGGGCCGAGCTGCACGTTTTCGCCGGACCGGCGACCTACGGCGGCGTCGGCGCGGCCAAGAGCGGCGAGATGGCCGCGGTTCTCGCCCGCGCCGAAACCCTGCGGGGCGCGGGCGTGGTGGTGCGCGGGCCGGTGCCCAAAAGCCAACTCGTCGCCGAGTTCCGCGACGCCCGCGCCATGCTCTATAAGGGCGATTTGAACGAGACCTTCTGCCTCGCCCTCGGCGAAGCGCAAGCCTCGGGCGTGCCGGCGGTGGTGGGCGATCTCGGCTCGGTGGTGGAAAGGGTCCGGGATGGCGAAACCGGCGCCATCGCCCGCGACGACGATACGTTCGTCGAAGCCGCCGTCGCGCTCCTCACCGACGACGCGCTGTGGCGCCGCCAGCACGAGGCCGCGCTCAAAACCCAGCGCGCGTGGGGCTGGCCCGAAGCCGCCGCCGCGTTCGAAAACCTGATAATCTAATGGCGCCACCTCCCCCCTCACCCTTCCCTCTCCCCCCGCCACTTGCGGGGGGAGAGGGTTGCGAAGGGTTGGCGCGTCGGCGCGACGCGCCTTACCCGGTCGAACCGCAAAGCGGTTCGACCGGGTAAGGGGGGGTCCAGTCATCGTGAAAATGCTCTCGACAACCACGGTTATCGTTGAACGTCGTATTTTACGGGTGATCCCATGATAATGACCAAACGCAAGCCCATCTCGGTCGGAGAAATGCTCGAAGAGGAGTTCATGAAACCTTTGCGATTAACCCGGACGGCGCTCGCCCGGACCATGGGCGTCGAACGCCGGCTGGTCAACGAACTCCGCAACGGCCGTTGCGCCGTGACCGTGGACACCGCGTTGATGCTCGCCCGCGTCTTCGGCAACACGCCGGAGTTCTGGCTGAACGTTCAGCGGCGCACTGATCTGTGGGAAGCCTTGAACACGCCCGAGCGCCGGAAACGCATCGAGCGCGCGCGCACCATTAAGCGCGCGGCTTGATCCGATACCCATGCGCGTCCTTCAAGCGATGGCGGGAGCCGAACACGGCGGGGCCGAGGCGTTCTTCGTCCGCCTCGTGCTCGCGCTCCATCGCGCCGGCCTCGAGCAGCGCGTCGTCATCCGCGCCGACGCCGCCCGCGCCGCCGAACTCAGCGAGGGCGGGGTCGAGGCTCTCCAGGTTCCTTTCGGCGGACGGCTCGATTTCCGCACGCCGTGGCGGCTCAAGCTCGCGATCCGCGACTTCGCGCCGGACATCGCGCTCACCTGGATGAACCGCGCCACCCGGATGCTGCCCGAGGGTTCCGACAAACCCTTGGTCCACGTCGGCCGGCTCGGCGGCTATTACGATCTCAAGTATTATCGCCGCTGCCGCCACCTGATCGGCAACACCGAGGATATCGTGAATTACATCCGAAACGAGGGCTGGCCGCCGGAACGGGTTCACTATCTTCCCAATTTCGTCGCCGAAACCAAGGCTCCGCCCGCGCGCCGCGCCGAGATGTTCACGCCGCCCGACGCGCCGTTGCTGCTCGCCATGGGCCGGCTGCACGAAAACAAGGGCTTCGACGTTTTGATCGAGGCGGTCGCGCGCCTGCCCGACGTCTATCTCTGGATCGCGGGCGAGGGCCCGCTCGACGCCGACCTCGAAGCGCTGGCGCAACGGCTGTTCGTCAAGCCCCGGGTGCGGTTTCTCGGCTGGCGCGACGACGCGCCCGCGCTGCTCGCCGCCTGCGACCTGTTCGTTTGCCCGTCGCGCCACGAGCCGCTCGGCAACGTGGTGATCGAGGCCTGGGCGCAGGGCGTCCCGGTGGTCGCGACCGAATCCCGAGGACCGGCGGCCCTGGTTCGTCACGGCGAAACCGGACTTTTGGCGCCGGTGGACGACGCGCTCGCGCTTGCCCGCGCGATCCAGCAACTACTCGCCGACCGCGCGCGGGCCGCCGCGCTCGGCCGGGCCGGCCGCGCCGCGTTCGAGCAACGCTTCACCGAGGCGATCGTGGTCGGCCGGTACCTCGAATTTTTCCGCCGGGTGATGGCCTGACATGTGCGGCATCGCCGGAATCATGACGCTCGCCGGAAAAAGCCCGGATCAAACCGCGCTCGAAAAAATGCAACGGGCGCTCGGCCACCGCGGCCCCGACGGCTCGGGGCGTTGGTTCAAGGACAACGTCGGCCTGACCCAAACCCGACTCGCGATCATCGACCTGGTCACCGGCGACCAGCCGATTATCGGGCCCGACGGCGCGACCGCGCTGGTCGCCAACGGCGAGATTTATAATTATATCGAACTCCGGGCCGAACTTGCGGCTCGGACTTTTCGCACCGCGTCCGACTGCGAGCCGCCGTTGCATCTGTATTTGCGCGACGGGCCCGAGTTCGTTCGCCATTTGCGCGGCATGTACGCGCTCGCCATCCACGATCCGGGCCGTGGGCGCCTGGTGCTGGCGCGCGATCCGTTCGGGATCAAGCCGCTTTACTACGCCGAGACGGCGGACGGGTTCGCGTTCGCTTCCGAGGCGAGGGCGTTGATCGCCGGCGGTTTCGCGCGCTCCGACGGGGGCGCATCGTTCGATGCGCGCGTCACGCCGGTAGGCGTGCATTCGCACGACGATTCGCCCGCGCGCCCCATCCTCGACGCGCCCGCCCGCGACGAGGCGCTGGAGTTGCAGTTCACCACCGGCCGGCGGACTCTTTTTCAAGGGATTTTCCGCGTATTGCCGGGCGAGGTGCTGGTGGTCGAGCAAGGCCGGATCGTGTCCCGTTTTATCCGGCCGGCGCTGCCCGCGGGTGGGGTCGGCGAAGCGCGGGCCGAGCGCGCCCTCATGGACCTCGACCAACTCCTCAACGAGGCGGTCGAGCTGCACCAGCGCGCCGACGTGCCTTACGGGATGTTTCTCTCGGGCGGCGTCGATTCCTCGGTCCTGCTTGCGATGATGGCGCGGCTCAATCCGAAGCCGGTGATCGCGTTTACCGCCGCCTTTCCCGGCACCCGCGCGATCGACGAGCGCGCGCACGCCCGCGCCGTCGCCAAGGCCGCCGGCGCCGAGCATGTCGAGGTCGAGTTCGACGAGAGCGACTTCTGGCGGCTTTTGCCGAGGGTCATGGCGGCGATGGACGATTTTTGCGCCGACTACGCGGTGCTGCCGACGTTCAAGCTTGGCCAGGCCGCGCGCGCGGCCGGGCTCAAGGTGATTCTCTCGGGCGAGGGCGGCGACGAGATTTTCGCCGGTTACGGCCGTTACCGCAGCGCCATGCGCCCGCGGTTCCTGTTCGGCCGGCCAATGCGCCTGAAAGGCGCGCTCCACGGGCTCGATATCTTGCGCGCGCCCGCGCCCAATTGGCGTGACGGCATCGCCCAGGCCGAGATCGAGTCCTCGCGTGGCGGGCGCACCCCATTGCAGGCGGCGCAAGCCGCCGACTGCGCCGACTGGCTGCCGAACGACCTGCTCACCAAGCTCGATCGTTGCCTGATGGCGCACGGGGTCGAGGGCCGGGTGCCGTTCCTCGATCCCCGGCTCGCGGCCTTCGGCTTTGGTCTGCCCGATGCCCTCAAGGTGCATCATGGGCGCGGCAAATGGCTGCTCCGGCGCTGGCTGGAGACGGCGCTGCCCGAGGCGCGTCCGTTCGCGCCCAAGCGCGGCTTCACGGTTCCGGTCGGCGAGTGGATCGCGAGCCGGGGGCGTACACTCGGCCCGCTCGTCGCCCGCCAGCCAGGCGTGCTCGAAGCCTGCCGCCCCGAGGCGGTCGAGCGCCTGTTCGCAAGCGTCGCCGAGCGCGGTGGCGGCGCGGGCTTGCGCGCGCCGAGCGCACGTTCACGACACGCGGCCGCGGCTTGGCACCTGCTCGCGTTCGCTCTCTGGCACCGGAGTCATATTCTGGGGGGGGCGGCGGTGGACGATGCAGCCGAGGCGCTCGCGTCTTAGCAGATCGGTTCAGCGCCGGGCGCGAACGCGCCAAACATAACAGTAAGACCCGGCGGCGTTTTCCGCGCCCGGTCTTTCATTATGGCGGCCTTTACCGCCGGGCGAATTCGGCGATGAATCCCCGCTTGTCGTCTTCTATCGCGAACAGGATCTTGACGGTTTTTTTGACGCGCTTTTCGTCCATGCCCTCGAGGCCCAGCGACCACTTGCCCTGGCAGTTGGCATCGAGCCAGTCCTCGAGGCTGGTCAGGGAATCGGCGGTCACGTACTCGACCCCGTAAACGGTCCGGCGGCGGGGGTCTTTCGCGGGCGGGGCGGAAGGATTTTGGCCTGCGCTCATGGTCCCCACGATATGGGAAGCCCGCGCCCTAAGACAATCCCCATCGTGACGAAAGGCGGATCGGGGGATAACATGGACAATTGATGCCTTCTCCTCCTTCATCCATCGTCATCCGCCGTCCCGACGACTGGCACCTCCATTTGCGCGACGGGGCCATGCTCGGGGCGGTTTTGCCGTTCACGGCCCGAGTCTTCGGCCGGGCCATCGTCATGCCCAACCTGGTTCCCCCGGTGACCACGGCGGCGGGCGCCCGGGCCTATCGGGCGCGGATCGAGGCGGCGTGCCCGCCCGGGTCCGGTTTCCGCCCCCTGATGACGTGCTATCTCACCGACCGGACCGACGCCGACGAAGTCGCCCGGGGTTTTGGCGACGGCGCCTGGGTCGCGGCCAAGTACTATCCGGCCAACGCCACCACCCATTCCGAATCGGGCGTCAGCGATGTGCGCCATATCCTAAGCGTGCTCGCGCGGATGGAGAAGATCGGCATGCCGCTTTTGGTCCACGGCGAGGTGACGGACGCGAACGTGGACGTGTTCGACCGGGAAGCGGTCTTTCTCGATCGCGTCCTCGGGCCGCTGGTGCGCGACTTCCCCGGCCTCAAGGTGGTGTTCGAGCACGCCACGACCGAAGACGCGGTCGCCTTCGTCCGCGCCCACGCGCCCGGCGTCGGCGCGACGCTGACGCCGCATCATCTGATGATCAACCGCAACGCCATGTTCGAAGGCGGCATTCGCCCGCATCTCTACTGCCTGCCGGTGGCGAAGCGGGAAAAGCACCGCCAGGCGCTGCGCCGCGCCGCCGTCTCGGGCGAAGCCTGCTTTTTTCTCGGCACCGATTCCGCGCCGCATCCGCGCGCGGCCAAGGAATCCGATTGCGGCTGCGCCGGCATCTTCAACGCGCCGGCGGCGATCGAGGCCTATGCCCAGGTCTTCGCCGAGGAAGGCGCGCTGGCGAAACTGGAGGCGTTCGCTTCCCTGAACGGCCCGGCGTTCTATGGGCTGCCGGCGAACGAGGAGCGGATAAAACTCGCGCAAGCCGAGACGCGAATTCCAAACACGGTGCCCGCCCCCGGCGACACGCTCCGGCCGTTTCTCGCCGGGGAAACGCTGGGCTGGCGGATCGAGGCCTAGGAAACCTCTGATTAATCCTCAAACCGTCACCCCCGCGAAAGCGGGGGTCCACGGACAAGATGGATTCCCGCCCGTCCTTCGCCCGCCGAAGCGGGCTTCGCGAAGGCGGGTTGCGCGGGAATGACGTAAGTAGCTTATTCGGACCCACCCTAGCGCGCGGGCAACCGCGCCTCGATTTCGGCGCGCGCCCGCGCTTCGCGCGCGCGCGGCCTCGAGCGCGGCAACCGCCTCGGTCTCGCGGATTTCCGCTTCGCTCAATTTTCCGGTCGCGTCTTGGATCAGGGCCTTGAGGCTCGCTTCCAGGGTTGCGGCTTCGGCGGCCCGGCGCCCGTCGCCGGCGCGTTTTCTCAATGCGACCGTTTCGGCGAGTTGCTGGGTGAGATCGCGGACCTCGGCGCCTACTTTGCGCGCGATATCCTCCCGCGCGGCGCGGGCCCGGGCGAACGCGGTCTCGGCGGACTCGACGTCCATGCGGGCGTGGATCAGGGCTTCGAGAGAAACGGCGGTTGCCGGCGCGGCGGGCGAATCGTCGCGCGGATGCACGCCTAGCGGCGTGACGCCGCCTTCGCTTTTAGATCGCCGCGTCGCGCCGCTAGGCGCGCCTTCTCGCGTCGCGCCGCTCGCGGCGCCGGATCGGGCGCGGGCCAGCGCCAGCGCCGCGGTTTCGGCGTTCCGTTCCGCGGTGGCTTCGGCGGCGCGGGCCTTGGCCTGCCCGGCGCGGACGGTCCTCTCCTCGGCGGAGATCGCGCGCAAAGCGGTCTGGCGCCCGGCCTCGTCGGGGAGCGCCTGCGCGCTCCGGCGCCGCTCGTCGAGCCGGGCGAGGCGATCGGCGGTGTCCGCCTCGGTTTTCGCGCGCGCGGCGCGGGCGTCGCGCAGGACGTTTTCGGCGGCGGTGAGCTCGCGCTGGGCCCGCTCGGCCTCGATCCGGGGGTCGGGCGATTGCGGGCCTTGCGCCGCGCCCGAGCCGCTCCAACCCGTCCCCGTGGCTAAAACCGCGAGAACGATCGTCACATGAAAAACAGACAGGGGTTGCGCCATCGCTTCTCGATCGCAGGTTCCGGGTTAGCGCTGTTGCCAAGCTCCGGTCGAGCTTTTACAACAGGCGGGCCATAAAATATCTAGGAGAGATCCCATGAGCGGAACGAGCTTCAAGGCGTTGGTGCTGGAGGAAACCGAAGGCAAAGTCGCGGCCTCGCTGCGCACCCTCGAAGAACAGGCGCTGCCCGAAGGCGACGTCACCGTCGCAATCCGCTACTCGACCCTCAACTACAAGGACGGGATGATCGTGCAGGGCCAGGGCAAGCTGGTGCGCAAGTATCCGCACGTTCCGGGAATCGATTTTGCCGGGGTGGTGGATAAATCGGATTCGCCCAAATTCAAGCCGGGCGACGAGGTGGTGTTGACCGGCTATCGCGTCGGCGAGGTTCATTGGGGCGGCTTCGCCGCCAAGGCGCGGGTCAAGGCGGATTGGCTGATCAAGCGCCCGCAAGAAATTTCCCTCAAACAGGCGATGGCGCTCGGCACCGCCGGCTTCACCGCGATGCTTGCGGTGATGGCGCTCGAGGAACGCGGGCTCAAAGCCGGCGGGGAAGGGGAAGTCCTCGTCACCGGCGCTGCCGGTGGAGTCGGCAGCGTCTCGGTTGCTTTGCTTTCCCGCCTCGGTCATCGGGTTGTCGCCGGCACCGGCCGCGCCGATTCCCACGACTATCTCCGCGACCTCGGCGCGGCGACGATCGTCGATCGGGCCGAACTGGCGACCCCACCCAAGGGGCCGCTCGGCCCCGAGCGCTGGTCCGGCGCGATCGACAACGTCGGCGGAGAACAGCTCGGCAACATCCTCGCCACCCTTCGCTATTGGGGCAGTTGCGCCGCGGTCGGCAACGCGGGCGGGATCAAGTTCACCGCCACCGTGATCCCGTTCCTGCTGCGCGGCATCAATCTGCTCGGGATCGATTCCAATACCTGCCCGATGGAACGCAGGCTCAAGGCCTGGGCGCGGCTCGCGCGCGACATGCCGCTCGACAAGCTCGATGCCCTGACGACGACGGTGGGCCTGGCCGACGTTCAGGGGCTGGCCGGCAAAATTCTCCAGGGTCAGGTGCGCGGGCGCACGGTCATCGACCTCGGCCGCTAGGCCCGGGTTTCACAACCCCTTGGAATCGCGCGCGAAGGGCAGGGGACGCTTTGAGCCCTCT
>SHWG01000028.1 GCA_009693905.1 Rhodospirillales bacterium | reverse complement strand
CGCGCGCCCCACCCGACCTTACCTTCGCCCGCCGAAGCGGGCTTCGCGAAAGCGGGGAACGGGGCGGAAAAAAGCGCGAAAAGATGGGGCATGATGAGCGAAGATGAGCGAATCGCGTCGATTCGAGGTGGTTTCTAGGAATTCCAACGGGTTAAGCCGGTTTTACATGATGAAAACCCCCTCCGACCCCCCTTGAACCCCCTCCAAGCTTGCACCAAGTCGCAAGGACAGCGCCCTCGTGTCCAGGCCTTGCCCGTCACACTCCCGCCTGTTAAACCCCCGCTCCCTTTCCCTTCAGGAAACCCACCATGGCTCCTTTGCCCGACTACATCGTCCGTGACATCGCGTTGGCCGACTGGGGGCTGAAGGAAATGGCCATCGCCGAAACCGAAATGCCGGGGCTGATGGCCCTCCGCCAAGAGTATGGGCCGAAAAAACCACTCAAGGGCGCGCGCATCGCCGGCTCGCTGCATATGACGATCCAGACCGCGGTCCTGATCGAGACGCTCCAGGCGCTTGGCGCCGAGATCCGCTGGGCATCCTGCAACATCTATTCGACCCAGGACCACGCCGCCGCCGCGATCGCGGCCCGCGGCACCCCGGTGTTCGCGGTCAAGGGCGAGACGCTGCCTGAGTACTGGGACTACACGCATCGCATCTTCGAGTGGGCCGGCGGCGGGCCGAACATGATCCTCGACGACGGCGGCGACGCCACGCTCCTGATGCATCTCGGCTGCCGGGCGGAGCGCGATATTTCCGTCGTCGCCAAGCCGACCAACGAAGAAGAAGAAGCCCTCTACGCCGCGATCAAGCAGCGCGTCACCGCCAAGCCCGGCTGGTATTCGGCCACCGCCAAGGATATCCGCGGCGTGACCGAGGAAACCACCACCGGCGTCCATCGCCTCTACGAAATGGAAAAAAAGAAAACGCTCCTGTTCCCCGCCATCAACGTCAACGATTCGGTCACCAAGTCCAAGTTCGACAACAAGTACGGCTGCCGCGAAAGCCTGGTCGACGGCATCCGCCGCGCCACCGACGTGATGATGGCGGGCAAGGTCGCCCTGGTCTGCGGCTACGGCGATGTCGGCAAGGGTTCCGCCGACAGCCTGCGCCACGCCGGCTGCCGGGTGCTGGTGACCGAGATCGACCCGATCTGCGCCCTCCAGGCGGCGATGGAAGGCTTCGAGGTGACGACGATGGAAGACGCCGCAACCCGCGCCGACATCTTCGTCACCGCGACCGGCAACGTCGACGTCGTCACCGTCGAGCACATGCGGGCGATGAAGGACCGCGCCATCGTCTGCAACATCGGCCACTTCGATTCCGAAATCCAGATCGCCGGACTGCGCAATCTCAAGTGGCACAACGTCAAGCCGCAAGTGGACGAGATCGAGTTTCCGGACGGCAAGAGAATTCTTCTTCTCGCCGAAGGAAGATTGGTCAACCTCGGCTGCGGCACCGGGCATCCGAGTTTCGTCATGAGCGCCTCGTTCACCAACCAGGTGCTCGCCCAGATCGAGCTTTGGGGCAATACCGGCAAGTACGAAAAGAAAGTCTATGTGCTGCCGAAGCACCTGGACGAAAAGGTCGCCGCCCTGCACCTCGCCAAGCTCGGCGCCAAGATCACCCGGCTCACCCCCGCCCAGGCCCAATACATCGGCATCGCCCCGGCCGGCCCGTTCAAGTCCGACGCCTACCGCTATTAATTAATTTTCCGATTCGCCGCCCTTAGGCGCGTAATTTTCCGGCGCCGCTCGGCGGAAATCGAGTCTTCGCGCCCTTTCCCGCCCGGCCTTGGCCCCTGTTCGGCGGAACGCCTATGATTCCCGCCATGATCGGGATCGAAACTCTGCTTTATCCCGCGCTCGGCGCGGGCGCGGCGCTAACTCTAGGCGCGCCCTTTGTCCTGTACCTGAAACGCGCTTCCGGCCGCGCCGATGCGGAAGCGCGCACCGCCGCCGAGGACGCCGACCGGGCGCGAGCACTTCTCGCCGCCTGCCCCGACGCGAGCTTCGTCTTCGAAGGGGGCAGCGGAACCGAGTTCTGCTCGCGCCGCCTCGCCCGGCTTCTCGATCTCGGCGCCGACGGCAACGGCTTGCGCTTCGCCGACGTGCTCGCGGCGCTCGCGCCCGGCGACGCCGAGACGCTAGCGCGCGCGACCGATCGGCTTCGTTGCGACGGCACCGTCTTTGAAACAGTCATGGTAAAGAACAACGCCGTGGTCGCGGTCGCGGGCACCCGCGCCCGCGACGGGATGGGCGGCACGGTCGCCGATTCGCTTTGGTTCCGCCCGATCCCCGAAGCCGCCGGGGTCAAGACGCCCGCGCCACCCTCGTTGTCGCTCCCCGCCGCGAGCGAATCCTCGCGGCAACAAAATATTGGCGGCGGGGATTCGCCCGCCGCGCCCGCCGACAAGACGACCGCCGAGGTTCTCGAGGCGCTGGCCCAGCCGATCGCGCTCTTCGCCGCCGACGGCCGGCTCGCGGCGTGCAACTGGGCGTGCGCGCGGTTGTGGCGGATCGAGCGCGCCTGGTTGGAGACCGGGCCGGCCTTGGGCGAAATTCTGGAGGCCCTTCGCGCGCGCCGCCGTCTGCCCGAGGCTTCCGATTTTCACGCCTACAAAGCGGAACAGATGGCGCTGCTCGGGCTCACGGCGCCGGCGCCGCCCACCATGATGTATCTTCCCGACGACACGGTCCTGTCCTTGCGCGCCCACCCGCGCTCGGGCGGGGGCGCGATCTTCGTCTACGAGGACGTGACCGGCGAATTCGCGCTCAAGTCGTCGCTCAAGACGGCGACCCGGGTCCAGGACGTGACCCTCGACAACCTGCACGAAGGCGTCGCCGTGTTCGGCGGCGACGGCCGGCTCAAGCTCGCCAACCGCGAGGTCGCGCGCCTTTGGAACCTGAACCCGGACACGCTCGCGGCCTCGGCGCATCTCGCCGACTTCATCGAGGCGATGCGGCCGTTCCGCCAGGACGTCGAGGATTGGCCGCTCTTCAGCGAACGGCTCGCGGGACGGCTGCTGTCGCGCCGGCGCGGGAGCGGACGGATCGAACGCTCGGACGATACGGTCATCGACTACGCGACCGTGCCTTTGCCGGACGGCGCGGTTCTGCTCGGCTATCTCGACGCGACCGATACCGCGCGCCGGGAGGAATCGCTGCTCGAACGCGCGCTCGCCTTCGAGGAAGCGGCGCGGCTGAAATCGCAGTTCATCACCAATGTCAGCCACGAAATCCGCACCCCGCTGACCAGCGTCATCGGCTTCGCCGAGATTCTCGCCGCCGGCCATTTCGGGGCCCTGACGCCGCGCCAGATGGACTACGCCCAGAACATTTTCGATTCGGCGAACGGCCTGATGACGGTGGTCGGCGATATCCTCGATCTCGCTTCGATCGAAGCGGGCGCGCTCGAACTCCAGCTCGACGCGGTCGACGTGCACGCCATGCTGGTTTCGGTTCTGGGCCTGGTGCGCGAACGCGCGCGGCGCAAGGAACTGCGCTTGGAATTCGACGCGCCCACCGACATCGGCTGGATTCAGGCCGACCAAAGCCGGCTCAAGCAGGTGCTGTTCCATCTCTTGAGCAACGCCATCGCCTTCACGCCCCCCCGCGGCGGGGTGCGCCTTTTGGCCGCGCGCGCGGGCGACGAAGTGGAGCTCGCGGTGGCCGACACCGGCGTCGGCATTCCGCTCGCGGATCAGGAGCGCGTCCAGAGGCCGTTCGAGAAAGTCGTCCCGATCCGCGCCGGCGGCGGCGCGCTCGCTAGGGCGGCGGGTGCGCCCGGAACCAGCGGCGCCGGGCTCGGCCTCACCCTGGTTCGGCGCCTGATCGAGCTGCACCAAGGCAGGGTCGAGCTGAAATCGGTGCCGAACCGCGGCACCACCGTCACCTGCTGGCTTCCCGCCGGCGGCGCCAAGGCCCGTGACGCGTTCCAGGCTTAAGGGGCGTCGGCCCAGGCGAGCAAGCCCTGGCCGAGCCGGCGGGCGCTTTGGGCATCGAGATCGAGGAGCGTGAACCGGCTGCCCTCCTTGATCCGCACCCGCAACATCGTCAGGCCGCCCTCGTATTTGACCTTCTGGACCACGATCTTCTTGCCCCAGGGGGCATCGAAGGAGTCGAGATCGCCGAGAACTGTGTAAAGCGCCACGGAAGCCTCCTTAGTTGTTCTCAGAGGCGCGCGGGCTTAACCCCACGCGCATCGAATGATGCGCCCCTATCGGGGCGACGCGATCCGGTCGTAACTCCGGGCCCGCCAGACCAGCCGCCGGCCCAGTGTCGGGGCGTCGCGAAAGCCGGTCCGTCCGTGCAGCACGTTGTTGCACACCACGCCTTCGCCGGGCGCGAAGCGATGACGGACGACGTAGGGCGAGGCGGAATCGTCGAGGATGCGGGCGAGCGCCTGGGCCGCGGCGCGAACCACGGCGTCGTCCAGCCAGGAAATGCTCCGGGTTCGCGCGGTGTAGCGCATGTGCAGCTGGCCGCTCGGCGCGTCGACGGAAAAGACCGGTCCGGTGCACGGCGCGCGGGATTCTTCCTCGTTGGCCGGCACGGTCATGGCTTCGGGATGGGAGAGCGCCGCCGCCAGCGCCGGGTCCCGTTCACGGAGCAGGATGTAGGCGATCTCGGGGTCCATGAGAAAATTCTCGCCGCCTTCCACCGCGCGACTTTCGCAATGGAGGAGAAAACCCCGGATCTGGCGTTCGGGCGCGTTGTAGTAGCCGTCGGTGTGCCACTGGATCGGGCGGTCGGTGTAGGGGATGTAGCGCGGTTTCGCCCCGGCCTCGCCGACGGCGACTTGAGTGAGCCCGTCCTCGTCGGCCATGGGGTTGGCATCGAGCCGGTGAAAACCGAAAGCGCGGGCAAGACCTAAAGCCACTTCCCGGCCGGGGAGCGAGAGTGCGGGGGTCCGGTAAAGGAAAAAATTTGTGCGCTGCACAATCGCCATCGCCTTTGTCCGCTCCCGCTCGGTGGGTTGGGTCGGGTCGGCTATATCGACGAAAATGTCTTCTTTAGTAATGGGATAATACGAAATCTTCAGGTCGCGCCAGGGCCGGTAGGCGGCCTGTTCCGCAAGCGCGAAAGAACCTTTCGTCGGAAAGTCGGAAAACATTTTGTCCAAAACCATATGTGCAAAAGCACATTAACATTATTGCATATTAGATTTTAGTTGCCTATCATTTGATCCGTTTTACGGAGCGCGTTCGACTCAAACATTCTCAGCCAGGCGCGCCTCGAGCCAACGACTTTATAATTATATCCGAAGGGAAGCGCCACGCGCTGAGGAAGGAACCATGACCCAGGAAAATCCAACCAAATCCGGCAAGCCGCTGCCCGCGACGCCGCTCCTCGACCAGCTCGAAAGCGGGCCGTGGCCGAGCTTCGTCACCGGCCTGAAGCGCCTCGCCGAATCCGAAGACAAGCAATACGCGCCGATGATGAAGGACCTGCTCGGCCAGCTCGAGCACTCTTACCAGACGCGCAAAGGGTACTGGAAGGGCGGTACGGTCGGCGTGCGCGGTTACGGCGCCGGCATCATTCCCCGCTTCTCCGAGGCGCGCGATAAGTTTCCCGCCTCGGCCGAGTTCCACACCTTCCGCGTCCAGCCGCCGGCGGGCATGCACTACGACACCGCCACCATGCGCAAGCTCTGCGACATCTGGGAGAAGTACGGCTCGGGCCTGATCGCCTTCCACGGCCAGTCGGGCGACATCATGTTCCAGGGCATCAAGACCGATAAAGTCCAACCCTGCTTCGACGAACTCAACGAAGCCGGCTTCGATCTCGGCGGCGCCGGCGCGGGCGTGCGCACGTCCATGAGCTGCGTCGGCGGGGCGCGCTGCGAACAGTCGAACTACAACGAGCAGAAAGCGCACCGGATGATGATCAACTCGCTCTTGGAGGAGATGCATCGGCCGGCGCTGCCCTACAAATTCAAATTCAAGTTTTCCGGCTGCGCCAACGACTGCGTCAACGCCTCGCACCGTTCCGACTTCGCCGTCCTCGGCACCTGGGCCGACGACATGCAGGTCGATCAGGACGAATTCAAAAAGGCGGTCAAGCAGCGCGGGCGCAAGGAAATCATCGATCAAGTCGTCAACATGTGCCCGACCCGGGCGTTGAGCCTGAACGACGACGACACCCTCGATATCGACAACAAAAGCTGCGTCCGCTGCATGCACTGCATCAACGTCCTGACCAAAGCCTTGAAGCCCGGCAATGTTCGCGGCGTCACCGTGCTCGCCGGCGGCAAGCGCTCGCTCAAGATCGGCGATTTGATGGGCACCGTGCTGGTTCCCTTCATGCGCCTCGAAACCGAGGAAGACTACGAGAAGCTGGTCGCGTTGGGGCGCAAGGTGCTCGAATTCTGGGCCGAGAACGCGCTCGACCACGAACGTCTCGGCGAGATGATCGAGCGCATCGGCATGGTCAGCTTCCTCGAGGGCATCGACATCGAACCCGACGCCAACATGGTCGTCCACCCGCGCACCAGCTCGTATGTCCGCCTCGACGGCTGGGACGAAGAAGTGGCCAAGTGGAAAGCCCGCCGCGCGCCCAAGGCCCCCGCCGCCGATACCGGCGGCAAGACCATCCAGGCCGCCGATACCGGCGGCAAGACCATCCAGGCCGCCGAATAACGGCCAACGATAAAGGGGAGAGAAAACCGATGGACCAGATTCAGCCGCAGGCGCCAAAAGCGCAAACGCCGGCGCCGCCGAAAGCTCCGCCGCCGCGTATGCCCGACGAATGCGGCGTGCCCGATCCGATCCCCCTGATGCATCCGCTGATGCGCAAGAACTTCGGCCAATGGGCCTGGCACGACCGGCCGAGGCCGGGCGTTCTGCGCCATGTCGCCAAGAGCGGGGATACGCTCTGGACCGTGAAGGCGGGCACCCAGCGGCAAATGGACGTCTACACCATCCGCGATCTTTGCGACATCGTCGACAAATTCGGCGAAGGGCACATGCGCTTCACCACCCGCTCCAATATCGAGATCGGGGTCGGCGACGAAAAGAAAGTCGCGCCCCTGATCGCCAAGCTGGAGGCGAGCGGGTATCCGGTCGGCGGGACCGGCAATTCGGTCTCCATGATCTCGCACACCCAGGGCTGGCTGCACTGCGACATTCCCGGCACCGACGCCTCGGGCGTGGTCAAGGCGCTGATGGACGAGCTCTACGAGGAATTCAAGAAAGAAGAGATGCCCAACCGGGTCAAGATCACGACGTCTTGCTGCCAGATCAACTGCGGCGGCCAGGGCGACATCTCGATCAACGTCCAACATACCAAGCCGCCCAAGATCAATCACGATCTGGTCGCCAACGTGTGCGAGCGCCCCGCCGTGATCGCGCGCTGCCCGGTGGCGGCGATCCGCCCGGCGCTGGTCAACGGAAAACCGTCGTTGGAAGTGGACGAGCGCAAATGCATCTGCTGCGGCGCCTGCTATCCGCCGTGCCCGCCGATGCAGATCAACGACCCGGAGCATTCCAAGCTCGCGATCTGGGTCGGCGGCAAGCATTCCAGCACCCGCTCGCGCCCGGCCTTCCACAAGCTGGTGGTGGCGGGGCTGCCCAACAATCCGCCGCGCTGGCCCGAGGTGGCCGAGGTGGTCAAGACCATCCTCTACGCCTACAAGGAAAACGCGCGACCGTGGGAGCGGATGAACGAATGGATCGACCGTATCGGCTGGCCCCGCTTCTTCGAGATGACCAATCTGCCGTTCACCAAGTTCCATATCGACGACTGGCGCGGCGCGCGCGCGAGCCTGAACGCCTCCAGTCACGTGCACTTCTGAAGTCGCGCGGGCTTACCCCCGCGCGCATTAAATGATGTGCCCCTATCGGGGCGCGGCGTTTTCACAACGGATAGAGACCGCGGCGATGAAGTTCGGCATCCTGGTCAACGAGGGACCGTTCAACCACCAAGCGTCCGATTCGGCCTATCAGTTTGCCAAGGCGGCGATCGGCCGGGGCCACCAGGTGCTGCGCGTGTTCTTCTATTATGACGGCGTCAACAACGCGAACAAGCTTTCGGAGCCGCAATCCGACGACCGCAACCTGGTAAAACTCTGGGGCGAGATGGCAAAGACGCACAAGGTGGATTTGGTGGTGTGCGTGGCGGCGGGCATGCGCCGCGGCATCAAGGACGAAGTGTTGGCGGAGGGATTCCACATCTCGGGGCTCGGCCAGTTGACCGAGGTCGGGATCGCCGCCGACCGGCTCCTGGTGTTCGGCGATTGACGGGGGGCCAGGAGCGATGAGCGAAGAGCCGGTTTTCGACACCCAGGGCGTGGTCAAGAAATTCATGTACGTGAACCGCCGCGCGCCGTACGGGACCATCTATCCCCTCGAAATTCTCGAATCGGTTCTGGTCGCGGCCGCCTTTGAGCAGGACACCTCGGTCGCGTTCCTCGACGACGGCGTGTTTCAGATCAAGAAGGGCCAGGACCCCAAGGAACTCGGCATGAAGAACTTCTCGCCGACTTTCCGCGCGCTCGCCGGCTACGACGTCGAAAAACTCTACGTCGAGAAAGAATCGATGGACGCGCGCGGGCTCAAGGTCGACGATTTCGTCGTCAAGGTCCGGGTCGTCAGCGCGGCCGAGCTTGCCAAGCTGATGGCCGAGCAAGACATTCTGATTACCGGCTGAGAAGAGAGCCCGCTCCATGCTGCACACGGTCAACAAATCGCCCTTCGAGCGCAACACGCTCGACAGCTGCCTCCGGCTCGCGGTCCCGGGCTCGGCGATCCTTTTGATCGAGGACGGCGTTTACGCCGCCCTTGCGGGCACCGCCCAGACCGCCAAGGTCGAGGCCGCCGCGAAAACTCATGAAATCTACGTACTCGGGCCCGATCTCAAAGCGCGCGGGTTCGAAGAATCCCGGCTGATCGGGGGCGTCAAGGTTGTAGACTATGGCGGGTTCGTGGATCTCGCCGTGGCCAAGGGAACCGTCAATTCGTGGCTGTGAAAGACCGCAACTGAGAAAAGGGAGATTCGATCGTGCCATACACCGTCAACGGCAACACCATCGAGACCGATGAAGAAGGCTATCTCATGGACTTGAGCCTCTGGACCCAGGACATCGCCGCGGCCATCGCCCAGGCCGAGAGCGTCGACATGACCGACGAGCACTGGCAAGTCGTCAATTTCCTGCGCGACTATTACAACGAATACCAGATCGCGCCGGCGATCCGGGTGCTGACCAAGGCGATGAAGGAAAAGTTCGGACCGGAGAAGGGCAGCAACAAGTACCTCTACGACCTGTTCCCCTACGGGCCGGCCAAGCAGGCGTGCAAAATCGCCGGCTTGCCCAAGCCGACCGGCTGCGTCTAAGCGGGTTGCGATCGGTAGGAATCGTCACCCCCGCGCATCCAGCCTTCGCAGCCGAAGCGGCTGCTTCGGCGGAGTAGGCAGCGGGGGTCCATGCTTTTGAAAAAGATGGATTCCCGCTTTCGCGGGAATGACAGGATGGACGTGAATGGAGACCGGGGCATGAACGCGTTGACCGTCACCTATGCCCTTCTCTTTTACGCGGCGGTGGCGGTGTTTGTCCTCGGACTCGCATACCGCGTCCGGCTTTACGCGCGCACCCCCGCGCCGTTCAAGATTCCGACCCCGCCCGCGCCCATCACCCAAGGCGGCGTCGTGCTGCGCATGGCCCGCGAAGTTTGCCTGTTCGAAAGCCTGTTCAAGGCGAACAAGTGGATATGGCTTTTCGCCATGCTGTTTCACGCCGCGCTCGTTCTCGTGCTCTTGCGGCACCTGCGCTATTTCCAGGAGCCGGTCTGGACGTGGGTCGAACTGATCCAGCCCTTCGGGCTCTACGCCGGGTTCGTTATGGTCGTGGGGCTGGCGGGGCTGTGGGCGCGGCGGTTTCTGGTCGAGCGGGTGCGCTATATCTCGTCGCCTTCGGATCATCTGATGCTGGCGCTCTTTGTCGCCATCGGGCTATCGGGCCTCGCCCTCAAGTACGGCGAGCGGACCGACGTCGTCGCGCTCAAGGCGTTCGCGCTCGGGCTGGTGCGCTTCGATTGGCAACCGCTGCCGGCGGAACCCTTTCTCCTCGTCCATCTCGCCTTGGTTGCCTTGCTGATGGCGATTTTTCCGTTCAGCAAGCTGCTCCACGCGCCGGGCGTATTTTTCAGTCCGACCCGCAACCAGGTCGACGACGCGCGCTCGCGCCGCCATCTCGCCCGCTTCGCCGCAGCGTTCGATAAATAGGACGCACATGGCCGCGCCCACGTTCACCATCCCCGCACTCGAGGACGATCTCGCGATTCCGGCGATCGCCGAGGGCGCGATGGCGCACTCGAAACCCTTCGTCGCCAAGCCCGAACATCAGGAGGCGCTCGGCTTTCCCGGCCAACTGGTCGAGGGCTGGCACGACAAGGCGATCGCCAAAATGGGCGATCTTCTCGGCAAATCTCGCGCGCTCCGGGTGTTTCTCGACAGTTGCGTCAAGTGCGGCGCCTGCACCGACAAGTGCCACTATTTCCTCGGCACCGGCGATCCCAAGAACATGCCGGTCGCGCGCCAAGACCTGATGCGCCAAGTCTATCGCCGCCATTTCACCCTCGCCGGCAAGTTCTTTCCCGGCCTGGTCGGGGCCAAGGATTTGACCAAGGACGTTCTCGACGACTGGTATGCCTACTTCCACCAATGCTCGCAATGCCGGCGCTGCGCGGTCTTCTGTCCCTACGGCATCGACACTGCGGAAATTTCCATGGCCGGGCGCGAGATCATGGATCACATCGGCATGGGCCAGAAGTACAGCAACGAGATCATCGCCAAGGTCCACAAGTTCGGCAACAACCTCGGACTTCAAGAAAAGGGGTTGCGGGCGACGCTGGCGAGCCTCGAGGACGACATGGAGGAGGCGACCGGCGTCAAGGTGCGGATTCCGGTGAACGAAAAAGGCGCCGAGGTCCTGCTGGTGACGCCGTCGGCGGATTTCTTCGCCTCGCCCCACATCGAGGGGCTGATGGGCTACGCCAAGGTGTTCCATCAGGCGAACATCAGCTGGACGGTCTCGTCGTATGCGTCGGAAGCCGCCAACTTCGCCCTGTTCGTCGGCTCCCACGAGCAGATGCACAAGATCGCGCTCCGCATTCGTCAAGCGGCGCTCGATCTCGGGGTCAAGCGCATCGTCTTCGGCGAGTGCGGCCACGCCTGGCGGGTCGCCTACAGTTTTCTCAATACGCTCGCCGGGCCGTGGGACTTCCTCGATCCCGCCTATCCGGCGCCGCAGCACATCTGCGAGGTCACATACGATCTTATCCAAAAGGGCGCGCTCAGCTTCGACAAATCCAAGAACGACGACAAGGTCGTCACCTTTCACGATTCCTGCAACGTCGCGCGCGGCTCGCGCATGGGCGATATGCCGGACGGGCAGTTCCGCATCCCGCGCGAGATCATCAAGGCGTGCTGCAACAATTTCGTCGATATGCGCGAGGACACCATCGGCGCGAAAACATTCTGCTGCGGCGGCGGCGGCGGGCTCCTGACCGACGATCTCATGGAACTTCGCGTCAAGGGCGCGATGCCCAGGATGCAGGCGCTGAACGAGGTGATCAAAAGCCACGGCGTCACCCACATGGCCGCGATCTGCGCCATCTGCAAGAGCCAGTTCGGAACCGTCATGCCGAAATATGGCATGGGCATGGACATGATCGTCAGCGTGCACCAGTTGGTGAGCAACGCGATCCGGATCGAGCCCGCGCAAGCGACGGCTTCGGCGTAATTCGATTGTAACAAGAGAGGCGCGTACCATGAACGTCGAGACCCCCAAAAAGACAGAGAGGCCGCTCACCTTCCGCCGTTACGCGGATGGCGCGGACAGGTGGCGCGACTTGCAGGAAAAGATTTTTTCGGCGGATTGGTCGCACAAGTGCCCGACCTACGTGCATCGCACGCCGCCGTGCCAGAGCAGCTGCCCTTCGGGCCACGACATCCGGGGCTGGCTCCAGATCGCGCGCGGCATCGACAAACCGCCCGTTGCCGGCATGAAGTGGCAGGAATACGCGTTCCGCCGCATGGCGGTCGCCAACCCGTTTCCCTCGATCATGGGCCGGGTCTGCCCGGCGCCGTGCGAAACCGGCTGCAACCGCAACGCGGTCGACGATTTCGTCGGCATCAACGGGGTCGAGCAGTACGTCGGCGACTGGGCGACCGCCAATAACGTGACCTTCGCCAAGCCGAATGTGGAAAGCGGCAAGAAAGTCGCCATTATCGGCGCCGGACCGGCGGGACTCTCGGCCGCCCTCTTCCTGCGCGGGCGCGGCCACGGCGTGACCCTGTTCGAATCGCAACCCTTGCTCGGCGGCATGATGCGCTATGGCATTCCCGGCTACCGCACCCCGCGGGCGACGTTGGACGCCGAGATCAATCGCATCGTCGACACCGGCGTCGTCCTGCGCATGGGTGTCCGCGTCGGCCGCGACGTGTCGGTCGAGGAACTTGAGCGCGACTTCGACGCCATTTTCTGGGGTATCGGCGCGCAAGTCGGTCGGAAGCTGCCGGCCGCCGGATCGGACGCATCCAACGTCATCTCCGGCGTCGACTTCCTGCGCGCCTTCAACGAAGGCCGGTTGAAAGTCGCGGCCAAGCGCGTGGTCGTGGTCGGCGGCGGCGACACCTCGATCGACGTCGCCTCGGTCGCCCGCCGGCTCGGCTTCATCTCTCATAACCGGGATATCCCGCCGCCGGAGGCGGTGGCCGTCGGCCACACCGCCCAGGACGTCGCCGGGGTCATGGAGCGCGAAGGGGTTCAGGCGGTGCTCACGTCCCTTTTCCCCATCGACAAGATGACCGCGGCGGCGCGCGAGCGCGAGGACGCGATGCGCGAAGGCGTCGAGATCAAGGGCGGCGTCATGCCGCTCGAAGTCATCAAGGGCCCGGACGGCCGGGCTCGCGCCCTCAAGATGTGCCAATGCACCATGAAGGGGAATGCCCCGGTCCCGACGCCGGGCACCGAATTCGAAATCGAGTGCGACCTGATCGTCTCGGCCATCGGCCAGGGCGGCGACCTCAAGGGGATGGAGAGCTTCGACAACGGCCGGGGCCTGATGGCGGTCGAGGGCACCTACCAGGTCAAAGGCAAGCCCAAGCACTTCGCCGGCGGCGACATCGTGCAGCCGCACCTACTCACCACCGCCATCGGCCACGCCGGGATCGCGGCCGAATCGATCGACAAGTTCCTCGCCGGCCAGGACCTCGGCAAGCGGCCGAAGGTGGACAAGCGCCGCTTCAACATCCTCGACGAGCTGCGCCAGCGCAACCTGTCTCCGGTCGAGTACGACCGCAAGGAAACCTACGGCACCGATCACGCCAAATTCGCGGTCCACAATTACGAGGACCGCTCGTTCGTCGAAATCGTCAAGCACGACGATATGTTTCTTGGCCACTTCCCCTACGTCGCGCGGAACAAGCGCCAAGAGATCCACATCGGGGCGGAGAACGTCATCGGCAACTTCGAGGAGCGCATCGTCAACTTCACCGAGGCGCAAGCCGTCGCCGAGGGCAAGCGCTGCATGTCCTGCGGCATGTGCTTCGAATGCGACAACTGCGTGATCTACTGCCCGCAGACGGCGGTGTTCCGGGTCAAGAAGGACCAGCGCGCCATGGGCCGTTATGTCGATACCGATTACAAAAAGTGCATCGGCTGCCACATCTGCGCCGACGTCTGTCCGACCGGCTATATCGAGATGGGCCTCGGCGAGTAGCGAGTGGGACGATGGCTGGGAGGACGCGCACGTTCGTTCTAGTTTTGGCGGCGTTCGCCGTCGTTGGCGCGCTCGCGGGCGGAGCGTTCTCCGCGGTCGCGGGCGAGAGCCCGCGCGCAATAAAGACGCCACCTCCGGCGGTGGCCGCCGACGGTCCGCGTACGCCCGTTCCCAAGCCGCCCAAGGCGGCCAAGGGAACCGAGTGCGTCGAGCCAACCGCCGACATGCGCCGCAACCACATGATCTATCTCGATCACGAACGCGATCAGACCGTGCATCAAGGCATTCGCGGCCGGAAGCACAGCCTTCGGGGCTGCGTCGAATGCCACGCCGTGCCCGATTCGGCGGCGGGTGGGGCGCGGACGGTGGTTCCGTTCTGCGCCGACTGCCACCGCTACGTCGCCGTCAGGATCGACTGTTTCGGCTGCCACGCGACGGCACCCGAGACGCGCGCCGAGGCCGCGAGCGAATCCTCGCGGCGAATATTTAATGGCGGCGGGGTCAGGCCCGCCGCGCCGGCGGGGAAATCGCCATGACCGCGCTCGCCGACGGCGGACTTGCGCGAGCGTCGTGCGAATGCACGCCCAGCGGCGTGACGCGCACGACGATGGAACTCTCGCGGCGCGAATTGATGCGCGGCGCGGCCGGCGCCGTGCTCACGTTCACCATCGCCCCCGGCGTGACTTTGCTGGTGGGCTCGGGGCTCGCGGCGGCGGGCTTAACCCCGCCGCCATTAAATATTCGCCGCGAGGATTCGCTCGCGGCGGCGCGGCCGCCCGGCACCGCCGTTTCGCCCAAGACCCGCTGGGGGATTCTGATCGACCTCGCCAAATACGCGGATGTCGGCGACGCGGCCGTTACCGCCTGCCGGAACGAACACGGTTGGACCGGTCATGGCCGTCCCGCCACCGACCCGCAATGGATTCGCAACGTCACCGTGCGCGATCCCAAGACCGGCGCAAGCCGGGTGCTGCCCGTTTTCTGTCAGCATTGCGAAAATCCGCCCTGCGTGGACGTGTGCCCGACCGGGGCCTCGTTTCGCCGCGCCGACGGCATCGTCCTGGTGGACAAGCACACCTGCATCGGCTGCCGCTATTGCATGATGGCGTGCCCGTTCGGGGTGAGATTTTTCGTCCACGAAAACGTGACCGGGCAGAAACCGCATTCGCCGCGCGGCAAGGGCACGGTCGAATCCTGCAACCTTTGCGTTCACCGCCTGGACGCGAACAAAAGCCCGGCCTGCGTCGAGGCCACCAACCGGGCCAAACCAGGGACCATGATCTTCGGCGACCTCAACGATCCGAACAGCGAGATTGCGCGTGCGGTCGGCCAACACGTCGTTCTCCGGCTCCGCGCCGAACTCGGCCTCGATCAGGGCGTGCTCTACAAGGGCCTGACGCAATGAGCGCCATGACCGGACGCATCGCCTATCGGGAACACGGGGGCTGGGGAGTCGGATATCTGGCGTTGGTCGGGCTGCTCGGCGCACTCGTCGTCGCCGGTCTCGGCGGCGCCTACGTCATGGAAACCGAGGGCCATTGGGTCAGCGGCATGTCGCACCGGATCGTGTGGGGCACGCCCCACGTCGCGGCCGTGTTCCTGATCGTCGCCGCGTCGGGCGCGCTCAATGTCGCGTCGCTCTCCTCGGTGTTCGGTCGCGCGCTCTACCAGCCCTTGGCCCGGCTTTCAGGCGTGCTCGCGATTTCGCTGCTGGCGGGCGGGTTGGCGGTGCTGGTGCTCGATCTCGGCCGGCCCGACCGTTTGATCGTCGCCATGACTTTCTACAATTTCAAATCCATCTTCGCCTGGAACATCTTTCTCTACACCGGTTTTTTCGCGGTCGCGATCGTCTATCTCTGGATGATGATGGAAAACCGCATGAACCGGTTTTCGAAGCCCGCCGGGGTTTTCGCGTTTCTCTGGCGGCTGGTGCTGACCACCGGCACCGGCTCGATCTTCGGCTTCCTGGTCGCGCGCCAGGCTTACGATACGGCGGTGATGGCGCCGATGTTCGTCGCCATGTCGCTCGCTTTCGGCCACGCGATCTTTCTCCTGGTGGTGCTGGCGGCGGCGGCCGGAACCGGCCGGCCGCTCGGCGACGAGATCGTGCGCCGGCTCAAGAACCTGCTCGGCATATTTCTCGCCGCGACCCTCTATTTCGTCGCCGTCCAGCACCTGACCAACCTCTATATCGCCGAGCGCCGGGGGATCGAGCGCTTCCTGCTCGCCGACGGCGGCGTCCATACCTGGCTCTTCTGGGTCGGGCACGTGGCGCTCGGGTGTCTTGTTCCGATCGCGCTGATCTTCAGCCCGGCGACGGCCGGATCGCGCCGCGCCGCCGCGCTCGCCGCCGCCCTGGCCGTGCTCGGCGGCATCGCCCAGATATACGTGATCGTCATCGGCGGCCAGGCTTACCCGATGGTCCTGGTGCCGGGGATGGAAGTCACCGGGTCGGTCCTCGATAGCGGCATCGCCGCGTATGCGCCGAGCGTTTACGAGATCGCGCTCGGCTTGGGCGGGGTCGGAATCGCGTTGCTGATGGTGACTTTCGCGGTCAAAGTGCTGCCGATCCTGCCGGAAACCCTCGCCGACGCTCCGCCGGAAAAAGCATGACGAAAAAGGAACACCCCTTCGCCAAGTACGTGCGCACCATCGCGCGCGGACCCACGCTCTCGCGCCCCTTGACCGCCGATGAGAGCCTGGAAGCAACCCGGATGATTCTCCGGGGCGAGGTCGAGCCGCTGCAACTCGGCGCCCTTCTCGCCGTGCTCCGGGTGCGGACCGAGGATCCGGGCGAGGGCGAGGGCTTCGTCCGCGCGACCAAGGAAACGATCCGAATCCCCGAAGGCGCGAGCGCCGATCTCGACTGGTCGGCTTATGCCGGCAAGAAGCGCCAGTTGCCGTGGTTCATGCTCTCGGCGCTGCTGCTCGCGGGCTCCGGCATCCGCGTCCTGATGCACGGCACCGAAGGCCACACGCCGGGGCGCGTCTATGTGCGCGAGACCCTGGCCGCGCTCGGCCTCGCCGCCGCATCCTCGCTCGAAGACGCCGCCCGCCGGCTTGAGGAAAGCAACTTCGCCTATCTGCCGCTCGAAGCGATCAGCCCGCGCCTTCAGGAGATCATGGAATTAAAGCCGATACTCGGCGTGCGCTCGCCGGTGAACACGTTTGCCCGCATGCTCAATCCATTCGATGCGCCCTATTCGATCCAATCCATCTTCCATCCCAATTACCGCGAGATTCACCGCGACGTCTGCCTCCGTCTCGGTCAGCCGCATATGGCGGTGTTCAAGGGCGAAGGGGGCGAAATCGAGCGCCGCCCGGAAAAGCCGGTCGAGATCCAGCTCCTTCACTTGGGCGAAAAGACCGACGAGGACTGGCCGGCGATGGCGGGCGTCGTTCGCCCGCCCTTCGAGGAGACGATGGATCTGGCCCGGCTCAAGGCGCTCTGGTCGGGACAGGCGCGGGAACCCTACGCCGAATCGGTCGTGGTCGGCACCGCGGCGATCGCGCTCAGGCTGATGGGCCGCGTCGAGAGCCCGGCCGCGGCCGAGGCGCTGGCGCGGAAGATGTGGGCCGCCCGCGCATCCGAGATTCTTTCCCGCGCGTCGTCGCGCGCCGTGCGCGCGCGTAATCGACTGCCGGCTTCGCAGGCGGGCGCGGCCTGAAAGCGTACGGGGACTCATGGCGCATATTTTCATTTCCGCCGCGCACAAATCGTCGGGCAAGACGACGATTGCGATCGGCCTGGCCCGCGCCTTCGCCCGCCGGGGAATTGCGGTGCAGCCGTTCAAGAAGGGCCCTGATTACATCGATCCGCTTTGGCTCGGCGCGGCGGCGGGAAGGCCGTGCCACAACCTCGATTTTTTCACCATGGGGCAGGGTGAAATCGAGAACCTGTTCGCGCGTCGCATGGCCGGCACGGGCCTCGGCTTGATCGAGGGCAACAAGGGTCTCTACGACGGGCTCGACCTCGACGGCGCCAACTCGAACGCGGCGCTGGCGAAGCGCCTGGCCGCGCCGGTGGTGCTGGTGATCGACGCCCGCGGCATGACCCGCGGAATCGCGCCGCTGCTGCTCGGCTACCGGGCGTTCGACGCCGACGTGCGGATCGGCGGCGTGATCCTGAACCAGATCGGCGGCGCCCGCCACGAGGCGAAGCTCCGCGCCATTATCGCCCACTACACCGAAATTCCCGTCCTCGGCGCGGTGCAGCGGGACCCGGCGCTGGAAATCGTCGAGCGTCACCTGGGCTTGATGCCGAGCAACGAATGGACCGCGACCGAGTCGACCATCGAAACGATCGCTGATGCCGTCGCCCGCCAGGTGGACTTGGATCGCGTATTGGCGCTGGCCGCCTCGGCCCCGGCACCGCGCGCATTTGACGACGCGCCCCGATCCCCGCTTTCGCGGGGGGGGCGCGCCTCGGGCACCGATCCGGTCATGTCCCCTTCCGACGTTCGCGTCGGCATTGCCCGCGATTCCGCCTTCGGGTTCTATTATCCGGGGGACCTGGAGGCGCTCGAAGCCGCCGGTGCCGAGCTGGTCTTTTTCGATTCCTTGCGCGCGCGCAATCTTCCCAACCTGGACGGCCTTTTCATCGGCGGCGGGTTTCCCGAAACCCACATGGCCGGGCTGGAGGCGAACGCCTCCTTGCGCGCCGACATCCGCGCCGCGCTCGCGTGCGGCCTGCCGGCTTACGCCGAGTGCGGCGGCATGATGTATCTCTGCCGCAATCTCGCCTGGAAAGGCGACGCCAGGCGGATGGTCGGCGCGATCGCGGCGGACGTGGCGATGCACGCCCGGCCCCAGGGGCGCGGCTACGTCCGGCTCCGTGAAACCGGCGCCGGTCCCTGGCCGATGCGCGAGGGGCGCGCCGAAATTCCGGCGCACGAGTTCCACCACGGCGCGCTCGAAAACCTTCCGGCCGCGCCGGTCTTCGCCTACGAAGTCGTTCGCGGCCACGGGATCGACGGCCGCCACGACGGCCTGGTGCAGGGGAATCTGCTCGCGTCGTTCTCGCACTTGCGTGACACCGACGCCAACCATTGGGCCGGGCGTTTCGTTGCGTTCGTTCGCCGCTGCAAGCACCAGGGCGTCGCCCAGGTCCACGCCGCCGCGCCCGCGCCCGAAGCGCCGATCCGGCGCGAGGTGCGTGCAAATGTCGCGCCGGCGCGCGTCCATCTGGTCGGCGCCGGGCCGGGCGATCCGGGGCTGCTGACGGTGCGGGCCAAGGAACTCCTCGGCCTCGCCGACATCGTCGTTTACGACCGGCTGGTCTCGCCCGAGGTGCTGGCGTTGGCGCGGCCCGGCGCGAACCGGATCTTCGCCGGCAAGGCGGCCCGGTCTCATTTCATCGAGCAAGGCGAGATCAATCGGCTTTTAGTCCGTCTCGCCCGCGGTGGCAAACGGGTGGTGCGGCTCAAGGGCGGCGATCCCTTCGTCTTCGGCCGCGGCAGCGAGGAAGCGCTCGAACTCGCCCGAAACCGCATCGCCTTCGAGGTGGTGCCGGGTGTGAGCGCCGCGACCGGTTGCGCCGCGCGCGCCGGAATTCCGTTGACCCACCGGGGGCTCGCCCGCGCCGTCACCTTCGTCACCGGCCACGCCCAGGAGGGACACGAGGTCGATCTCAACTGGAAGGCGTTGGCCGACGCGAAGACGACCTTGGTCATCTACATGGGCCTCACCAATGCCGCCCTCATCAGCCACGAATTGATCAAGGCGGGACTGGCGCCGACGACGCCGGTGGCCGCGATCGAAAAGGGCACCACGCCCGAGCAGAAAACGGTGCTGACCACGCTCGCCGATCTCGCCGAGTGCGTGGTGCGCGAGCAGCTTCAGCCGCCGACCTTGTTCGTGGTGGGCGAGGTGGTGGAACTGGCCAAAGAGCTCAACTGGGCTTCCGCCATTCTGGAGTGCGGACAGACGGCGCATGGGTGAGGGTGAGCGGGCAGCGCGCGCGCTCGTCCTCGTCGGCCACGGCGCCGCGGGCCACCCCGAAAGCACCCGTTCGGTCGAGGTTCTGGCCGAAATTCTTCGAGCACGCCGCATTTTCGCCGAAGTGCGCGCGGCGTTCCTCAAAGTCCCGCCGTTTCTCGCCGACGTTCTCGATGCCTTGCAGGAGCGAACAATTTACGTCGTTCCCCATCTTGCCGCCGACGGGGTGGTTGGCGGCGAGGCGCTGGCGCGTTCGCTCGCCGATCGCCAGGGAGTCGTCGTCTGCAAGGCGACCGGCACGCACCCCGATATTGCCCGGATCGCGGCCGCGCGGCTCGCGGAACTGCGTGCCGCCTTCGCCCTCGATCCCGCCCGCCTCGGCGTGCTGGTGGCAGGGCACGGAACGCCGCGCAACCCGGATTCGGCCGCCCGCGCCCGGGCGTTGGCCGAATCCTTGCGGCGACAAAATATTGGCGGCGGGGTTAAGCCCGCCGCCGCGTGTGTGGCCACCGCGGCGGCCTTCATCGAGGAGCCGCCCTCGATCGGGGAATGGGACCGGCTGTTGGCGGCGCCGGATATCGCGGTCGTGCCGCTCTTGATGGCGGAAGGACGGCACGGCGGCAGCGACATCGCCCGGCTGCTCGGGATCGAGCCCGCGAAAACAACCGAACCGTTCGCCGGCCCGTTCGCGCTCAAGGGGCGAAGGCTCTGGCTGCTGCGTCCCCTCGGCACCGATCCCGCATTCGCCGAGATCGTGCTCGCGCGCGTGGCCGAAGCCGAAAGTTGAATCTCTCAGTCGATCGGCCGGTCGGGAAAGGCGAGTTCGTGGCGCGCGCGCCAGTCCTCTGTAACGTAGTTGACGATGATGGATTTTCGGATACCGGTGATGGTGCGGCGGTGGAAGCCGTGCCAGGTATCCTTGGCCGGGACGAAGACGTACCCGTGATTGAACCGGCATTCGGCGTTGGCGACGAGTTTCCGGTCGGCATCGTAGATATCGGTGCCCCAATTCTCGCCCGCGGGCTGGTCGCAAAGAAATATGAGCATGCTGACGAGCTTGGCGGAAATATCCACGTGCGGCTCGAGCCAGAAGCCGTCCACGTCCTGGCAGTATTCGATCCGGAGCAGGCTGCCCCGGAGCTTGACGCCGAAGGTTTTCTCGACCGCGCGCGCGGTCTCAGGCGCCTGGAAGGCCTCGGCCACTTCGCCGCACACAGGATAGCGGGCGCGGTCACGGGCCGACATGAAAACGCGAATGTCGTTATAGCTCTCGCGCTTGCCGTAGGTGTCGGAAACCGGCGGCGGCGCGATCGGCAGGGCGGCGATGGCGCGGGCCGAGGCCGCGGGCAAGGAGTCGCTCAAAAACCAATGACGGTAGGGCCGACTCTCGACCCGCGCGTTCTTAAGCGCGCGGCGAAACGTCTCTCCGGTGTCGGCGCGGACATCGACGCTCATGAACCCCATCTCCCGTGGCGGGTGCGCGGGCTTAACCCCGCGCGCGTTAAACGATGCGCCCCTATCGGGGCGCGCAGTGGCGGAAAATAGAGCATATCCCGGACGGGAAAAACAGGCCGGATTCGGCGCTTGATCGCCTGCGCCGGCGGGGGGATATTCGGGCGATGATTTTGCTCATCGAAAACGTGCTGGACGCCGAGGACCTCGGTTTTGTCGACGAAACCCTGGCCAAGGCCCGATTCCGCGACGGCGTCGCGAGCGCGGGCCCAACCGCCCAACTCCGCAAACACAATCTGGAAATGGATCGCGCCGCTTCGCCGGGCGCGGAGGCGCTGGAGACGCTGTTGGTGCGCGCGCTCGCGGCCAAGCGCGAGTTCGGCGATCGTGTGCTGCCGTGCCGCTTCGCCCGGCCGATCGTCAGCCGTTACGAACCGGGCATGGCGTACGGGCGGCACGTGGACAACCCGTTGATGGGGGGGCCGCTCATGGGCGGCGCCGGGGGCATGCTGCGCACCGACGTTTCGGTCACGATTTTCCTCTCCGAGCCCGCGAGCTACGACGGCGGCGAATTGACGATCGGCGAAGAGGGCCACGAGCGCGCGATCAAGCTCGCGCGCGGCCACGCGGTCGCCTATACTACCGGCACGCCGCATCGGGTCGCACCGGTGACGCGCGGCGCGCGTACCGCCGGCATCCTATGGGCGCAAAGCGCTGTCGCCGATCCCGGCCGGCGCGCGATCCTCGCCGATCTGCAACGCGCCCACCACCTGCTCGCCGCGAAGTCGCCCGCGGCGCCCGAAACCGCGTTGCTGCTTCAGGGGTACTACAACTTGCTTCGGCTGTGGGCCGAGCCATGAAAACCAAAGCCGCGATTCTCGACGCCATCGGCAAACCGGCGCCCTACGCCGAAAGCCGGCCCTTGCGCATCGAGGATGTGGAACTCGATCCGCCCGGTGCCGGCGAAGTGCTGGTCCGCATCCGCGCCGCCGGGCTCTGCCATTCCGACCTTTCCGTCATCAACGGCGA
>SHWG01000027.1 GCA_009693905.1 Rhodospirillales bacterium | reverse complement strand
CTGTCCTGGGGCGGCGCGGTGCAAACGGCGCTCGGCGGGCGGCCTTAAAATAGATGGAAGCGCTCGGCCTGCTTGCGCACGGGTTCGCGGTCGCGCTCACGCCCGTCAACCTCGCCTGGTCGCTCGTGGGCGTCACGCTCGGCACCTTCATCGGCGTGCTGCCCGGGATCGGGCCGGCGCTGACCATCGCGCTCTTGCTCCCGGTCACCTACAAGCTCGACCCGACCGCCGCGTTCATCATCTTCGGCGGCATCTATTACGGCGCGATGTACGGCTCCTCGACGACTTCGATCCTGATCAACACGCCGGGCGAGACCGGCTCGATCGTCACCACCATCGACGGCAACCAGATGGCGCGCCAGGGACGCGGCGCGGCGGCCCTGGCGACCGCGGCGATCGGCTCGTTCGTCGCCGGCTCGATCGGAACGATCCTGCTCGCGTTCCTCGCGCCCGAGGCGGTCAAGCTGGCACTCCTGTTCGGGCCGGCCGAGTACTTCGCCCTGATGTGCGTCGCGTTCGCGGCGATATCCTCGATGCTCGGCGCGTCCGTCCGCCGCGGGCTGGTCGCGCTGTTTCTCGGGCTCGCACTCGGCCTCGTCGGCATCGACCAGCAATCGGGCCAGGCGCGCTACGCCTTCGGCATTCTCGAGCTGCTCGATGGGGTCGGCGTCGTCATCGTCGCGGTCGGCCTGTTCGCGCTCGGCGAGGCGCTCTATCTCGCCTCGCGCCCCGACATCCGCGCCGAAGAGATCGTGCCGATCAAGGGCTCGCTGATGATGACGCCCGAGGAATGGCGGCGCTCGTGGAAGCCGTGGCTCCGGGGCACCGCGATCGGGTTTCCCCTGGGCGCGCTGCCGGCGGGCGGGACCGAGTTGCCGACGTTCCTCTCCTACCGGGTCGAGCGCGATCTCTCGACGCGGAAGGAGGAGTTCGGCCACGGCGCGATCGAGGGCGTCGCCGGGCCCGAGGCCGCCAACAACGCTGCGGTCGCGGGCGTGCTGGTGCCGCTCTTGACCTTCGGCCTTCCGACCTCGGCGACCGCCGCGATCATGCTCGCCGCCTTCCAGCAGTACGGGATCAACCCGGGTCCGCTCTTGTTCGTCAACAACCCCGGGCTGGTGTGGGGCCTGATCGCGAGCCTCTTGATCGGCAATCTGATGCTGCTGGTCCTCAATCTGCCGCTCGCCGGGGTCTGGGTTCGCCTGCTCCATATCCCGCGCCCGTGGCTCCAAGGCGGGATCGTCCTGTTCGCGGTGCTCGGCGTCTATGGCGCGAGCCGCGCGCTTGCCGACCTGGCCATCCTGATCGGGATCGGCTTGCTCGGGTTCGGCTTGCGCCGGTTCGACTATCCGCTGGCGCCGGTGGTGGTCGGGCTGATTCTCGGGCCGATGGCCGAAATCCAGTTCCGCCGCGCGTTGCAGATCGCCCAGGGCGATTACGGCGTGTTCCTGGATAAGCCGATCGCGGCGGCGCTGCTCGCGCTCGCCCTGGTCTTGCTCGTCGCGCCGTCGCTGTTCCGGGCGGCGAGACGAAAATAAAAATAGAGACGTGCCGTCAGCCCGCCGCCACGTGGCTGGCGAAGGCCGCGTGCAGGGCCTGGGCGAGACTGGACTTGGGGTTGTCGGCGCGCTCGATCAGGCCGATGCGGCGCTCGAGCGGCGGCTCGCCGAACGGGACATAGCGCACCGGCAGCGGAAACGGCCCCTCGACGCAACGCTCGGGCACGATCGCGACGCCGAGGCCGGAATAGACCATGAGCAGGATCGAATCGATCGAATCGAGTTCCATCGCCTGGCGCGGCCGGATCGCGCGCGCGCGCAAGGACTGCTGGATCGGCCGCGCGACCCAGGCGCGGCGGTTGTAGCGGATGTAGGGCCAGGCCGCGAGCAGTTCGCGGTCGGTCTTCTCGGCGCTTTGCGGCGGCGCGGCGACCACGATTTTCTCCGTCGCCACCTGGCGCCAGACGAGATCGGCGGGGACATGGTTGGGCTCGCTGATGAGCGCCGCGTCCAGCTCGCCGCGCTCGACGCGCTGGAGCAACTCGCCCGACATGCCGTTGACCAGGTTGACGGCGATGTGCGGATGAATCCGCTGCAGGCCGGCGAGCGCCCGGGGCACGATCCCGGACAGCGCCGTCGGCACCGCGCCGACGTCGATCAGGCCGGAGACGCCGGCCGTGTCCGGCGCGGGCGCTTCGGCCATCCGCTCGTAGAGCTGGACGATCTCGCGCGCGCGCCGGACCAGCCGCTTGCCGTGGTCGTTGAGGGCGGGCGGGCGCCGGTGCCGGTCGAACAGTTTGATTTGCAGTTCGTCTTCGAGGCCGCGCAACTGCATGCTCACGGCCGATTGGGTCAACCCGACGGCGCGGGCGGCGGCGGCGAAGCTGCCGCGATCGGCAACCGCGACCAGGGTGCGCAGGTTGCGAATGCTCATGAAAACCTCCTCTTGGAGACGGCTCGAAGACGGGGGTCTATTACATCAAAAATACTGAAGCAAAGAAACAATCTTATTCTGTTTTCTCGCCTTTTCATGAAGTGTAACTTTCTCAAGCCACCACCCGTTCATATCCGAGGAGGACTTCTCCATGGGCCACGTTTCGACCCCCGCGCCGGTCGGTCCCGACCAGGAGCAGATGGAGAAAGACCGCGCCACCCTGGCCCTGCTGATGGGCAAGGCCCGCGCCGCCATGGCCGCCTTCGCTGGCGCCTCCCAGGAAACGGTGGACGACGCCGTGCGCGCGCTCGCCTGGGCGATCTACGAGCCCGGCCGCGCCCGAGCGCTCGCCGAGATGGCGGTCCGTGACACCGGGCTCGGCAATGTTCCCGACAAGATCGTCAAGAACCAGCGCAAGACCTTCGGCACGCTCCGCGATCTTTTGCGCGCGCGCACCGTGGGGATCGTCGAGGAAGACCCATCGCGCGGCATCGTCAAATACGCCAAGCCGGTCGGCGTGGTCGGCGCGATCTGTCCCTCGACCAATCCCGCCGCCACGCCTGCCAACAAGGCGATGATGGCGGTCAAGGGACGGAACGCGATCATCATCGCGCCCTCGCCCGCGGGCCAAGGCACGACCGGGCGGGTGGTTGATCTGATGCGAGCAGAGTTAATCCGCGCCGGACACCCCGCCGACCTGGTTCAGGTATTGCCGCCGCCGGTCTCCAAGTCGCTGACTCAGGCGCTGATGGATGCCTGCGATCTGATCGTGGTCACCGGCTCGCAGGACAACGTCCGGCGCGCCTACCGCTCGGGCAAGCCCGCGATCGGAGTCGGCACCGGCAACGTCCCGGTCATCGTCGATTCGAGCGCCGATCTCGCCGCCGCCGCGGCCAAGATCCGCGCCTCCAAAATCTTCGACAATTCCACCTCGTGTTCCTCCGAGAATGCGCTGGTAATCCTCGACGATGTCTACGACGCCGCGATCGCGGCGCTCAAAGCCGCCGGCGGCTATCTGGCTAGCCTTGAGGAAAAGGCCGCCATCTGCGCCAAGCTCTGGGTCAACGGCGCGCTCAACCGCCAGATCATCGCCAAGGACGCGAGCGTGTTCGCGGAAATGACCGGGCTGCCGGCTGAGGCGCGGAAAGCGAAGTTCTTCCTGGTCGAGGAAACCGGCGTCGGCTGCGGGCATCCGTTTTCGGGCGAAAAGCTCTCGCTCGCGCTTGCCGTTTATCGCGCTCGTGACTTCGACGCCGCGATCCTGCGCGTGCGCGAGATTCTCGCGTTCCAGGGTGCGGGCCATTCCTGCGGCGTGCACACCCGTGACATGAGCCACGCCCGCCGGCTCGCCGCCGAGCTCGACGTCGTGCGCGTTCTGGTCAATCAGGCGCACGCCTTCGGCAACGGCGGCAGTTTCGACAACGGCCTCAATTTTACCTTGAGCATGGGCTGCGGCACCTGGGGCGGCAACAGCATCAGCGAGAATCTTAATTACCGGAATTTCATCAACATCACCCATCTTTCGACCGTGATCCCCGAGAACAAGCCGACGGAAGAGGAATTGTTCGGACCCTATTTCACCCGCCACGGCCGCGGCCCGTGATCGGACGAATATCCCGATGAATTTCGAAGAGCACGTCGCCAAGGCCGAATTCGCCGCCGCGGGGATTCCGGTGCCCGAGGGCCGGGTTGTCACGACGCCGGCGGAGGCCGAGGCCGCCGCCCGCGCACTTGGCCCCGTGGCGGTCAAGGCCCAGGTGCCCGCCGGCAAGCGCGGCAAGGCCGGCGCCATCGCGCTTGCCGATACGCCCGCCGAAGCCGAAGCGGCGGCGCGCCGCATTCTCGGCATGACGCTCGGCGCGCACAAGGTCGAGCGCGTGTTGGTGGAAAAACGCATCGCGATCGCGCGCGAACTTTATGTCGCGGTCCTCAACGATCCGGCGAGCCAGGGGCCGCTGGTGCTGTTCTCGACCTTGGGCGGCATGGACATCGAGGAAGCGGCGGCGCGCGACCCCAAATCCGTCCGCCGCCATCCGGTCGGAATCCTCGCCGGGTTCACGGCCAAGGACGCGGAAAAAATGCTCTCCGGCCTCGATCTCGGCCCGCATGCCCAGGCGATCTCCAAGCTGCTCGTCGCGCTCTACGATTTCTGGCGCGCGCATGACGCGGAATTGGTCGAGATCAATCCGCTCGCCGTGACCGCGTCGGGCGAACTGGTCGCGCTCGACGGCAAGCTCGCCCTCGACGACGGCGCGCTGGCGCGGCAAGAATCGCTCGCCAAGCGGGGGCTCGCGGAGCCCCTGACCGGGCTGGAGGCGCGCGGGCGCGCGGCCGGGCTCCGCTTCATCGAACTCGATGGCAATGTCGGCATCCTCGCCAACGGCGCCGGGCTCACCATGACCACCATGGACGCGGTTCGTCACCACGGCGGCCGGCCGGCGAATTTTCTCGAGATCGGCGGCGAAGCCTACACCCAGTCCAAGCCGGCGCTCGAACTGGTGCTGGCGAATCCCAACGTCCGCAGCCTAGTGGTGAATTTCTGCGGCGCGTTCGCCCGTACCGACGTCATGGCCGAGGGCGTGGTCGCGGCGTGGGAGGCGTTGCGTCCGAAGATACCGGTTTTCTTTTCGATCCACGGCACCGGCGAGGAAGAAGCGGTGCGCTTGGTTAAGGATCGGCTTGGCATCACACCGTTCGATTCCATGGACGACGCGGTCGCAAGCGCGGTCGAGGCGGCGCGATGATTATTCGCCGCGCGCACCGGGTTCTGGTCCAGGGCATCACCGGCCGGCAGGGAACCTTCTGGGCCGAGAAGATGATCGAGTACGGCACCCGCGTCGCGGGCGGGGTCAATCCGAAAAAGGCGGGCGAAACTCACCTCGGCCTTCCGGTCTTCGCATCGGCGGTCGAGGCCGCCAAGGACCTGGGTCAAGACGGCGGCTTCGACGTTGTCGTCCAGTTCGTTCCGCCCTTGGCCGCGCGCTCGGCCGCGCTCGACGCCATCGCGGCGGGCGCGAAACTTATCGTCATGCTGACCGAACACATTCCCGCGCAAGACGTCATGTATGTGCTCGCCGCCGCCAAAGCCGCAGGCACACAAATTGTCGGCCCCAACACCGCGGGCCTGGTGACGCCGGGCGAATGCTTCGTCGGCATCATGCCGGCGTTCAACCGCAACGTCTTTCGCCCCGGCCGGGTGGGCGTGATCTCGCGGAGCGGCAGTTTGGGCACCCAGGTGTGCCTCGATCTCACCCGCGCCGGGCTCGGCCAATCGGCCTTCATCGGCGTCGGCGGGGACGCCATCGTCGGCACCACCAGCCGCGATGCCTTGGAGATATTGGCCCACGATCCCGGCACCGACGCCGTGGTCCTGGTCGGCGAGATCGGCGGCGCGGCGGAGGAAACGGCGGCCCAATACGCCGCCACCATGACCAAGCCCGTGGTCGCCTTCATCGCCGGCCGAAGCGCGCCGGTCGGCAAGCGCATGGGCCACGCCGGCGCCATTGTCTTGGGCGCGCGCGGGACGTATGACTCCAAGCGTCGCGCGCTCGAGGCGGCCGGAGTCGAAGTTCTCGATTTGCCGTCGGGCCTGGCGCCCGCGCTCGCCCGGGCCCTTGCATGCGCCGGGCCCTCGCAACGAACCGCGTAATTAAACCAGGAGAAGACGCCATGACCCGCATGACCCCGAGCGAAGCTTTCGTCGAAACGCTGGCCGCCAACGACGTGAAATACGTATTCGGCATCGTCGGTTCGGCCTTCATGGACGCGCTCGACATCTTCGAGCCGGCCGGAATCCGGTTCTTTCCCGTCGCCCACGAGCAGGGCGCCGGCCACATGGCCGACGGTTACGCCCGCGTCACCGGCAAGCACGGCGTCTGCATCGGCCAGAACGGCCCCGGCGTGACCAACTATGTCACCGCCGTCGCCGCCGCCTACTGGGCGCATTCGCCGGTCGTGTGCATCACGCCCGAAACCGGGGCCAACACCATGGGGCTCGGAGGTTTCCAGGAAACCGACCAGATTCCGATCTTCTCCAAGATCACCAAGTACCAGGCCGACATCCGCCGCTCCGACCGGATTCCCGAAATGATGGGGCGCGCCTTCGACATCGCCATCGCCGAGCGCGGCCCGGTCCAGATCAACATTCCGCGCGATCTTTTCTACGGCGAAATCGACGTGACGATCCCGAAGCCCCGCCGGATCGAACGCGCCGCCGGCGGCCCCGATAGCCTGGAGGCCGCGGCCCGCGCCCTCGCCGGCGCCAAGTTTCCGGTGATCCTCGCCGGCGGCGGCATCGTCATGGGCGGCGGCCAAAAGGAATGCATCGCGTTGGCCGAATACCTCCAGGCGCCGGTTTGCACCACGTATCTTCACAACGACGCATTTCCGGCGAGCCACCCGCTCGCCTGCGGCCCGCTCGGCTACCAGGGCTCGAAAGCGGCGATGAAGCTGATCGCCCAAGCCGACGTGGTGCTCGCCCTCGGCACCCGACTTGGTCCTTTTGGAACCCTCCCCCAGCACGGGATCGATTATTGGCCGAAGAACGCCAAGATCATCCAGGTCGACGTCAATTCCCGCGTGCTCGGCCTGGTCAAGGCGATCGACGTCGCCGTCCAGGGCGATTCGCGGCTGGCGGCGAGCGCGATCCTGGAGCGGCTGCGGATGTCGAACATCGCGGTCGCCTGCCACGGCAACCGCGAACAAAGGCTCGCCGAAGTGAAGAAACAAAAGAATGCCTGGGAATCCGAGCTCGATACATGGGGCCAAGGCAACGGCGCGCCGGTCGCGCCGCGCCGGGCGCTGCGCGAACTCGAGCGTGCGATGCCGAAGAACGCCATGGTCACGACCGATATCGGCAACATCTGCTCGGTCTCCAACTCCTATCTCCATTTCGAGCGGCCCAACAGCTTCTTCGCCGCCATGAGCTTCGGCAACTGCGGCTACGCGTTCCCGACCGCGATCGGCTGCAGGATCGGCGCGCCCGAGCGGCCGGCCATCGCCTACGTCGGCGACGGCGCCTGGGGCATCAGCTTCAACGAGATGCTGACTTGCGTGCGCGAGAACATCGCCGTCACCGCCGTCGTCTTTAATAACAACCAGTGGGGCGCGGAGAAGAAGAACCAAGTCGACTTCTACGACAACCGCTACATCGGCACCAACCTCGTCAATCCGAGTTGGGCGGAGATCGCCAAGGCGTTCGGCGGCGAGGGCATCCGCGTGGACCAGCCCGACCAGATCGGGGACGCACTGAAAAAAGCGACGTCGTCGAACCGCTTTACCTTGCTCGAGATCATGACCACCCAGGAACTCGGCGATCCGTTCCGGCGCGACGCGCTGAAAAAACCGGTCCGGATGCTGGACAAGTACAAGGCCTTCACGGTCACTTGAGGTTTCTAGACTTGCGCAAGCAGGATGGCGGCGGCGGCGACGATGTCGTCGGCGGTGGCTCCCCGCGACAGGTCGCTGATCGGCAGGGCGAAGCCTTGGAGCACGGGGCCGACGGCGCGGGCGCCGCCCAGGTGCTGAACGAGCTTGTAGGCGATGTTTCCAGAATCGAGATCGGGGAAGACGAGGACATTGGCGCGCCCGGCGACGCCGCTCGCGTCTTTCACTTTGCGCTTCGCAATGTGGGCGGCGAGCGCGCTGTCGGCCTGCAACTCGCCGTCGATCGCGAGCCCGGGTGCGCGCGCCCGGGCAATTTCGGTCGCGCGCCGCACCTTGTCGACGCGGGCGTGCTGGGCGCTGCCGCGGGTCGAAAACGAAAGGAGCGCCACGCGCGGCTCAACGCCCAGCAACTTGCGCGCGCTTGCGGCCGAAGCAAGCGCGATGTCGGCGAGTTGTTCGGAATCCGGCTCGACGTTGACCGCGCAGTCGGCGAAGACGAAGGCCCTTTCGCCCATGTCCTTCGATTCCGGCAACACCATCAGGAAGAAGCTCGACGGCGTCGCGATGCCGGGGCTTGGGCCCACCGTCAGGAGGCCGGCCTCGATCACCCGCCGGGTTGGGCTGGCGGCGCCCCCGACCATAGCGGCGGCCAAGCCCGCCTGGACCATCATGCCGGCAAAGTAGAGGGGTTTCCTCACCAGCCGCGCGGCGACGGCGGGACTTATTTCGCGCGCCCGCGCATACGTCTCGGCGAACGCCGCCAAGTGGTCGTTATTCTCAGGATCGACGACGGCGAGGCCATCCAGGGAAACACCAGCGGTGCGGGCGGCCGCCTCCACTTCGGCGCGGGTGCCGAGGAGCACGGGATCGGCGATCCCCTCGATGTAGAGCCGCCGCGCGGCTCCGAGCACGCGCACGTCCGCGCCCTCTGGCAACACGAGGGGCCGTCGCACCGCCTTCGCCAAAGCCAGAATTTTCTCGATGATTTGAGCGGGCATGGACTGAAAGCTAGGATGGAAAATCCGTCTTGTAAACGCGCCGCCGGGCCGCTTGTGTTCCCGGTGCCGCTTTGACACCATCGAGCGGGGCTCGACCGGGGAGAATGCAATGGCAGAGGAAGAGGATGTCAAGGTCCACCGCGGGCTGATCGGCGTCTACTTCGAGCACTCGCCGACGACTTTCATCGACGGCAGGGCCGGCGAGTTGCGCTATCGCGGCTATTCGATACACGAGTTGGCGGAGCATTCCACCTTCGAGGAAACCTGCTATCTTCTTCTCAAAGGCGGGCTCCCGACCCGTGCCGAGCTTGCCGCCTTCGACTCCGAGCTCAAGGCCGCGCGCACGTTGCCTGAGCCCATCTACGACCTGATCCGAACCATCAAGTCCGCGCATCCCATGGACGTGCTGCGCACCGCCGTCTCGGCGCTGGCCGCGTTCGATCCGGAAACCGCCGACAACGCCCCAGCGCCGACGTTGCGAAAAGGCGTCCGCCTCGCCGCCGAGGTGCCGATGATCGTCGCCGCCCACCACCACATCCGGAACGGGCGTCCGCCCGTCGCCCCCGATCCCGCCCTCGGCCACGCCGCCAACTTCCTTTATATGCTGAAGGGGGAGCGGCCGAGTGCCGACTCAGCCATGCTCTTCGACAAGGACATGGTGCTACACGCCGAGCACAGCTCGAACGCGTCTTCCTTCACCGCGCGCGTGGTCGCCGGCACGCAAGCCAACCTGCATGCCGCCGTCACCGCCGCCGTCGCCGCCCTGTCGGGGCCCGCCCATGGCGGCGCCGCCGAGGATGTGATGCGGATGGCCCAGGAAATCGGCGACCCAGGCAAGGCCGCCGAATACGTGAAGCGGAAGCGGGCGAACAAGGAGCCCGTCACCGGCTTCGGCCACCGGGTGTACCGGACGGAGGATCCGCGCGCGCGCCACATGCGCGCCGGCGTGAAGCGGCTGTCGCAGGCGATGGGCGAGCCCAAGTGGTATCAGATCCTTGAGGCCGTGGTAGAGGCCATGAGGCCGTATGCGCGTCACGGCGTCAACGTCAACGTGGACTTTTACTCGGGCGTCATCTACTACCTGAACGGAATTCCGCTGGATCTGTTCGTGCCCATCTTCGCCGTCGGCCGCGTGCCTGGCTGGACGGTGCAGGTGCTGGAGCAGATGGAGAACAATATCTTGATCCGCCCGCTTCTCCATTACACCGGGCCGGGACTTCGTCCGTACGTTCCGATTGACCAACGATAAAGAGAGGGCTGGGCCGGGAAAACCTGTCCCAGCAAGATACGTGCGCGCTGACGACCCATTGACCGTTCTCGGCGAGATCGAGCGCAAGGTTCTCTGGCTCGCGGTCTGGACCATTCATCACGCCAACCACGTCCGCGACAACGTGGACGGGGTGAAGGTGGGCGGGCACCAGGCATCGTCGGTCTCGCTCGCGACGATCATGACCGCGCTCTATTTTCATGTGCTGAAGCCCGAGGATCGGGTCGCGGTCAAGCCGACCGCGAGCCCGGTCTTCCATGCGATCCAATACCTGTTCGGCCGGCAGACGCGGGAAAAGCTCGAAGCCTTTCGCGGCTACAAGGGCGCGCAGAGTTATCCCTCGCGGACCAAGGACATCGACGACATCGACTTCTCGACCGGCTCGGTCGGCCTCGGGGTGGCGCAGACGCTGTTTTCCTCCCTGGCGCAGGACTACGTCCGCGCTCACGGCTGGGGGCGGGAGCGGCGCGAGGGCCGCATGATCGCGCTTCTCGGCGATGCCGAACTCGACGAAGGCAACATCTTCGAGGCGATCCTCGAAGGCTGGAAGCAGGGCGTGCGCAACTGCTGGTGGATCGTGGACTACAATCGCCACAGCCTGGACGCGGTGATCCGCGAGGGCCTGTGGGCGCGCTACGAGGTGCTGTTCCGCGAATTCGGCTGGGACGTGGTGATCTTGAAATACGGCTCGTTGCTGCAAGCGGCGTTCCGCGAGGACGGCGGCGAAAAGCTGCGCCAATGGCTCGACCGTTGTCCCAACCAGCTCTATTCGGCGCTGGTCTTTCAAGGCGGCGCGGGCTGGCGCAAGCACCTGCTCAACGACATCGGCGACCGGGGACCGGTGACGCGGCTGATCGAGGCCCGCTCGGACGAGGATCTCGCGCGGCTGATGACCAATCTCGCCGGCCACGATCTGCCGGCGCTGCTCGATGCTTTTGCGAAAGTGGACCACGACCGGCCGACGTGTTTCATCTGCTACACCATCAAGGGCTTCGGCCTGCCCTTCGCCGGGCACAAGGACAACCACGCCGGCCTGATGACGCCCGAGCAGATGGAAGTTTACCGCGCCCGGATGAACATCCGCCCCGGGTATGAGTGGGACAAATTCGAGGGGCTCGCGTTTCCGCCCGCCCGAATCCAGGCGTTTCTCGATCGGGTGCCGTTCGCGGCCCGCCCGCCGACGCGGGCGCCTGCGCCGGCGATCGCGGCGCCGGCCGATCTCGCGGTCGCGATCGCGCCGGTCATGTCGACGCAAGCCGGCTTTGGCGCGATCTTGAACGAGGTTGGCAAGGAAAAAACCGCCTTTGCCGGGCGCATCGTCACCGCCTCGCCCGACGTCACGGTCTCGACCAACCTCGGCGCGTGGGTCAACCGGCGCGGCCTTTACGCCCGCGAGGAGTTGGCCGATACGTTCAAGAGCGAGCGGATTCCCTCGACCTTCACCTGGGAGTTTTCGCCCGAGGGCCAGCACATCGAACTCGGCATCGCCGAGATGAACCTGTTCATCCTGCTCTCCGCCTTGGGTCTCTCCCACGCGATCCATGGCGAGCGATTGTTGCCGATCGGCACGCTCTACGATCCGTTCATCATGCGCGGCCTCGACGCGCTCAATTACGCCTGCTCCCAGGACGCCCGGTTCATCCTGGTCGCGACCCCGTCCGGGATCACGCTCGCGCCCGAGGGCGGCGCGCACCAGTCCATCGGCACGCCCCTGATCGGCATGGCCCAGGACGGGCTGGCGGCGTTCGAGCCGGCGTTCGTGGACGAGCTCGCGGTCGTGCTGGCGTGGGCGTTCGCTTATATCCAGAAAGACGGCTCGGGCGAATCTTCCGAGCGCAACTGGCTCCGCGACGAGACCGGCGGCGCGGTCTATCTCCGGCTTTCGACCCGGCCGATCGAGCAGCCGAAGCGGACGCTTTCGCCCGAGCTTCGCCAGGCGATGGTGGACGGCGCCTATTGGCTGCGCCCGCCCGGCCCCAATTGCCAGGTCGTGGTCGCGTATGCCGGCGCGGTCGCGCCCGAGGCGATCCAGGCGGTCGGGTTGATGGCCGAAGACCGCCGTGACGTCGGCCTGCTCGCCGTCACTTCGGCCGACCGGCTGAATGCCGGCTGGACCGCGGCGATGCGCGCGCGCGAACGCGGCCTGGTCCATGCCCGGTCGCACATCGAGCGGCTGCTCGCCGATCTCCCCGCCCATTGCGGGATGGTCACGGTGCTCGACGGCCACCCGGCGACGCTCGCCTGGCTCGGCGCCGTCTCCGGCCATCGCGTCCGGGCGCTCGGGGTCGAACATTTCGGCCAGTCCGGTTCGATCCCGGATCTTTACCGGCACTACGGCCTCGATGCCAACGCGATCGTCGCCGCCGCCGAGGCGATCGCGCCGGGCCGGCCGATCCGGTACCTCAAGGCGCTGCCGTAATCCGCGTTTCAGCGCGCGCCGGCCGCGGCGTCGGCGACGCTCGGCGCTTCGCCCTTGAGCGCGCGCCGGACGTTTTCGGCGACGAGCGTACTGATGCGGAGGTTGGACTCGGCAGTGACGCCGGAAACGTGCGGCGAGAGCACGAGGTTGGGCACGCCAACGTAAAGGCTCTGCGCCGGAAACGGCTCCTGGGCGAAGACGTCGATGACGGCGCCGGCGAGATGGCCCGAGCGAAGCGCGGAGGCCAACGCGGACTCGACCACCACTTCGCCCCGCGCGGTGTTGATCAGATAGGCCCCCTTGGGCAGTCGGCCGAGCGCGGCGGCGTCGATGATCCCGCGGGTTTGCGGCGTCAGCGGCACGTGCGCGCTCAACACATCGAGGCGGGAGAGAAAGTCCGGGAACTCCACCCGTTCGACCCCAAACTGCCGCCAGCAAGGATCGTTGGCGGCGACGAACGGATCGGCCGCGAGCACGCGCATGCCGAAGGCGCTCGCCCGGTGCGTGACCTGGCGGGCGATGGCGCCGAACCCGAGCAGGCCGAGGGTCAATCCTTGCGCCTCGCGCCCGTGCATCCGGGTTCTCGGCCAGAGCCCGGCCAGCACATCGGCGCCGGCGTGGTAGGCGCCGTCGCGGAGCATGACCAGGATCGCGCCGAGCACGAACTCGGCGACCGAGACTTCGTTGGCGCCGGTTGCGGGCAGGACGGGGATGCCGCGGGCCGCGCACGCCTTGAGATCGATATTATCGAGGCCGACCCCGAGCCGGCCCACGACTTTGAGCCGGGGCGCCTGGCTGAGCAGGGCAGGGCCGACCTGGGTGCGGTTGCGGACCACGAGGCCGCGGCAATCGGCGAGCGCGGCCTTGAGCGCTTCGGGCTTGTCCGTCAGATCGGGATCGTAGAGCGTGGCGAACGCGCCCGTGAGCCGATCGACGCCGGCCTGATCCATGAACTCGGTGATGACGACATCGGGCATTGTAGGAGCTAGTCTATAGCTTGACGGCCGATGCCGCGATTGGAGATATTCCTCGATGCCCACGTATCCGGCTTCCGCTCTTTCCGCCTGGCTCGGCCGCGCTTTTGCCGGCGCGGGCGTCGAGCCCTCGTCCGCCCTCGATGCGGCGAAGGTGCTGGTCCGGACCAACGCCCGTGGGATCGAGACCCACGGCGTCGCCCGCGCCCTGGTGTACGTGCAAAAGCTGAAAACCGGCGAACTCAATCCCCGCCCGCAAGTACGCTACGAGGAGCGCCACGGCGTTCTCCATTGTTATGCCGACGCCGGGCTCGGCCAGATCGTCGGCATGGCGGCGCTGCACGCGGCGCTCGCGCGCGCGGCCACGGCGGGGTTCGTTCCCTTGGTCCTGCACGACGTCGGCCATCTCGCCGCGCTCGGCATGTTCGCGCTCCGGGCGGCGGAAGCGGGGATGGTCGCGTTCGTCACCCAATCCACGCCGCCGGTGATGGCGCTGCCGGGATCGCAAGGCGCGGCGATCGGCAACAATCCGATCGCGTTTGCCTCGCCCGTTGCCGGCCGGCCGCCCTTGGTGTTCGACATGGCGGCGAGCGGCGTCGCTCGCGGCAACGTGCTCGCGGCCAAGCGCGAAAACCGCCCGATCCCGGAAGGCTGGGCGATCGACGAACAGGGCCGGCCGACCACCAACGCCGAAGCCGCGCTCCGGGGCGCGATGCTGCCGATGGCGGGCTACAAGGGGATCGGGCTTGCGATGATGGTCGAATGTCTCGCCGGAAGCCTGGCCGGCGCGACGCCGCCGGCGATGGCGGGGGCCAAGCCGGGCAGCGCGCCGTCACGGGTCGGCGCGTTCCTGTTCGTCGCCAATCCGGGATTGGTGGCGGGACAAAGCGCCTATGACGCCCATCTTGCCGGGTGGATCGCGACCTACAAAAAAGCGACCGGGACCGAAGGCCGCTATCCCGGCGAACGGGCAGCAGGGCTCGAACAAAAGCGCATGGCCGAGGGGATTCCGCTCGCTGCCAGCGTCGTCGCGGAATTAAAGCAAATCGGGGAGTTGACCGAAATTCCGTTCGATCTCGCGGCGGCTTAGCCGCCGGGTTCTTTTTTCTTCGCCGAGGCTTCCGGAAACAGCCAGATGGCGAAGACCATGAACAGCGACAGCGCGAAGGCGATCCAGCCGGTGTAAGCGAGATCGCCCGAGCGCTCAATCCACAGAATCGCGCCGCCGACCAGCACGACCACGACCGATAGCGGGATTTTGATGTGCGGAGGCATGGTTTGTCCTTCGTCCGGCGCGGGGCGCGGGGCGCGCGCGTTCAAGCTCTTGACCCGCGCGTTGCCGCCGCTAAAGATACCAGTGGTATATCACTCGTTTGCCGCCCGCCTCAATACCCGAAGCCAAGGACCCCCTTATGGCCCCCCGAACCAAATCGTACGCGAGTCCGGCGAAGAAGGCGCCCGCGCTGCCCCCCGAGGCGCGCAAAAAACGAACCATCGGCGAGATCCGGGAGTCGAAGAAAACCGGCGAAAAAATGGTTTACACCTCGGTTCCCGACTACACCTCGGCGCGCTGGGCCGAGGCCGCCGGGGTGGACGTCTGCGTCGTCGGCGACAGTCTGGCGATGGTCGCGCACGGGCATACCAGCACGATCCCCGCGTCCATGGACATGATGGTGATGCACGCCCAGGCCGTGCGCCGGGGCGCGCCCAACACGTTTTCCCTCGGATGCATGCCCTACCAGAGCTATCACACCGTCGAGCGCGCGCTCGCCAACGCGACCCGTTTCATGCAGGAGGCGGCCTGCGACGCGGTCAAGCCTCAAGGGGGCAAGAGCCAAGCCCATATATTAAGGGCGCTGGTGGACGCGGGGATTCCGACCGCGTCGCACATCGGGCTGACGCCGCACACCATCGCTATGTTCGGCGGGTTCAAGATCCAGGGCCGCACCGCCGAAGCGGCGATGAAGATTCTCGAAGACGCGTTCGCGATCCAGGACGCGGGCTGCTTCATGCTCGAATTCGAGGCGGTGCCGGCCCCGATCGCCAAGCTGATCTCGGAGCAATTGGAGATTCCGACCACCGGCATCGGCGCCGGCAGCGGCTGCGACGGGCAGATCCTGCTCAGCTACGACCTGCTTGGCGTGTTCACCGACTTCAAGCCGAAGTTCACCAAGCGCTACGCCAACCTCACCGAAGTGGCCGTCATGGGGCTCAAGAAATACGTCGCCGAGGTCAAGAGCGGAGCGTTCCCCGACGACGATCACAGCTATTCGGTCGATCCGAAGGAATACGAAAAGTTCGCCAAGCTGGTTCGCAAGCGCCGTCATGTCTAAGGCCGCGAAGCGGGCGAAACCGAGGCCCATTTCCGCGAACGTGGCGATTGCGGACATTGCCGACGCGATGGGCGGAACAAAACCCTCGTCCCTCTCCGACCAGGCCTATCGGCAGCTGGAGGAGTTGATCGTCACCTTGCGCCTGCAGCCCGGCGAAGTTCTGTCCGAGGCGGCGCTCGCCAAGCAACTGAAAATCGGCCGCACGCCGATTCGCGAGGCCCTGCAGCGTCTGGCGCGCGAGGGCTTGGTTCTGGTTCTTCCGCGCCGGGGAATTCTGATTTCCGATATCAACGTCAAGACCCAGCTCCGGTTGATCGAGGTCCGGCGCGAGATCGAGCGGTTGATGGCTCGGACCGGCGCGAAGCGGGCGACCGAGGAAGAACGCCAGCGCTACCTTGCGATCGCGACGGGCATGGACCGGGCGGCGGCCGACAACGACGATCTCTTGTTCATGCGTCTCGACCGGCAATTGAACCTGCTGGTGGCGCATACCGCGCAGAACGAGTTCGCGAGCAGGTCCATCGGCCTGATGCACGGGTTGTCGCGCCGGTTCTGGTATCTGCATTACAAAGAAGTCGCGGATTTGCCCTTGGCCGCCCGGCTGCACGCCGATCTTGCCCGCGCCATCGCCGCGGGGAATCCGGGGCCGGCCGGGAATGCCTCGGACCGGTTGATCGACTACGTCGAGAGCTGGACCCGTTCCGCCCTCGATGCGCGCCGCAACGGATAAGCGCGCTCAATGTTTCGGTCGGCCGGCCTTCAAGTCGTAATCGCGGAAGACCTCGGCCACCCGGATGCGGTAGTCGCGGAACACGCCGGTTCGTCCCTTGGCCTGGGCTTCGCCGTGTTTTTGATGGCGATACCAGATTTCCACGGCGGCGCGGTCGCGCCAGAAGGAAAGAGACAGGAATTTGCCTTTTTCGGTCAAGCTCTGGAATCGCTCGACCGAAATGAACCCGTCGACCTTTTCCACCTCGGAGCGCAGCGCGGCGGCAAGATCGAAATATGTTTTCTGGCCTTTCTTGGGCTCGGGCCAGACCTCGAAGATGACGGCGATCATGGGAACCTCTCTGAAGGCGCTCGGTGGACGCGTGAAAAGCGGAAATTTATGGCTTTCACAAGCGCCGGGCGCGTGGATAGTATATACAAGATATATCAGAGGTAAAATAACGGACGCGCCGCCGCCGGATCGGCAGGCAAGCGTTCAAGGGACGAGGAGACATGAAGCGCTATACCGGGGATCGGACGATCGACGGGCTCAAGGTCCTGGTCGACGGGCGTCTGCTCGACCCGGCCTATGCCATTCGCAGCATTTGCGACAAAGGCTTCGAATGGAGCTACGAAGGCGCGGCGCCGGCCCAGCTTGCGCTCGCCATCCTCGCCGATCACTATGGCGATCCAGCCAAGGCGCTGGCGCTCCACGAGGCTTTCATGAGCAAGATCGTCGCCAATTTCGACAACGAATGGGAAATGACCAGCACCGATGTGGATGCCGCGGTGCGGGCGCTGGGTTCGAGCTAGAATACTTGGCGTAAAATCAAGGCACACCGTACGTCCAACAGGGAGAGCAACAATGAGCACGATTCGTAACTATCTCGCCGCGGCGGTCGCCGCGGCGGCAGTGCTGGCGCTGGCCGGTCCGGCGAGCGCCCAGCAGCACAAATGGAAAATGGCGACGTCCTGGGATGGCGGCCCGTTGATGGACATCGGCGCCAAGGCCTATGCCGAGCGCCTCAAATTCCTGAGCGATGGCCGCGTCGATATCCAGGTGTTCAACGCCGGCACGCTCGGCAAGGGACTCGAGGTCACCAACACCGTCAGCAACGCGGTGGCCGAGGTCGGGCACACCTGGATGGGCTACGACTGGGGCCGCGACAAGACGACCGTTCTCTTCGGCGGGTTCGCCGGCAGCATGGATTCCGAGCGTATGCTCCATTGGCTCTACGAGGGCGGCGGCGCCGGGCTGTGGCGCCAGTTCCGCGAGGAAAAATTCGACGTGGTTTCGTTCCCGATGTTCATCCGCACCGCCGAGGCGTTTCTCCATTCGCGCAAGGCGGTTCGCACCCTCGACGATCTCAAGGGCCTGAAACTCCGCACCGCCGGCGCCTGGCTCGAAATCGCCAAGGATCTCGGCGCGGCGCCGGTGACGACGCCGGGCGGCGAGGTCTATACGATGCTCGAGCGCGGCGCCATCGACGCGACCGAATGGGGCACGCTGTGGGAAAACATCCCGACCGGATTCCACAAGGTCGCCAAGTACGTGATCATCCCCGGCGTGCATCAGCCGACCGCGCCGTTCGAAGTGCTGATCAATAAACAGGCCTGGGGCAAGCTCTCGGCGCGCGACAAGGCCCTGGTCGAAATGACGGCGAAGCAGGTGACGTTCGAAACTTGGACCCGGATCGGCCACGAGGACGCCAAGGCGCTCGAGTTCTACCGCCAGGCCGGCAACGAGATCATCGAGCTCGACGACAAGACCCAGATCGAAACCAAGAAAATGGCGATGGTTTGGGCCGGCAAGCAGGCCAAGGACAACCCCTGGTTCGACAAGGTTCTCAAGCACCAGGTCGAGTACGAGAAACTGTGGAAGGACGCGGCGCGCTACCGCAACGTCAAGACCGGCAACTGAGTCCGACCGAACCGGGGGCACGCCCGCCGCGTGCCCCCGGTTCATCGCTCTTTGTAGTATTCCCGCAATGGATGTTCTTTTGCGCTCGATCGACCGGATTTCCGGCGGCGCGGGCGCGATCGCCGGCTGGCTGATCGTACCGATCATCTTCGCCACCGCCTACGAGGTTTTCTCCCGCTACGTCCTCCACGCCCCGACCATCTGGGCGTTCGAGGTCGGCTACATGGCGATGGGCGCCAACTTCATGATCGGGATCGCCTACACGCTCCGCGAAAAATCCCATATCCGCATCGACGCCATCTATGCCCATCTCTTCTCGCGCCGCACCCAGGCCGTGATCAGCTTGCTGGGGTACGCGGTCCTGCTGCTGCCGGCGGCGTTCCTGCTTAGCGACGCCCTCTGGACCTACGCCTACAAAGCCTTCAAGACGATGGAGTCTTCGGGCCAGTCGGCGTGGAATCCGTTGATCTGGCCGTTTCGCATGGTGTTCTTCTCCGGGTTCGCGCTGCTTCTCCTCCAGGGGATCGCCGAGACGATCCGGGCGATCCGGTTCCTCGCCGGGCGCGATCCCAATTGGAGCGCCGATTGATGGAGTACCTGATCCCGGCGTTGATGTTTCCGTCCCTGCTGCTGATCCTGTTTCTCGGCGTCCACGTCGCGATCACGATGATGGGGTTGGCGCTGATTTTCGGCTATATCGCGTTCGGCCCCTCGATCGTCTATCAGCTGGTGCAGAAGGTCGACGGCACCGCCTCCAACTACGTGCTCGCGGCGGTGCCCTTGTTCGTGTTCATGGGCTCGATGCTCGAGCGTTCAGGCATCGCCGACCGCCTGTTTGAGGCGATCCACATCTGGACCAGACGGCTTCCGGGCGGGCTCGCCATCGGCACTATCCTGATGTGCGTGGTCTTCGCCGCCTCGACCGGCGTGATCGGCGCGACCGAAACGGTGGTCGGCCTGCTCGCGATCCCGGTCATGCTCAAGTACAACTACGACAAGGCGCTGATTTCGGGAACCATCTGCGCCGGCGGTTCGCTCGGAACCATCATTCCGCCGTCGGTGGTGGTGGTGGTGCTGGGCCCCGTCGCCGACGTGTCGGTCGGAGATCTGATGTATGGAATGCTGTTCCCCGGCCTGATCATGGCCGGGCTCTACGTCGTTTACATTTTCTTTCTCTGCCTGATCAAGCCCGAAGCCGGCCGGCGCATACCGCCGGGCGACGACGATCCGCCGCTCGCGGAAAAACTCCGGATCACGGCGATCGCGCTGGTGCCGCCGTTCCTGCTGATCTTCGCCGTGCTCGGCTCGCTCATTCTCGGCTGGGCGGCGCCGACCGAAGCCGCGGGGCTCGGCGCGCTCGGCGCGCTCCTGATGGCGCTCGGGTATGGGCGGTTCACGTGGACGATCCTGCACGAATCGGTGATGAAGACGCTCCGCATCACCTGCATGATCATGATGATCCTGCTGGCCGGCAGCATGTTCGCGGGTGTGTTCCTGATCTCGGGCGGGTTGCGCATGGCCGAGCAGTTCGTCGCATATGCCCAGCTGGGGCCGTGGGGATTGCTGGGTCTGTTCCTGTTCCTGGCGTTTATCGCCGGGTTCATCCTGGAATGGATTTCGATCCTGCTGATCCTGATCCCGATCTTCATTCCGCTCTTGAAGGCGGTCGGATTCGATCCGATCTGGGTCTGCGTCCTGTTCCTGGTCATGATCCAGACCAGCTATCTGACGCCCCCCATGGCGCCGGCGATCTTCTATTTGCGCGGCATCAGTCCGCCCGAGATCACGATCCACCACATGTACAAGGGCGTGGTTCCGTTCATCGGGCTGCAGGTGCTGACCATGGCGATCGTCATGATCTGGCCCGAAACCGTGCTCTGGCTGCCGGAAAAACTCCTGTCGTTTCGCTAGGTTGACGATTGCCGGCGAGGGGGTTTCAGGCCTGATGTTTTAGTGATATATTAGCTGCTCCGCCGACCCCGAGAGGCCCGTCGCCATGACCCCCGAACAAGTCCTCGCCCTGAAGCCGAAGATTCTGAGCCAGAAGCAGCGCGAGTCCTATTTCGCCGACGGGTACTTGCTGCTGGAGCGGATCATCCCCGAGGACTGGCTCGTCCGGCTCCGGCGCACCACCGACGAGATGGTCGAGCAGACCCGCGCGATCGCCAAGTCCGACAAGGTCTGGGACCTGGACGCCGAACATTCGCCGGAGAAACCGCGCCTCCGCCGCCTCTCCAGCCCCAACGATCATCATCCGGTTTATTGGGAATATGCCTCCCAGTCGCTCGTTCCCGACGTGATCGCCGATCTGGTCGGCCCCGACGTCAAGTTCCATCACTCCAAGCTCAACTTCAAATCATCCAAGGGCGGAGCCATGGTCAAGTGGCACCAGGACATTTCGTTCTGGCCGCACACCAATTTCAGCCCGCTCACGGTCGGGACCTATCTTTACGACTGTGGCCTGGAGCAAGGTCCGGTCGGCATCCTTCCCGGCAGCCACAAGTGGAGTATCTACGACCAATACGACAAGGACGGCAACTGGACCGGCTGTCTTTCGGACGAGGACTTGGCGAAGATCGACCTCGCCAAAGCGGTGTTTCTCGGCGGCCCGTCCGGATCGATCACGATCCACAATTGCCGGACCCTGCACGGCTCGGCGGCGAACCTGTCGGAGTTGGAGCGGCCGCTGCTGCTCAATGTCTATTCGTCGGCCGACGCGATGCCCTACACCGAGAACCCGCTGTATTCGAAATACGACCAGAAGATCGTGCGCGGCCGGCGCGCGCGCTGGTCGCACATGGACCCGGAAGCGTGCTTGATTCCGCCCGATTGGGCGGGCGGCTATCAATCCATCTTCGCCTATCAGCTCGACGGAAAAAAAAGCGCCGCCGCCGAATAGGGCGCGCGGATCGCGGGAGAGGAAACGCCATGAAACTCGATTCGACGATGTCGGAACGGCAACGGCAATATCGCGATCTTTATCGGACGCGAATCGCCACCTGGTATAACGGCCACATCCACGTCTTGGTGATCTACACCATCGGGTTTGCGGCGTTCGCCTATTACGTTCCCCATATCCGGAACGTGCAATGGTGGGAATGGCTGACGATCCCGGCGATCGGCCTGATCTGCAACATTTTCGAATGGTTCCTGCACACCCACATCATGCATCGGCCGCAGACCAGCAAGGGGTTCCGCGCCATCTATCAGCGCCATACCTTGATGCACCATCAGTTCTTCACCGACCAGGTGATGACGTTCGAAGGCGCGCGGGATTGGCGGGTGACGTTCTTCCCGCCCTACGCGCTGGTGATCTTCATCCTGATGTCCGCGCCGGGCGGGCTCGTGCTCGGGTGGCTGATCACCCCCAACGTCGGCTGGCTCCTGATGTGCACGACCACCGGGATGTATCTGGTCTACGAATGCTTTCACTTCTGCTGCCACGTCGAGGACAACGCCTTCGTCCGCAACTGCCCGCTGATCAATACCATCCGGCGGCATCACCGCGCCCACCATGCCCAGAACATCATGATGGAGCGGAACATGAATCTGACCTTTCCCATCGCCGACTGGATGTTCGGAACCTCGGATTTGGACCGCGGGCTGCTCGGGCACGTCTTTAACGGTTACGACGAGCGGTACCTGAAAAAGAACCTGCGGCGCACCGCGCGCACCCCGATTGTCGCCGCTCCCCAAGCGGCCGAATAAGCGCGTCCGATCGTTCCCTTAGAACGCCGCCCAGGCGCCCCTTGGGCGGCGTTTTTGTCGCGCCGGATTGATCGCCGTCAAGGCGCGCCGGCGGCGCGGGGCGTGTAATGGCGGCCGGAGACTGGGGGGG
>SHWG01000026.1 GCA_009693905.1 Rhodospirillales bacterium | reverse complement strand
CGGTAGTAGCGGGTGACGTCGTGGCCGATGCCGATGGCGACGAGTTCGACCGGCGAGCGGTTCTCGATCCAGCCGATGACTTCGCGCAGGTGCCGCTCCAGGTAGTTGCCGGGGTTGGCCGAAAGGGTGGCGTCGTCGACCGGGGCGCCGTCGGAGATGACCATCAGGATGCGCCGCTGCTCCGATCGGGCGAGCAGGCGCGCGTGCGCCCACAGCAACGCCTCGCCGTCGATGTTCTCCTTGAGCAGCCCTTCGCGCAGCATCAGGCCGAGGTTGGGACGCGCCCGGCGCCAGGGCGCGTCGGCGGACTTGTAAACGATATGGCGCAGGTCGTTGAGGCGGCCCGGGTTCTTGGGCTTGCCGCGGGCGACCCAGCTTTCGCGCGACTGGCCGCCTTTCCAGGCCCGCGTGGTGAAGCCGAGGATTTCGACCTTGACGCCGCAGCGCTCGAGCGTGCGCGCGAGGATGTCGGCGCTGATCGCGGCGATGGTGATCGGCCGGCCGCGCATCGAGCCCGAGTTGTCGATCAGCAGCGCAACCACCGTGTCGCGGAATTCGGTGTCGCTCTCGCGTTTGAAGCTCAAGGGATGAACCGGGTCCGTCACCACCCGCGACAGGCGGCCGGCGTCGAGTATCCCTTCCTCGAGATCGAACTCCCAGCTCCGGGTCTGCTTGGCCATCAGGCGGCGCTGGAGGCGGTTGGCGAGCTTGGCGACGACGCCCTGGAGATGCGAGAGCTGCTGATCGAGCTGATGGCGAAGACGGGCGAGTTCGCCCGGGTCGCAGAGCGCGGCCGCTTCGATCACTTCGTCGTGGGCGGCGGTGAAGGCTTTGTAGGCGGACGAGATCGGCGCGTTCGCGGGCCAGCGCGGCTCGCGCGACGAGGGGCCCGCCGGCTCGTCGTCGCCCTGGCCGGGAAGCGCGTCGTCGTCGGCTCCGCTCGCGGCGGAGGCGGATTCGCTGTCGCTGTCGCTGTCGCCCGAATCGCTCGCCATCGAGCCTTCGGCTTCGCGCCGCTCGCGGGTCGAATCGGGTTCGCTTTCGCCGTCGCTGGTTTCGGCCTGGTCCTCGTTTTCCTCGGTCTCGTTTTCGGCCGCTCCGGCCTCCTGGTCGGTGATCAGCTTAAGCGCTCGGAGAAGATCGAGGGCGGCGGCGGCGAACGCGGCTTGATCGCCGGCGGCGCGGTTGAGCCGGCCGAGTTCGACGCCGGCGCGGGATTCGAGCCAGCCGCGCCATTCCTCGGCCATCGCGCGCGCCGCCTCGGGCAGCGGTTGGCCGCTCATCCGCTCGCGCGCGATCAAGGCGACGGCGTCGGCGAGCATCGCTTCGTGGCGCTCGGTCACGCCGGCATAGCCGCGCGCGCGGCAGCGTTCCTCGAAGAAGTGGGCCAGATTTCGGTGTACGCCGGAAAATTCGCGCCCGCCCACGACTTCGCAGCGCGTCTGTTCGATGGCGTCGAAGACGTCGCGGGCGTCCCGGTTGTGGGGCTGGCGGCGGCGGTGCAGCTTCGAGTCGTGGTAACGGACCCGGACCGCGAGCGCATCGGCAACGCCGCGCAACCGCTCGAGCGCGGCTTCGTCCATGCGGCCTTGCGGCGCCGGCAGGCGCGCGACGCCCTCGCTGACTCCGGCCGCGCCCTGGACGTAGGCCACGGTCAAGTCCTTGCGATCGGCCACCGCCTTGAAGGCGGCCGCCGTCACCCGCTTGGCCAGTTCGCCGAGGTCTTCGCCGGTCGCCATCGCCCGCTACGGAACGGTCACGCGCTTAGCGGCGGATTCGGGCAGTTCCTCGCCGAAGCAGCGCTGGTAATACTCGGCCACCACGGGGCGCTCGAGTTCGTCGCACTTGTTGAGGAACGTGACCCGGAAGGCGTAGGCCCGGTCCTTGAAGATGATCGCGTTTTCGGCCCAGGTGATGACCGTGCGCGGGGACATCACGGTCGAGATGTCGCCGCCCATGAACCCGGCGCGGGTAAGATCCGCGAGCTGAACCATGCGCGCGACTTCGTCGCGGCTTTCCTTGGTCTTGCCGTAGGAGGGGGCCTTGGCGAGCACGATCGCCACTTCCGCTTCGGGCGCCAGGTAGTTGAGCGTGGCGACGATGTTCCAGCGGTCCATCTGGCCCTGGTTGATCTGCTGGGTGCCGTGATAGAGGCCGGTGGTGTCGCCGAGCCCGATGGTGTTGGTGGTGCAGAACATCCGGAAATAGGGATGCGGGCGGATGACCTTGTTTCGATCGAGCAGGGTCAATTTGCCGTCGACTTCGAGCACGCGCTGGATCACGAACATCACGTCGGGGCGGCCGGCGTCGTATTCGTCGAACACCAGCGCGGTCGGATTGCAGAGCGCCCAGGGGAGAATCCCCTCGCGGAATTCGGTCACTTGCCGGCCATCGCGGATCACGATGGCGTCCTTGCCGATCAGGTCGATGCGGCTGATGTGGCTGTCGAGGTTGACGCGCACGCACGGCCAGTTGAGTCGGGCCGCCACCTGCTCGATATGGGTGGACTTGCCGGTGCCGTGGTAGCCCTGAATCATGACTCGGCGATTGAAGGCGAAGCCCGCCAGGATCGCCATCGTCGTGTCGCGATCGAACCGGTAGGCCTCGTCGAGGTCGGGCACGTGCTCCTCGCGCGTCGAGAAGGCGGGGACCTCCATGTCGGTGTCGAAGCCGAACACTTGGCGCACCGAGAGCTTGATGTCGGGGAGCAGGCGGTTGCGCAGCGGCGTGGTGTCGGTGGCGTGCGTGGTCATTATTTCATTTCCGGATTCGGGTTTAAAAGAATCGAGGAGCGGAGACGCCGGGGCTCAGGCGGCGAGACCGTCCATGAGGACTTTGTAGGCGTGGTTGATTTCGCGGATCTTGTCGGCCGATTCCTGGTCGCCGTTGGCGACGTCGGGGTGATGGCGCTTGGCGAGTTCCTTGTAGCGGGTTTTGACGACGCTCCGCGTCAGCGGGGGCTTGAGGCCGAGAACGTCCATCGCCTTGTCCGCATCGGTTTCGGCGCCGGCGCGGCGGCGGTACGGCGGCGAAGGATTGGCGTCGGCGCCGTCGGGGCCGAAGGCGTGCATGTTGACGGCCGCGCACAACATGTCTTCGTTCGGGACCCCGCCCGTGCCCCAGCGCCAGGACGGCCGTTGCCAGACCGTGTCGTGGCGCAGGTCGGCCTCCACTTCCGCTTCCGTCATGCCGGCGTAGTAATTCCAAGAGGTGTTGTAGGCCTTGACATGGTCGAGGCAGAACCAATGGTAGAAGTTGAGACTATGGCGCGATTTGGGCGCCCGGAACGTGCCCTCGATGGCGCAACCCGGCCAGGAGCAAGAACGCAGATCGCCCCGCGCGCCCAAGGGGTTGAGCGCGGAAGCCTTGGCGCGGGATTTGGTCCGGGTTTGCTTCTGTTCCTGCATCGGATAAATATGGACTTCGGGCGCGAGCGAGGCAAGCGCCGCTGGAAGCTTGACAGCGTCGCCCCGCCGCCGCACTTAAGGCGGGAATCGCACCCAAAACATGGTGAATCCGATGCGAGTCAGGGACGCCATCGAGCGCAATCTGAAGGAAGCCCTGCGGCCGCAGCGCCTCGAGATCGAGGACGAATCGCATCGCCATGCCGGCCACGCCGGCGCACGTCCCGAAGGCGAGAGCCACTTCCGCCTGACCGTGGTCGCCGATTCGTTCGCGGGAAAATCCCGGATCGAGCGCCAACGCATGGTCTATGCGGCGCTCAAGGAACTCATGGAGTCCCAGATCCACGCGCTGGCCATGACGACCCTGTCGCCGGCCGAGGACGGCGAACGTCAATCGCCGGTGTAGAGCGCCGGCCAGCGCCGCTTGACCACGGGACTGTCGGTGGCGAAGGCGTGGCAGCTTTCGAGCAGCGCCGGCCGGGCTTTCCCATCCGCGCCGGCGTCACCCAGTTTCTCGCGCGCGGCTTGCACGGTATGGATCGCCGCCGTGAGCATCGGCCCGATGAGGAGCTCGGTCAGGTGGGTGCAGCCCTTGACGCGCCCGACCTTTTCGCGCACCGCCTCGCGCCAGCCGCGCCCGATTCGGAGCCCCTTGAGGGCGGCATAAGCGCCGACGATCGACGGGCACACGGCGAAGGGTGTTGCGTCGCTCGCCGCCTCGATCTCCTTCACGGTCAGATCTTCGTCGACCGTAAGGCGAATGAACATGCCGTGCATCGGCTCGCCCGCGCTGACATGACCGCGGTCGACGCTGTCGAAGGCGTAAGTCTTGGTGTCGGCGAGCGCCGCTTCGATGTCCCACAGCCCGTCGTCGCGTTTATAGCCGCGGCAGACGATTTCGCGGGTATGCAGGTGCTGGCGGCGAACGGGTTTGGACAGTGGCATGGGGACTCCGGCTCACGCGCCGTGACGGTCGCCGAAGACGAAGGCTTCGGTTTCGCGGATGGCTTCCTCGAGTCCCGACTTGGCCGCGGCGTAGAGATCGCGGATGGAAACCATGGCGACGCACCGGCCGTTCTCCACGACCGGCAGGTGGCGGTAATTGCGGGAAGTCATCAACTCAAGCGCATCCAGGGCGGCGTCGTCCGGCGAAAGGGTGTCGGGATTGGGAGTCATGATTGTGCCCACGCTTGTCTGGGCCGGATCGAGCCCCTTGGCCAGAACCCGCTGGACCATGTCGCGCTCGGTCAAGATGCCGATCAGTTTGCCGGCGTCGTCGACCACGATCATGGCGGCGACATGAATTTCGGCCATCACCTTGGCGCAGTCGAGGATCGTGGTGTCGACTTTGACCGTGCGAATATTCCGGCGCGGCACAACGTCGGGAATGATCTTGGGCTGCATGGCGACGTACTCCCGTGATCGGTCGGACGTTCATGATACGCCAAACCGGCGGCGCGGAAAAGACGGCGATGACCGCTCAAGTGCGCGGTCCCGCCGCCGGGCGGGACTTGCCGGCGGGCGGAGTTACTCGAATGAGCGTGATCTGATGGCGCTGGCGGCGCAGGATTTCAAAGCGGAATCCGTGAAAAATGAACGCCTGCCCGACCTCGGGGATGCGCCGGGAATCGTGCAGCACCAAGCCGGCGAGCGTGGTGGCCGTCTCGCCGGGGAGGTCCCAGTCCAATTCGCGATTGAGGTCGCGAATGGTCACGGAGCCTTGGACCAGGTAACCCCCGTCGGGCTGCGGGCGCACCCCGGGCAGGGGCTCGCTTTGCGCGGCCGAGTCGCGCGCGTCGGGCATGTCGCCGACGATCTCGGCGAGAATGTCGGCAAGGGTGACGATGCCCATCAGGCTTCCGTATTCGTCCACGACCACGGCGAACTGTTCGCGCCGCTCGCGGAAAGCGCGCAACTGATCGAGCAACGGCGTCGTTTCGGGCACGAACCACGGCTTGCCCGCGAGTTGCGCGAAGTCCAGGCCGGTGGCCTTTCCGTCCTGGGCGCTGACCGCCCGGAACACGTCCTTGGTATTCAGAACGCCGATGATGTTGTCGGGGTTCCCGCGCCAGAGGGGAAAGCGGGAGTGCGGGCTCGCCAGGACCTGGGCGAAGATCGCCTCGGCGGGTTCGTCGGCATCGAAAGCGACGACGTGGCTCCGATGCACCGTCGCTTCTCCGAGATGAAGTTCGGAAAGATCGAGTACGCCGTGGAGCATGGCGCGCTCGTGCTGGACGGTCTTGAGGTCTTCGCCTTCGTGCAGCTCGATCGCCCCGCGCAGTTCCTCGACCGAAGCGGAAAAGCCGTCCTCGGCCTTGAAATCCACGCCGATGACGGCAAGCGCGTGGCGGATCGCCGCGTTGATGGCATAGATGACGGGCGCGAGCACGTAGACCACCGGCACCACCAGCGGCGCGAGCACGCGAGCGGCGCTGTCGGCGTTGCGGAACGCGTAGGTCTTGGGAAGAATTTCGGTGAAGACGACGACCAGGACGATCATGACGACGCTGGCGTAGGCGACGCCGACCTCGCCGAACAACGCGACCAGCGCGCCGGTCGCGAGCGACGAAGCGAGGATGTTGACGATGTTGTTGCCGAGCAGGATCGCGCCGAGCAGCCGCTCGCGGTGCTGGCGCAGATCGTTGACCAGGGCCGCGCCACGGTCGCCGGTGGCCGCGAGCTGGTGCATGAGCGGTCGCGAGGCGACGGTCAGCGCGGTTTCCGACGCGGAGAAGAATGCCGAAACGATCAGAAGGACGAGAATGGTGGTTAGGATCATGGATTACCTCAATAGGCAGGGAATTGAACGCGTGATGTCGTGCGCTCCGCGCGCGCAAGACCGCGGCCGGCAGAACTCACGCACGGGCTTAACCCCGCGCGCATTAAATATTGCGCCCCTATCGGGGCGCGTCGAGGCGTTCCTCGAGGAACCGGCCGAGCTCGGCGGCGGCGACATCGCGGCAAATGAACGCTTGGCCGATGCCGCGGGCGAGGATGAACGTGAGTTTGCCGCCCGCGACCTTCTTGTCGTGGCTCATGTGGGTCATCAGCTTTGCCGCGGTCCACCCGGGCTTGCGCCCGAGCTTGTGGAGATGGGCAAGTTCCGCCGGCAACCCGATGGCGGCGAAATGGCGGCGCACCCGGGCCGCGTCTTCGGGCGAACAAAGGCCGAGGCGGGCGGAGAAGTCGAAGGCGAGGGCGATGCCGACGGCGACGGCCTCGCCGTGCAACAGCGCCGCGCCGAAGCCGGTTTCCGCCTCGATCGCGTGGCCGAAGGTGTGGCCGAGGTTGAGCAACGCGCGGTCGCCCGCTTCCCTTTCATCGGCGGCGACGATGGCGGCCTTGGCGGCGCAACTGGTTTTGACCGCGTGGCGACGGAGCGCGCGGTCGCCGGCGATCGCGGCCGCGCCGTTGGTTTCCAGCCAAGCGAAACCGCCGGGATCGTTGATGAGGCCGTACTTGACGACCTCGGCGTAGCCGGCGAGCAGCTCGCGCCGGGGCAGGGTATCGAGCGCGGCCACGTCCGCCAGCACCAGGCGCGGCTGGTGGAACGCGCCGACCAGATTCTTGCCGTGGCGGGTGTTGATGCCGGTCTTGCCGCCGACCGCGCTATCGACCTGGGCGAGCAGGGTGGTCGGCACCTGGATGAAAGCGATGCCGCGCAACAACGTCGCCGCCGCGAATCCGGTCATATCCCCGATCACGCCGCCGCCGAGCGCGATCAGCGTGCTGGAGCGCTCGATGCCGAGTGCGAGGATGCGCTCGGCGAGATCCTCGAAATGGGCGAAGTCCTTGGTCGCCTCGCCGGGCGGGAGCGTGATGGCCTCGCTCGCGATGCCGGCTCGGTCGAGGGCGGCGCGCACCTGATCGAGGTACCGCGCCGCGACGTTGGCATCGGTGACGATCGCGACCTTGGGAAGCTGGAGGAGGTGGCGGACGTGCCGTCCCGCGTCGGCGATGAGTCCTTCGCCGATGACGATGTCGTAGGCGCGCGCGCCCAGCCCGACAACCAGTCGTTCCTCGCCGGCGGTTTCGGCGGCCAGCCGAGAAGGGGCGCTCACGACGCGGCCACCGCGTCGGCGCGCTCCCGCAGACTGACGAGAATCCGGTCCACCATCCGCTCGATGTTTTCGTCGGTGGTATCGACGGTCACGTCGGCTTCGGCGTATACGGGATATCGCTCGGTCATCAAGCGCTCAAGCGTCGCGCGCGGATCGCCGTGCGCCAGCAGCGGACGGCCGCCCCGGCGCGACGTGCGCCGGACCAGGAGATCGAGGTCGGCGCGCAACCAGACCGAAACGCCGGATTGGCGGATGCGCTCGCGGGTCCGCGGGTTCATGAACGCGCCGCCGCCGGTGGCGAGCACCTGGGAGCCCGATTCGAGCAAGCGGGCGATGACCCGTTCCTCGCCGTCGCGGAAGGCGTCCTCGCCATACAGGCGAAAGATATCTTCGATCGAGCAGCCGGCGGCGCGCTCGACCTCCTCGTCCGCGTCCACGAACGGGACCTCGAGGATCTTGGCGAGCCGGCGGCCGACGCTGGACTTGCCCGCACCCATGAGCCCGACCAGCACAACGGACTTGCCCGGGGGCAAAGGGGCCCCGCCGCCGGTAGGGGCATTTCGGATCATCGTGGTCATAAGGCGGATCGGAACTTCATGGTTGAGGCGCGCCCGCCCCGGCGGCGAGGCGTTGAAAGGCAGGCGCGCGGTCGGTAAACTGCCTGAAATTCGCCGCGTTTTCAGACTATCATATCGGCGGGCGGACAACAAAGGCGACCCCCCCCGAAACTGCGGGGTCCTGCGGCCGCGCGCGAGGGATATTCATGAAAAGCATCTCGATCGTCGTCTTCTTGCTCTTGCTCGTCGCGCTGGCAGGGGGCGGCGTTTTCCTGGCGACTTGGGAAATACCCGCGCCGACGGCCAAGGTGGAGAAAGTCATTCCCGATGACCGCTTCCCGCGTTAACCCCTCTATTCGTCTGCTTGGCCTTGTCGCCGCCGCTATCTTGGCGCTGGCGTCAGGTCCGGAGGCATGGGCGCAGGGAGGCCCGGTGCGATTGCTTCCTCCGGCGCCCGAGCGCGCGGCGCCCGCGCCGCCGCCGCCGGTCTCAAGCCCGGAACCCGGCGCCGAACGCACGATTCCGCCGGGCGCGCAGGCGCCCCGACCTAATGACCCGGCGGCGTCATCCGCGCCCGGTCTTTCATCTGGGCGGCCTGCGCCGCCAGCTGCGCCGATCGAGCCCGAAGTGCGGGTGGACGCGCTCAAGACTCTCGATTTCGACGGCGTCGGCACGCTCACCGATGCCGAGGGCAGCCTGGGCGCGCGGATGTGGCAGGGCACGCCGCGCCCGCTGGTCGAATCGTTTCTGCCGAAGCTTCCCGCCAACGTCGTCTCGCCGGCCATGCGCGGGCTGACGCGCCGGCTCCTGCTCACCCCGGCGGCGACGCCCGAGGGCCCGTCCCAGGGCGTGAGTTTGATCATCGAGCGGGTGCGGCTTCTCGCCGCCATGGGCGACCAGGCGGGGGTGACGGCGTTGATCGAGGCCATCCCCGGCCGCGCCAACAATCCCGCCTTGCTGCGCCTCGAAACCGACGTGCGGTTTCTCGGCAACGACAACGCGCGGGCCTGTTCGACCGCTGCGAGCCAGGTGCGCGAGGGCCGCGACTCCTATTGGCTCAAGGCGTACTCGTTCTGCCAGGCGCTCGCCGGCGAAGTGGGCAAGGCGCAGCTCGCCTCCGCCCTTTTGCGCGAAATGGGCGAAGAGGATCCTGTGTTCACCCAGATCATGGACCGTTTTGCCGGTGCTTCGCCCTCGCCGCTCGCCTCGTTGCGCAATCCGACACCGCTCCACATCGCGATGGCGCGGGCCGCCAACGTGCAATTGCCCAAGGACATACTCGGCGCCTCGACTCCGGGCATGCTCCGGACCATCTCCATCAGCCCGAACGCGCCCATTGATGTGCGCTTGGACGCAGCCGAACGGGCAGAGACCGCCGGGGCGCTGCCGACCGAGGCGCTGCGCCAACTCTACATGGGCGTGTCCTTCACCGATCAGGACCTTGCCAACCCGCTCAGCAAGGCCGAAGCCGAGAGTGGACCCTTGAGCCGGGCGCTGCTCTATCGCACCGCCATGATCCAATCCGTGCCGGCGGCGCAGGCCGAGCCGGTGGCGAAAGCGCTGGCGCTGGCGCGGCGCGGCGGGCGCTATGCCCCCGCGGTGCGAGTTTTCCTGCCAGTGCTCAAGCGAATTCCGGCGACGACGGACTTGCTCTGGCTCGCGCCCGAAGCCGCGCGGGCCGCTTTGTTCGCCGGCGACGCGGAAGTGGCGCGCGGCTGGTTCGCCGTGTTGCGCGGCGCGGCCCACGTCGACAAGGACGCAGCCGGGGTGTTGGCGTCGCTCATTCCGCTCGCCAAGCTCGCGGTCTCGGTCGAAGGGCAGGGCTTTCAGGCCGCCGATCTCGTCAAGTGGTGGGAAACGGTCAAGGGCCGCGAAAACGCCCGCGCGTTCGCGGAAATTTTCTTCAGCCTCTACGACCTGATGGTCGAGCCGGTGCCCCCCGAAGCCTGGGACCTGTTGTTGCAGGGGGCCGAGCGTACCCCGGTTCCGGTCGCGAGCGCGGCGCTGTGGGCCAGGCTCGAATCAGCGGCGCGCAACCGCCGGCCCGGCGAAACGGTGCTGTTCGCCCTGCTCGCGCTCGGCGAGGGCGGCCCGGCGCAGGCCGACGCCTTCACGCTCACCCGCGTGCTCAAGGCGCTGGAGGCCGGCGGCTTCAAGACCGAGGCCCGCGCGATCGCGATCGAGGCGGCGGTGGCGCTCGGCCTATGACCCGGCGCGGCCGCGCCCGACCCGGCGAAGGGTCGCGGTCCGATCGGGGCGCACGGCATGTCGAGGCGTTTCTGGAGATGCTCGCGGCCGAACACGGCGCCGCCGCCAACACGATCGAATCCTACCGCCGCGACCTGGCCGACTTCGCCGCTTTTGCCGCCAAGCGCAACATTCGGCCCGAAGACGCCGACAGCCGGACTTTGCGCGACTATCTCGCCCGTCTCGCCCAGGCCGGCATGAGCGCGAGCACGAGCGCGCGGCGGCTTTCCGCGCTGCGGCGGTTCTTCCGCTTTCTTCACGGCGAAGGTACTCGCGGCGACAACCCGACCTCGACCCTCGATGGCCCGCGCACGACCCGGCCGTTGCCCAAGTATCTGAGCGAAGCCGAGGTCGAGAAGCTTCTCGACGCCGCTCGCGCCTGGAAAGGGGCGGAAGGCGCCCGGCTGGTCGCGCTGCTTGAGGTGATTTACGCCACCGGACTGCGCGTCACCGAGTTGGTCGCTCTCCCGCTCTCGGCGCTGCCCAGCGAAGGCCGGATGCTGATCGTGCGCGGCAAGGGGGGCCGTGAGCGCATGGTTCCGTTGAGCGAGCCGGCCGAAGATGCGCTCGTTGCTTGGCGCGCGGTGCGGGAGCAATTCATCCCCGGCCGCGTGGCCAAGGCTAAAACCAAAACCAAAACCAAGGGCTTAACGGGCGGGCGCGACAGCCCGTGGTTGTTTCCGTCGCGGGGCGCGCAGGGCCATCTCACCCGGGCGCGGTTTCAACAGCTTCTCAAGGAGCTCGCGGCGGCCGCGGGCGTGCCGCCCCGGCGCGTCTCGCCGCACGTGCTCAGGCATTCCTTCGCCAGTCACATGCTCGCGCATGGGGCCGACTTGCGCGCACTCCAGCAGATGCTCGGGCACGCGGACATCGCCACGACCCAAATCTACACCCACGTGCTGGAAGACCGCCTCAAGGCGCTGGTCGCGGCCAGCCACCCGCTCGCGCGCAAAAGCTTTAGCCGCTCTTAGTTTTATCGTCGCGGCTTTCGCGGATATCCCGGTAGAGGTCGTAGAACACCAAACCCAAGACGATAAGGATAATGACAATCAGCGGCGGCGCCTTGAGCCAAATCGCCATGAAACTGAGGAAAGTCGTCACAAGGAGCGCGCCGAAAATACCGGTGACAATAAGCGTCATGGCGTCTTGCCTTTCTTTGCCTTCGTTGTCTTCGCGCCGCGCCGTTTTCCGGCCAACATTGCCGCGAGCCAGCGCGCGGTCCTGAGCAGCCGGGCGTCGTTGCCCCGCCGGCCGACGATCTGGACGCCTATCGGCAACCCGGCCGGTCCGGTGAGAAGCGGAAGCGTGACGGCGGGCGTACCCAGATAAGTCCACAGGGTACAGAAAACCGGATTGCCGGTCGAGTCGAGTCCCACGGGCGCCTCGCCGGGGGCCGCGGGGGTCAGGATGGCGTCGTATTCGTCGAACACCGCGTCGATCGTCGCGTTGATCGGCTCGATCAGGTCGACCGCCCGGCGATAATCGACGGCGAGGTGTTTCTGCCCGCGCTCGATCAACTGGCGGAGTTTGCCGCTCAGCTTGGCGCGGGTTTTTTCGTATTCCCGGTGCAGGTTGCGCGCCATCTCGACGTCCATGACGATCTGGTGCATGGCGACGATTTCCTGGGCGATCGTCGGCAATTCGACCTCGGCCGCGTTTTCGCCGAGTGCTTCCACCAGTTCGGCAAAGGCAGCCTGGGTCGTCGGTTCGGCTTGGCGCCAGGATGGCGTTTTCACGAACGCGAACCGGGGCGGCAGGGGTGGTGCCTCGGCGGCAACGGCGGCGAACGGCGGGGTGGCGGTGGCGCGGGTGTCGGGATCGTCGGCGTCGTAACCGGCCATGACCTCGGCCACCAGGGCCACGTCCTCGACCGTGCGCGCGAAGCAACCGACGTGGTCGAGGGTGCGCGACAGAGGAAACACGCCGGTGCGCGGAATCAACCCATGCGTCGGCTTGAAGCCGACCGTGCCGCAAAACGACGCCGGCCGGATCACCGAGCCATTGGTCTGCGAGCCGATGGCACCCGGCACCATGAACGCGGCGACGGCCGCCGCCGAGCCGCTCGAGGAGCCGCCCGGCGTGCGCTTGGGGTCGTGCGGGTTGCGGGTCGGGCCGGGATGAAAATAGGCAAACTCGGTGGTCACGGTCTTGCCCAGGATCACCGCGCCGGCGGCGCGAAGACGGGCCACGCAGGTGGCGTCGCGCCGGGGCGTGCGGCCGGCGTAGATCGGCGAGCCGTACTCGGTCGGGTAATCGGCGGTGTCGAACAGATCCTTGATGGCGATGGGTACGCCGTGCAGCCGGCCGGTCGGTTTGCCTTCGGCGCGGCGGAGGTCGAGGTCCTCGGCCTGGCGCAGCGCATGCTCGGGGTCGAGGAACGCCCAGGCCTGGATCGCGCCGTCGGCCGCCTTGATGCGATCGAGGCACGAGCGCACCAATTCGGCGGACTTCAGGCGGCCCTCGCGGATCTCGAGCGCGGCTTGCGCCAGGGAAAGCTCGTTCGGATTCATTTCCGATCTTCGGCCTTTACTTCGGCGTGTAGAGGTAATCCGGCAGCCAGAGCGCGAGCCCAGGGAAGATGTAGACCAGGATCATGGTCAGGAAAACCATGTACACGAACGGCAGCGCGCCCGAGAAGATGTCGGTGAGCTTCACCCACGGCGGGGCCACGCCTTTGAGATAGAACGCGGCCATCGCCACCGGCGGGGTATTGAAGGCGGTTTGGGTGTTGAGGGCCACCAGGATGCCGAAGAAGATCGGGTCGATTTCGAAAACCTTCAGCAGCGGCAGGAAGATCGGGACGAAGATGATGATGATTTCGGTCCATTCCAGCGGCCAGCCGAGCAGGAAGATGATGATCTGGGTGAGGATCAGGAACTGCACCGGGGACATATTGAGCGAAAGAATGAAGGTTTCGATCACCTGCTGTCCGCCGAGCACCGCGAACACGGAGGCGAAGGTCCACGAACCGATGAACAGATAGCAGACCATCGCGGTCGCCCGCGCGGTCAGATACACCGACTCCTTCAGCATCTGGTAACTGAGCGCGCGGTAGCCGGCGGCGAGCAACATGCTGGCGAGCGCTCCGGCTCCGGCCGCTTCCGACGGCGTCGCCAGACCGAACAGGATCGCGCCGAGCACCGAAACGATCAGGAGAGCGAGCGGAAAAAACGAGGTGAGAAGCTCCCACGCGACGATTTTCAACGGCACGTCGGTCTGCTCTTTCGGCAGCTTGGGACACAGCGCCGGATTGATGACCGCCCGGGCAATGATGTAAACGACATAGAGCGTGGCGAGCAAAAAGCCCGGGAAGAAGGCGGCGGCATAGAGCTTGACCGCCGAGACGCCGGCGGTGGCGGCGTACACGATTAGAAGAATACTCGGCGGGATCAAGATTCCAAGACAGCCTCCCGCGCAAACCACGCCGGCGGCGAGCTTGACGTCGTACCCGGCGCGCAGCATCGCCGGGAATGCCAAAAGCCCCATCAAGGTGACGACCGCGCCGACGATGCCGGTCGCGGTCGCGAACATGGCGCAGGTCGCCATGGTGGCGACGGCGAGCGATCCCGGAATATTCTTGGCCGCGAGCTGGAGCGCGTGGAACAGGCGATCGAGAATATTTGCTCGCTCGACGATATAGCCCATGAACAGGAACAGGGGGACCGCGGTCAGCACGTCGTTGGACGTGACCTCGAAGGTTTTTTGCACCAGCAGGGTGAAGATGCGGTTCACCACAATCTCCTGTCCCGGCACGAAAAAGGCGTAGTATCCGAAGCCGACGCCCATCGCCATCAGCGAAAAGGCGATGGGAAATCCGAGCATGATCACGAAAATGAAGATAAACAGCATCGAGAGGCCGATCTGCGGGTCGGTCATGACTTGGGTCCCTTCCGGCCCGCGGCCACGTGCGCTTCGCGCTCGCTGCGATACACCGCTTGGCGGGCGATCGATTGTTTCTCTCGGATAATGATGCTTTCGGTTTCCTCGATGTCATGCAGGCGTTCCGGCCATTGGCCCTCGCGGATGCACATGATGCAACGGATGATTTCGGCGATTCCCTGCAGCAACAGGAAAACGCCGGTGATCGGGATCAGGGCCTTCAAGGGAAAGACCGGAACCCCGGCGGGGCTGAAGATGCTGACCTCGCGGAACCGGATGGACATTTCCGCGTAGTTCCAGCCGGAATAGATGAAAGCCGCCACCGCCGGCAAAAAGAAGATAATGTACAACGTGAGGTCCACGGAGGCCTGTACGCGCGGTTTCCAGTTCCGGTAGATCATGTCGGCGCGCACGTGGCCATTGCGCGAAAGGGTGTAGGCGCCGGCCATCAGGAACATGGCGCCGTAGCTGATGTAGCTGACGTCGAAGGCCCAGGTCGTCGGCGCCCGGAAGACGTAGCGCACCAGGACCTCGTAGCTGACCCCGAAGGTGAGCAGCAGGATCAGCCACGCAAAGGCCTTGCCGACCCAGGTCGAGAGCGAATCGATAAAGAACAGATATTTTGTCATGCCCGGCGGAACCACAGCATTTGCCGCGCCTTCCCTCTTCTTGCGGGTCGGGCGGCGCAAGCCTGCGCCGCCCTTCCCGAGAAAACGACAGTTACGATGCGGACGCGAGCAAATTAAAGCGCGAGCTTCCCGAAGTGATGCTCGTAGGCGCCGCGGTAGTCGGTGGCGTTGAACATCCCGTAATAGACCACCCGCTTCACCCAAGCTTTCTGCGAGTCCATGACCTTCTTCATGAAGGGATCCTTGCTGAGCATGTCGATCAGCCCGTCCCAGGCCTTGATCTGGGCGTCGAACACATCCTTCGGCGTGCGCAGCACGGCGACCTTGTCCTTGGTCATCAGTTCCTGGAGGTCCTTCGAGTAGTAGTCCATTCCCTTCCACTCGTTGGCGGAAGAAACGGCCTCGGCGGCGTATTGCAGGATCGCCTGGTGTTCCTTGGGCAGCGCGTTGAACTTGGTCCCGTTGAACATGATCTCGAAGTACTCGGTGGCCTGATGGTGGCTGCCCATCATGTAGTTCTTGGCCACGTCTTGGGCGCCGAAGCGGCGGTCCGAGGTCGGGTTGTTGAACTCGAACGCGTCGATCACGCCTTTTTCCATGGCCGGCACGATCTCGCCGCCCGGGAGCTGCGCGACCGCCATGCCCATGGCCTGCATCAGATCCGCCGCCAATCCGACGGTGCGGTACTTCAGGCCCTTCAGGTCGGCCATGCTCTTGACCGGCTTCTTGAACCAGCCGAGCGGCTGGGTCGGCATCGGCATGGCGAAGAAGCTGACGATGTTGACCTTCATGATATTTTTCTGAAGCTCGTGGAACAGCTCGCGGCCGCCGCCGTTGTGAATCCAGCCCAGGCCTTCGTTGGCGTTGAAGCCGAACACCGGGCCGGTGCCGAACAGGGACGCCGCCTTGTGCTTGCCGTACCAGTACACGGTCACGGTATGGGCGCCGTCGATCTGGCCGCCGTGTACGCCGTCGAACACCTGGAACGGGTGCACGACCGAGCCGCCGACCAGGTAGTCGATCTTGAGCCGGCCGCCGGCCATGTCGTTGACGCGCTTGACGTAGTCCTCGGCCATTTCGTTGAACACGTCCTTGGCGCCCCACGAGCCCTGCACTTTCAGGACCGCGGTCTGCGCGCGGCTGACGTTGGGCATCGCCAGCGTCGCGGCGGTCGCGCCCGCGGCGACCGCGCCCGCGCGCATGAACTTGCGGCGGGAAAGATTTTTGTCGATTTTAGTCATGTCGTATCCTCCCAGATATTGTTGTCTGCCCGGAATGGGCAGGGATGGAACCCTTCGGCGCGGCAAGCGCACCCCGGGCTTTTTTGAACGCCCGCGAAGCGATCGCGTCATCCGAGAAACCCTCGAAATGGCGACCGTTGGGGCGTACTTTTGACTATTTACCGCGCCGTCGCAAGGGCTTTTGGATACAACGCGAAAGCGCGACGGAGGCCCAATATCAGGGGCTCCTGATAAAGTCCCTGGTTCACGCGACCCGGTCTGGCGGCGCGCGGCCGGCGACGATCGCGTCCATGTTGTCGAGGGCCTTGAACCCCATGGCGTTGCGGGTTTCCCGGGTGGCGCTGCCGATGTGTGGCAGAAGGAAAGTATTCCAAAGCGCGCTGTAGCCGGGGTTAAACCGGGGCTCGTTGTTGAAGACATCGAGCCCGGCGGCGGCGACGTGGCCCGATTTCAAGGCGGCGATCAGGGCTTCGTCGTCGACGATGGCGCCCCGCGCGGTGTTGACGACAATCGCGCCCTTGGGCAGCAGGGCCAGGCGCGCGCCATTCATCAACCCGCGGGTTTCCGGCGTCGCCGGACAATGGATGGACAAAAACTGGGCGTGGGGGAGAAGGTCCTCGACCCGCGCGTGATAGACCGCGCCAAGTTCCTGCTCGGGCGCCAAGCGGGTGCGGTTGAAGTAGTGGATTTTCATGTCGAAGCCGCGGGCGCGACGAGCGAAAATCCGCCCGACCCGGCCCATGCCGATGATGCCCAGCGTCTTGCCGGTGACCTGGCTCCCGACCATGAAGGCAAGGCTCCATTCCTTCCACTCGCCGTTGCGCATCATCCGCTCGCCCTCGGCCGCGCGCCTCGCGGCGCCGAGCATGAGCAGCATGGCGATCTCGGCGGTGGCGTCGTTGAGCACGCCCGGCGTGTTGGTGACGATCAGGCCGCGGGCCTTGGCCGCCTTCACGTCGACGTGGTCGTAGCCGACCGAAAAATTAACGATCCCCTTCACCGAGGCAGGCAAGCGGCCGATCACCTCGGCCGAGAGGATTTCGGAGTGGCTGGCGAAAACGATCTCGGCGCCGTCGGCCAGTTTCACCAGCTCGTCGCCGGAATAGACCCGGTCGGAAGGGTTGAGGCGGGGTTCGTAGTCGCGCTTGAGGCGCGCCTCGACATCGTCGGGAATCTTGCGGCAGACGAGAACGACGGGCTTGCGGGGCATGGAGTTCTCCCTGGGCTAAGGCTTCTCCAGTCTTGCATTGCTGGGCGGTCTCGGGCAACTTCCGCGTCCCAGGTCCCAGGAGATGGCTCATGAGCTTCACGCTTGTCGAACAGTGTCCGGCGCGGCTTAACCGCAGCGAACTGGCGGTGCCGGGATCGAATTTGCGCTTTCTCGAAAAAGCGCCAACGAGCGCCGCCGACGTGATCTTTCTCGACCTCGAGGACGCGGTCGCCCCCGACGACAAGGAGCAGGCGCGCAAGAACATCATCCAGGCCCTCAATGACTTGAAATGGGCCGGCAAGACCATGTCGGTTCGCGTCAACGGACTCGACACCCATTACATGTATCGCGACGTGGTGGATGTGCTCGAACAGGCGCCGGGCAAGCTCGACCTAATCATGATTCCGAAGGTCGGCACCGCCGCCGACGTTTATGCGCTGGACATGCTGGTGACCCAGGTCGAGACCGCGACCAAGGTGAAGAAGCGGATCGGCTTCGAGCTCATCATCGAGACCGCGCTCGGAATGCAGAACATCAACCAAATCGCAGCGGCGAGCAAAAGGATCGAGTCGCTCCATTTCGGCGTCGCCGATTACGCCGCCTCGACTCGCGCCCGCACCGTCAACATCGGCGGTCCCAACCCCGATTACGCCGTTTTGACCGATCCCGACGCCAACACGAAGCGCGATATTCATTGGGGCGACATGTGGCATTACCCGATCGCCAGGCTGGTGGTCGCGGCGCGCGCGAACGGCCTTCGCCCCATCGACGGCCCCTTCGGCGACATCCAGGATCAGGACGGCTACGCCGCTCAGGCCAAGCGCGCCGCCGTGCTCGGCTGCGAGGGCAAATGGGCGATCCATCCGACCCAGGTCGAACTCGCCAACACGCTTTTCTGCCCGAGCGAGGCGGAGGTGACCAAGGCCCGCCGCGTCATCGAAGCGATGGCCCAGGCGCAAAAGGAAGGCAAGGGCGCGGTGACCCTCGACGGCCGGTTGATCGACATCGCCTCCATCCGCCAGGCCGAGGTCATGGTGCGGAAGGCCGAACAGGTGGCGCGGGCCAGCAAGAGATAATAAGGCCAGCCGGGTCAGCGGATCAGCGGATCAGCGGATCAGCGGATCAGCGGATCAGGTTCATCCGCCGGAAGACCCATAATAAAACACCAAAGACGAGCGCCATCGCCACGAGCACGCCGATGAAGCCGTACGCGCTGTCTCCCCCCGGGATGCCGCCGACGTTCATGCCGAGAAGCCCGGTGATGAAAGTGAGCGGCATGAACATGGCCGTCACCACGGCAAGAATGTACATGGTGCGTTGAAGCTGCTGGCGGCTCTGGCTCGCGAGCAGGTCCTGGGCGATCTGGGCGCGCTCGCGGGTGGCGTCCAGGTCTTCGAGATGGCGAGAGGCCTGATCGCGCACCTCGCGCAACTGCGTCCGCTCCGACTCGCCGAGCCATGGCGCGCGTTCGATCAAGAGGTGCGCGATGGCGTCGCGCTGCGGACCCATGTGCCGGCGCATCTGGATCGCCTGGCGCCGCGCGTCGGCGAGATCGTTGGCGAGTTCCGTGTCCTTCGCCTCGGGCAGATACGCTTCGACCACGTCGAGCATGTCCTCGAGTTCGTCGATCGCCGGCGCGATGCTGTCGGTGAGATGTTCGGCGAGCGCGACCAGAATCTCGGCGCTGGTGTGGGGACCGTCGTTGCGCTCGAGCGCGCGACGGACCGTATCCACCGAGGTGAGCCGCCAGCGCCGGCCGGAGACGACGCGCGCTTCGTTCAGCCACATGCGGAGCGAAACCAGCTGGTTGGGCTCTGGTCCCGGGACATGGGTGATGCCGCGCAAGATGACGAGCAGCCCGTCCTTCATCGCCACGCTGCGCGGCCGAGTTTCCGACTCGGTCACGGCCTCGGCGATCATTTCGCCCAAGCCCGCCTCGCGCTCGATCCAGGCGCGGCTTTCGGGATTTTCGATATCGAGGTGAACCCAGAGAACGCCCTGCTCGGGTTCCCAGGCCGCGATCTCGGGCCAGCCGACCGCTTTGGCGCCGCCCCGGCCGTCGAGGATGTAGGCGTGTGCGAGGGCGAGTGCGTCGTCTTTGCTCATGGATCGGGCCCTCTTCGCGAGCGCCAAAGGCCGTTCGACATCCGTGGCCCGCGCGCGGGAATTTCTTGAGTGTGCACCGCTTTTCCCCATCGCTTCAAGGGCTTCTCCGTGCTATGGAGGCAAGCATGCATTATCTCGACTTTGAAAAGCCGATTGCCGAGATCGAAGGCAAGATCGAGGAACTCCGGCATCTTTCGGGCCGGAACGGCGTCAATGTCCTCGAAGATGTTGCCCGGCTGCAAGGGAAGATGGATAAGCAAATCCGCCAGACTTACGCCAAGCTCACGCCCTGGCAGAAGGCCCAGGTCGCGCGCCATCCCGACCGGCCCCATGCCCTCGACTACATCGGGGCGCTGATCGAGGACTTCACGCCGCTCGCCGGCGACAGGGCGTTCGCCGAGGACCGGGCCGTCGTCGGCGGGCTCGGCTGGTTCCGCGGCCGCGCGGTGATGACGATCGGTCACGAAAAAGGCTCGACCACCGAAGCCCGTATCAAGCACAACTTCGGCATGGCCCGGCCCGAAGGCTACCGCAAGGCGCGCCGGCTGATGGAAATGGCGGACCGCTTCAATATCCCGGTCCTGACGCTGGTCGATACGCCCGGAGCGTATCCCGGCATCGACGCCGAGGCGCGCGGGCAGTCGGAAGCGATCGCGCGCTCGATCGAGACGTGTCTCTCGTTGCGTGTCCCGCTCGTCAGCGTCATCATCGGCGAAGGCGGCTCGGGCGGCGCGATCGCGCTCGCCACGGGCAATACGGTGATGATGATGGAACACGCGATCTACTCCGTTATCTCGCCCGAGGGGTGCGCCTCGATCCTCTGGCGCGATGGCGATCAAGCTAAGGTGGTGGCGGCGGAGGCGCTCCGCCTCACCGCCCAGGACCTGCTCGGCTTCGGCGTGATCGACCGGGCGATCCCGGAGCCGCTCGGCGGCGCGCATCGCGAGCCGAAGGCCGCGATCGTCGCCGCCGGCGACGCGATCGAGGCCGCTCTCGGCGCGCTCGCCGGACTCGACGGCGAATCTCTCCGCGCCCGGCGGCGCGAGAAATTTATCGAGATCGGCCGGAAAGGAACCGCCTGAAAGAATCATGATTCCCTTCGTCGATCTCGCGGCCCAATACAATTCCCTGAAGACCGAAATCGATCGCGCCATAGCCGATGTGATCGGAAATTCGGCCTTCATCCGCGGCCCGGCCGTGGCCGCCTTCGAGCGGGAGTTCGCCGCCGCCGTCGGGGCGCGGCACGCGATCGGCGTCGCTTCGGGCACGGACGCGCTCAATCTCGCGATCCGCGCCCTCGATCTCGGCCCGGGCGACGAGGCGATCACGGTTCCGAACACCTGGATTTCCACCGTATACGCCGTGTCGCACGTCGGCGCGCGGCCGGTGTTCGTGGATATCGATCCCGCGACCGGACAGATGGACGCGGACAAACTGGAACGCGCGCTTTCGCCCCGGACCAAGGCGGTGATCCCGGTCCACATGTTCGGCCATCCCGCGCCGATGGACCGGATCACGGCGATCTGCCGGGCGCGCGGGGTCAGCGTCGTTGAGGACATCGCCCAGGCGCCATTGGCCGAAGTGCAAGGCAAGAAGGTGGGGTCGTTCGGCGATCTCGCCTGTTACAGTTTCTATCCGAGCAAGAATCTCGGGTGCTACGGCGACGGTGGGGCGGTCGCCACCGACGACGACGCCCTGGCCAAGCGGGTCCGGTGCCTGGCCGACTACGGACAAACGGAGCGTTTCCGCCACGCGATGGTCGGCTGGAATTCGCGCCTCGATACCCTTCAAGCCGCGATCCTTCGGGTCAAGCTCCCGCGCTTGGCGGGCTGGAACGAGGCCAGGCGCGCGCGGGCCAAACGCTATGGCGAGCTGCTCGCCGGATTGCCCATCCGGCTTCCCCGGGAGGCGCCGTGGGCCAAGGCCGTCTATCATCTCTATGTCGTCGAAGTGGACCGGCGCGACGAATGCCTGGCTTTCCTGCGCACGAGTGGCGTGATGGCCCAGGTCCACTATCCCGCGTGCGTGCACCTGCAGCCGTGCTATGCCGAATTGGGCTATCGTCCCGGCGATTTTCCCGCCGCCGAGGCGGCCAAGGACCGGATTCTGTCGCTGCCCATGTACCCGGAATTGACCGAAGCCCAGATGCGGACCGTCGCCGACGCCCTGGCGGCGTTTGTTCGCCGGGGTTAGTGTCGGACGTTCGACCATAGGATAAACCGTGAGCGCCACTCCCACATTTTGCGACATCGGCATCGTCGAGGTCGAATTCGGCCGCAACGTCACCGTGGTCAGGCCGGCGAACCTGTACGGCTGCCGAATCGGCGACGACTGCTTCATCGGGCCGTTTGTCGAAATCCAACACGGTGTCGTCGTCGGCGCCCGCACCCGGGTTCAGTCGCACGCGTTCATTTGCGAACTCGTCACCGTCGGCGAGGACTGCTTCATCGGCCACGGCGTCATGTTCATCAACGATTGGTTTCGCATCGGCCGCCCCGCCCGCGGCCGGCCCGAGCTGTGGGCCCCGACCCTGATCGGCAACCGGGTCAGCATCGGCTCCAATGCGACCGTGCTGCCGGTCAAGATTTGCGACGACGTCGCCATCGGCGCGGGTTCGGTGGTGGCCGCCGACATCGAAAAGCCGGGAATCTATCTCGGCAGCCCGGCGCGTTTCGTCCGCTCGTTCGAGCCGGACCCGCCGGCGGCCAAGACCTGAACCATGGCCAAGCCGCTGACGCGCCTGTTGCGCAAGCTCTGCAACAAGATGGGTTATGATCTTTTGCGCTTGCAGAAGACGGACATCCACCCCGAAGCGGTCAGCGGATTGGGGCGCGGCGGCGGGTTCGACGCCTTCGAGGCGGGAGCTATGCGCGAAGTCAGGCAACTCGACATTTATCTCCGCAGTTGCGCAAGAGTCGAGGTCTTCGCCCAGGCGCGCGGGCGCTTCATCGGCGTGCCCAAATGCGAAGTGGTGGTGCGCTGCTTGAATTCGCTGGTCCGCGCCATCGCCTACGCCCAGGGGCAAGGGCTTGAAACGCCGATCCGCCTGACCGTGCTCGACGATCACTCGTCGGAAGATTGCGTCGCCCGCATCAAGGCGGTGCTGGCGGCGGCGCCGTGCCCGACGCAATTCCGCACGCTCG
>SHWG01000025.1 GCA_009693905.1 Rhodospirillales bacterium | reverse complement strand
CCAAACCCCGCCCGAACCCCATCCCATCTGGCATGGAGCCGCACGAACCCGAAACCCGGCGCTGGCCCGCCGATGCTACCATTTGGCCATGCCTTATTCCGTTGCCCGCGCCCCGGCAGGGGCGCAACACCTAAAGCGCGCGTCACGCCGTCAGGCGTGCATTCGCACGACGTTAAGCTCGCGCGCCCTCGTCGCCGCTTTCGCCTTCGCGCTCGTCTTCGCCGCGCGCCCCGTGTGCGCCAAGGAAGAACTGGTCATCGGCACGACCCAGTTCCCGTCCACGTTCCATCCTTCGATCGATTCGATGCTGGCAAAAACCTACATCCTCGCCATGGCCCGCCGGCCGCTCACCATGCACGACGCCCGCTGGGAACTCGGCTGCATGATCTGCGTCCAGTTGCCGACCATCGCCAACGGCGGCGCCGTGCCCGAAAAAACTCCCGACGGCAAGCAGGGCGTCGCCGTCACCTTCACCCTCCTGCCCGGCCTCAAGTGGGGCGACGGCACGCCGCTGACTTCGCGCGACGTGGCGTTCACCTGGGAGGTTGGCCGCCACCCGCTCACCGGCGTATCCAACCAGGAGTTCTATCGCAGTCTCTATCGCGTCGATGCCAAAAACGAATCCACCTTCACTCTTCACTTCGATAAACTCACCTTCGACTACAACGCCGTCAACGACATGGGTCTGCTGCCCGCGCACCTGGAAGAAAAGCCCTTCCGCGCCGATCCCGCGGCCTACAAGAACCGCACCCTTTACGACACCGCGACCGTCAACCCCGGCCTCTATTACGGCCCCTACCGCGTCACCGAAGTAACCGCGGGCTCGCACGTGGTTCTCGTCCCAAACGCGCACTGGGTGGGGAGCAAGCCGCACTTCAAGCGCGTGGTCGTGCGCACCATCGAGAACACCGCGGCGCTCGAAGCGAATCTTCTTTCCGGCGCCATCGACATGATCGCGGGCGAGTTGGGCTTGACCGTGGACCAGGGCGTCGCCTTCGCGAAACGCCACGGCCAGCGCTTCAACGTCATCTTCAAGCCGAGCCTGGTTTACGAACACCTGGAGCCGAACCTCGATAATCCGATCCTGAAGGACTTGCGGGTGCGCCGCGCACTCCTGCACGCTCTCGACCGCGACACCATCGTCCGCCAGCTCTTCGACGGCCATCAGCCGGTCGCCCACACCGGCATCAATCCCCTCGACTGGATTTATCACCCCGAGGTCAAGACCTACCCTTACGACCCGAAGCTTGCGGCGGCGCTGCTCGACGAGGCCGGCTGGTCGGTCGTGCGGGGCGGCGTTCGCCACAATGCGAACGGCGAACGTCTGGCGATCGAGCTTGCCACCACCGCCGGCAACCGCACCCGCGAATCCGTGCAACAAGTCCTACAAAGCCAATGGCGCGCGGTCGGGGTGGACGCGCGCATCCGCAACCAGCCGGCGCGGGTCTTTTTCGGCGAGACGGTACGCAAGCGGACGTTCCCCGGGTTCGCCATGTTCGCCTGGTACAGCGCGCCGGAGAACGTGCCGCGCACGATCCTGCATTCCAGCCACATCCCGGCCGAGGCCAACAACTTCGCCGGCCAGAACTATGCCGGCTACGTCAATCCGGAAATGGATCGGCTGATCGACGCGATCGAGGTCGAACTCGACCGGGACAAGCGCCGCGCCCTGTGGAAGCAATTCCAGGACCTGTACGCCGACGATCTGCCGGCGCTGCCGCTGTTCTTCCGCGCCGACGCCTTCGTCCTGCCGAAGTGGCTCGCCGGCGTCGAGCCGACCGGGCATCAAGGCATCAGCACGCTGTGGATCGAAAACTGGCGGGTCCGGAATCCATGACCGGCCGAAATTTTAATTACGAAAAAACGCCGGGAGTCCCGATCAAGATGTGGACCCGTGGCGTTCCGGTCGAGGAAGCGGCGATGCGGCAGCTTCGCAACGTGGCGTCCCTGCCGTTCGTGCATAAGCACGTCGCGGCCATGCCCGACGTTCATTGGGGCATGGGCGCGACGGTCGGCAGCGTTATCGCGACCAAGGGGGCTATTATTCCCGCTGCCGTCGGCGTGGATATCGGTTGCGGGATGGTCGCGGCGATGACCGGCCTGACGGCCAACGACCTGCCGGACGGCTTATCGGGCATCCGAAGCGCGATTGAAAAAGCCGTTCCCCACGGCCGGACCGACAACGGGGGCCCGAACGATCGGGGCGCATGGGGCACACCTAAATCCGTTCCCGACTCCGCCACCTTGACCGAGATTGTCGCCAAGCACCCAAAGATCGAACGGGCGGCGAAGCGGGCGGGGAACCACATCGGCACCCTCGGCACCGGAAATCATTTTATCGAAGTCTGCCTGGACGAGGATCAGCGCGTTTGGATCATGCTCCATTCCGGCTCCCGCGGCATCGGCAACGCCATCGGGACATACTTTATTTCCAAGGCCAAGGAAGACATGCGCCGCTGGTTCGTCAACCTTCCCGACGCCGATCTTGCCTATATCCCGGAAGGCTCCGACCTGTTCGGAGATTACATCAAGGCGCTGCATTGGGCGCAAGACTTCGCCCGCGCCAACCGGGAAATAATGCTCGCGGCCGTCATGGCCGCGATTAAATCCGCGCTGGGCCGGGCGTTCGATCGCGAAATATTGGCGGTCAACTGCCATCATAACTACGTGGCGATGGAGCATCACTTCGGAGCGGACGTCTGGGTTACGCGCAAAGGCGCCGTGCGCGCCCGCGCGGGCGATTTGGGCATCATTCCCGGCAGCATGGGCGCGCGCTCTTTCATCGTGCGCGGAAAGGGCAACCCCGAGGCGTTTCACTCCTGCTCGCATGGCGCGGGTCGCGCCATGAGCCGCACCGAGGCCAAGCGTCGGTTCACGCTGGCCGATCATGTTGCCGCGACGGTGGGCGTCGAATGTCGCAAGGACGCCGAAGTGATCGACGAAACCCCGGCGGCCTATAAATCCATCGACGCGGTGATGGCGGCGCAGGCCGATCTGGTCGAAATCGTCCACACCCTGAAACAAGTCGTGTGCGTCAAGGGATAAGGGTCGAAAGCGAGGGTCCCATGAGGCATATGCAAAACCAGGTGCGAAAATGACCCGCTTTCTCGCCGCCCGCGCCGTTCAGTCGCTCGCCGTTCTGGCGGCGATGTCGTTCGCGGTTTACGTCCTGATGGGGCTGATGCCGGGGGACCCGATCGACCTGATGATCGCCGCCGACCCCAAGCTGACGCCCGAGGACGCGGCGCGGCTGCGCGCCATTCACGGCCTCGACCGGCCGATCCTGGCGCGCTACGCCGATTGGCTGGGCTTGGCGCTTCAGGGCGATTTCGGATACTCGCGGCTGCACAGCCGCCCGGTGCCGGACGTCATCGCCCCCGCGCTTCTCAACACCTTGCAACTGATGGGCGCGGCGTTCGTGCTGTCGCTCCTGCTCGGGTTGCCCGCCGGGATGCTCGCAGGCAGCAGGCCGCGCTCCGCCGTCGATTACGCCGTCAATGCGTTCGCCTTCGCCGGGATTTCTCTCCCCTCCTTCTGGCTCGGCATTTTGCTGATCATCGTGTTCGCCGTCCTGCTCGGAATCCTGCCGGCGGGCGGGCTCGGGATCGCCGCCGGCGGAATTTCTGAGACGCTGCGTTACCTGGCGCTGCCGGTGGCGACGCTGGCCGTCGCCGGCATCGCCGGCCAGGCCCGCTACATGCGCTCGGCGATGGCGGAAACGCTCCGCCAGGACTTCATCCGCACCGCGCGCGCCAAGGGGGCGAGCGAAACCCAAGTCGTGCTCGGCCACGCGCTCCGCAACGCGCTGATCCCGGTCGCGACCGTGATCGCGCTCGATTTCGGCGCGCTCTTTTCCGGGGCGCTGGTGACCGAGACCATCTTCGCGTACCCGGGCATGGGCCGGCTGATCTACGACGCGATCATGGCCAACGATTCCAACTTGGCCCTCGTCGCCCTGCTGTTCGCGACCCTGCTCACCTTGATCGCCAATCTCGCCGCCGACGCGGCCTATGTCGCGCTCGATCCGCGGGTGTCGTTCGAGGGGCGCGACGCATGACCGCTTCTTCCGCCATCGCCGCCCTCTGGCTTCCGGTCGCGCGCCGGTTCTCCCGCCACCACGCCGCGATCGTCGGCGCGGCCGTGCTCGGGGTTTTGATCGTCGCGGCGTTGGTCGCGCCGCCGGTCGTGTCCGCCCTCGGGCTCGATCCGGCGGCGACCGATCTCGCGCGCCGGTTCCAGCCGCCGTCGGGGGCGCATCCCTTGGGCACCGACGAGTTGGGGCGCGACGTGCTGGCCCGGCTTCTGTTCGGCGCCCGGGTCTCGCTCGCGGTCGGATTTTCCGCCGCGTTCGCCACCGCCCTGATCGGAACGACCATAGGCCTCGCGGCCGGCTACTTCGGCGGCCGGCTCGACGCCGTTCTGATGCGCATCACCGACGGGGTGATCGCGCTGCCGCTGCTGCCGCTCCTGATCGTGCTCGCGGCGGTGGACCCGGAAAAGCTCGGCTTGCCCCGCGCCTTCGCCGAATCCGAATCCGCGAGCCTGTACCGCGTCATTTTCATCGTCGCCCTGCTCGGCTGGACCACGGTGGCGCGGCTGGTGCGCGCCGCCGCGCTCAGTATCCGCGAGCGGCCGTTCGTGCTCGCGGCCCGGGCGCAAGGCGCCGGCCCCTGGCGCATCATGCGCGTTCACGTGCTCCCCAACCTCGCCTCGCCGATCATCGTCGCCACCACCCTTTCGGCCGGGCACGTGATATTGCTCGAATCGGTGCTGAGTTTTCTCGGCCTCGGCATTCAGCCGCCGACGCCGAGCTGGGGCAACCTGCTCGCCAACGCCCAAGAGTTGGTGTGGAGCGCGCCGGCGCTCGCGGTCTATCCGGGGCTGTTGATCTTCGTCACCGTGGTCGCCTTCAACTTCGTCGGCGACGGGCTTCAGGACGCGCTCGACCCGCGCGAGACCCGGACATGAACTCAATGCGACATGAACACCGGCGCGGTCATGTGCTGGAGCAAGTGGCGGGTGACGCCGCCCAGCACCAACTCGCGCCAGCGGGCGTGACCGTAGGCGCCCATCACGATCAGGTCGGCGCCGAAGTCGGACGCCCGCGAGAGCAGCGCGTCGCCGACCTCGATGTCGTTGACGCGGAGCGAACTCGCTTCGGCTTTCACGCCGTGGCGGGCGAGATGGTGGGCGATGTCGGCGCACGGGACTTCGCCGTGGCCTTCCCGGCCGCCCTCGGGATTGATGGCGAGAAGATGAACCTTGGCGGCACGGCGCAAGATCGGCAACGCGTCGTTGACCGCGCGGGTCGCGAGCCGGCTCGCGTCCCACGCCACCACCGCCGTTTGCCCGACTTTGGGAAACGCGCCGGCATAGGGAACCGACAACACCGGACGTCCCGCCGAGAGGATGAACCGGTCGGGCATTTTGTCCATCTCCAACTCGTCGTCGTCGGAATTTCGCTGGCCGACGACGGCGAGATCGGCGTAGCGCGCGCTGAGCGCCAGGGTTTCCGCCGCCGGCCTTCCGCTTGGCGCCATTCGCAAGGGACGCCATCGGCGCGGCAGGCGCTCTCTAAAATCTTTCGGGAATCCGCGGCATTCGCAAGCCGCTCGGCGGCGGCTTTTTCCAAAAGCTCCTTCGGAATATGCAATTCGATGTAAGGCGGAATTCGCGTCCGCGGGATCGCGTAGGCGCCGGTCAAATGCGCCTCGTGCTCGCGCGCCAGCCGGATCGCGACCTTGAGCCGTTCGCCGCACTCTTTCCGCCGGTCGATATGAACGGGAATATCCTTCAACATGGCGCCCTCCGGGGTTCGGGGGCCATTCTAGAAGCCTTGTCAAATTGGGCCTTGACCCGGGTCAATCGAAATCGCCGCGTCCTTGAGGGCCGCGCCCCGGAACTCGTTAAAAGTTGATCCGGGTCAAGGTTGCAGGCTTTGGCCTAATGTTATTAAATACCGAGGTTGGGTTATCGGAAACATGCAATGAAGCAAGTAATCTCAATGAACTACGAGAAGTTTTTTGCCGATCGGGTGGCGGACCTGAAGCAAGAAGGCCGCTATCGCGTGTTCATCGACCTCGAACGCAAGGCGGGGGGATTCCCGCGCGCGACCCATCACACCGGCCAAGGTGAGCGCGAGGTCACGGTCTGGTGCTCCAACGACTACCTCGGCATGGGACAGCATCCGCTCGTGCTCAAGGCGATGCACGAGGCAATCGACCGCTGCGGCGCCGGCGCGGGCGGCACCCGCAACATCGCCGGCACCAATCACTATCACGTCTTGCTCGAACAGGAACTCGCCGACCTGCACCGGACCGAGGCCGCCCTGATCTTCGGTTCCGGCTGGATCGCCAACATGACCGCGCTGAACACGCTCGCGCGCATGCTGCCCGACTGCGTGGTATTTTCCGACGAAAAGAACCACAACTCGATGATCGAGGGCATCGTCCATTCCCGCGCCGAGAAAAAGGTATTCCGTCACAGCGATTCCGCCCATCTCGACGAGCTTCTCGGCCAGACCGATCCGGCGCGGCCCAAGCTGATCGCTTTCGAATCCGTTTATTCCATGGACGGCCATATCTCTCCGATCAAGGAAATCTGCGACGTCGCGGACAAGCACGGCGCCATGACCTTCATCGACGAGGTGCACGCGGTCGGCATGTACGGGCCCCGGGGCGGCGGCGTCGCCGAACGCGACGGCCAGATGCACCGCTTGACCGTGATCCAGGGAACGCTGGCCAAGGCCTTCGGCGTGGTCGGCGGCTATATCGCCGGCTCGGCCGCGCTTTGCGACTTCATCCGTTCCTACGGCACCGGGTTCATCTTCTCGACGTCGTTGCCGCCGGCGGTCGCGGCCGGGGCGCTCGCCTCGATCCGCTACCTCAAAGGGCACAACGAACTGCGCGAGCGGCACCAGGAACGCGCCCACACCCTGAAAGCCAAGCTGATCAAGGCCGGGTTGCCGGTGATGCCGGGGCCGAGTCACATCGTCCCCGTCCTCGTCGGCGATCCGGTGCGCTGCAAGCAGGCGAGCGACCTGTTGCTCGAGGGCTATGACATCTACGTCCAACCCATCAACTACCCGACCGTGCAGCGCCGGACCGAGCGGCTGCGCTTGACCCCGACCCCGCTGCATACCGACGCGGACATGGATCGGCTGGTCGCGGCGCTCCGCCAGGTGTGGGAGCGCCTTGGTCTGAAAGCGGCGGCGTGAGCGGCTTGTCGTCGGCCCGATGTTCACCGACAACACGCTGACGCCGAGAGAAGCGATCCGGCTGTGCGCGCTCGGCACGCTGGCGGCCGAGCCGATGCGCTACAGCGCGCTCGCCAACGCCATCCGCCACTTCGTCAGCCGCATCCTCGGGCCTTCTCTCGATCTGATGGGAACATCGATCGAGCTGTTGCGACTCGAAGGGCTGGTCCGCGCGGTCCCGCCGACAGGCGGGCCAATGACAGGCGCTGGCCCGGAAGACGACGCCCGGCTCGAGATCACGGACGCCGGCCGGAACGAACTGAGGAACCTGCTGATCGCGAACATCCGCGCCGCGTCGACCGATCTCAACAAGCTGATCGTGGCGCTGAAGTTCCGCTTTCTCCACCATCTCGGCGAAGCCGACCGCCAAGCTCAACTCGACCTTCTGGTGGAATCTTGCGAGAAGGAACTGGCGCGGCTCGAGGACTTGCGCGCCCATCACGCCGGGGATCCGGGCGCGCTCGCCGCGTGGCTGGATCACGACATCGCGGCGATCGAACGCCGCATTGCCTGGCTCGGGGATTTCCGCCGCCGCTCTTGATCGGCGTCGCGGAAGACCTAAGTCGTCAGCTTGACGGAAACCTTCTGCAGGCCGGCCAGAATCGCCGCGATCTTGGGATTTTAACCACTGGCTATATCAGACCCAGAGCTTTCAATTCCCGCCTGAGATCGCCGGGAAGCGCGTCCGTGGCAAAGGCGTCCACCGCGCCCAAGTCCGGGGGGATTCTTTCGGCCGGCAGATAGCGCCACCCCTGAAAAGGACGGAAGGGGCGGGCCGCGGTGCGAATCAGTTTGGGGTCGAGCAGGATCGCATGCGCCGGCGTGCCGTCGGTTTTCGTCGCCGCTTCGAACCCAAGGATGCATTGGCGCGCCGCGATCGCGCCGCCAATCACCCAATAGAGGGACCCGCCGGCGGCGATTTCGTCGGCCCGCTTCGGCCGGTGCCGGGTGACGTGGCGAAGGCTTGCCGGCTTGCCGGCGGCGTCATGCCGCGAGGCATGCATTCGCATGACGGCCGCATCGAGCCGCGCCTTCTGCACCCGCGCGAGATGTTCGGCATCCTCGATCCCGACCGCGAGTTTGACGAGATGAACGGTCACGGCGCGCTCTCTCTCTTGTTTACAGATTATTTATGCATCCAGGCGGGCTTGCGCTTGGCAAGAAACGCCTCGATGCCTTCCCGTGCCTCGTCGCCGGCGCGAATGCGAGCAATACGCCGCGCCGTATCTTCGATCAGCGTCTCGGTAATAGGTTGGCCGGCGACGGCGCGTACCAATGCCTTGGCTTCGACGACCGCCTGCGGCCCGGAGGCGAGAAAGGCCGCTATGATTCGCTCGCCCGCCGCCGCCAGATCGGCGGCGGGTACGACTTCGTGCACCAGGCCGAGCGTGCGCGCCTCGGCGGCCCCGAAGCGTTCGCCGGTGAGAAAATAGCGCCTGGCCGCCCGCGCGCCGATGGCCGCGACTACGTAAGGGCCAATAGTCGCCGGAATGAGGCCGAGACGAACCTCGGAAAGCGCGAACGTCGCCTGATCGGCCGCGAGCGCGATATCGCAGCACGCCACCAGCCCGACGCCGCCACCGAGCGCCGCGCCCTGGACCAAAGCCATTGTCGGCTTGGGCATTTCATTAAGAAGGCGGAGCATATCGGCGAGCGCGCGGGCGTCGCGGATGTTTTCGGCATCCGCCGCGCCCGCCATCCGTTTCATCCACGCGATGTCGGCGCCGGCGGAAAAGCTTTTGCCGTTGGCGGCCAACACCATCGCGCGCACGCTATCGTCCCCGCCGAGATGGCGGAAAGCATCCGCCAACGCCTTAATCAACCTGTCGTCGAAGGCGTTGTGCTTTTCGGCGCGGTCGAGGGTGACGGTGGCCACGCCTCGGGAATCCGTCGTGATGGTCAGGGGCGCAGCGGTCATAACGCCGGTTCTTCAGGTCTCAGTCGTGCGCTCGGCGCGCGCAAGTCCGCGTGTTTCGGGCGACTTGGGGTCGTGGCGGGGCCGCTCGCCCACCGCGCCGCCTTTTTCCTTCCAGGCGCGAAATCCTTCGCCGATGTGGCTGACGGGGCTCAAGCCCATCTCCTGGACCGCGGCGGCGGCGAGCGCGGAGCGCCAGCCGGATTGGCAGTAGAAGACGAACTCACGGCCCGACGCGAAGATGTCCTTGTGGTAGGGACTTTCCGGGTCCACCCAGAATTCGAGCATGCCGCGCGGGGCATGGAAGGCGCCGGGGATCATGCCTTCGCGCTCCAGTTCGCGCACGTCCCGCAGGTCCACGAATACGACGTTGGGATCGCCGTGGCGCTTGCGTGCCTCCTCCGTCGTCAGCGTGCGGATTTTAACCGTCGCTTCGTCGACCAGCGCCTTATAGCCCTTTTTCATTTTCATCCCGGTTCTCCTACCAGTTTTTGCCCTGCATCCATTTCTTGACCATCCACATCCGATCGGAACCCCAGAAGGGCTCGCCGTCCACGAAGAAGAAGGGCGATCCGAACACGCCCTTGCCGATGGCGGTCATGGTTTCCGTCCGCAACCGCTCCTTGATCGCCGGATTTTGCAACGCTTGCCCAAGCTCGGCGCGATCGACGTGCAACGCGATGGCAATGTCCACCACCGCCGCCGGAAGCGAGATATCGACGTTTTCGGCAAAGTACGCGTGATAGGCGGATTTGGCGAACAGCCGCGCCAACCCCGGATCGCGGTCGTCGAGCCAATAAAACGTCCGCGCCGCCACCTGGGTCGCGACGGGAAATTTAGACGGCAGCCGATAGGGAACATCCATCATCCGCCCCATCCGCTCCCAGTCGTGCTTCGCATAGTCGCCCTTGATCGGAATGTCGGCAAGCGGCCGCATGTCGGTTTCCTTGAACACCACCCCGAGCAAGATCGGCTTCCAAATCACCGACCGGCTAAAACCGGCGGCGAGATCGTCGATGCGCGTCGAGGCGAAGTAGCCGTAAGGCGATGAAAAGTCGAAATAGAAATCGACGATTTTTTCTTGAGGGCGTGCGGTCATCGGATCACCAGGGGATTTCGCGGCCATCATAGTTGAAGAACCGGCCGCTGTCGGCGGGTTTCAGGCCGGCAATCAGGCGGCGCATGGCCGTGACGCTTTCTTCGATGCCGAGATGCGCGCTCGCCCCGCCCATGTCGGTGCGAACCCAGCCCGGGTGCAGCATCACGACCGAAATTTTGCGCGACTTCAGAGAGAGCGAAAGCCCCTTTATCACCATATTAAGCGCCGCCTTGCTCGAGCGGTAGATATAGCCCCCGCCGGACTGATTTTCGGCGATGCTGCCCATCATGCTGGTCAGCGCGATGATGGTTTTGCGTTCGCCGCGGGCGACGTGGTCGGCGAATGCCTCGGCGATCATCATCGGCCCCATGACGTTGACGTGAAAGACTTGGTGCCAAGCCTCGGTATCCACCTGTCCGAAGGTTTCCTTGCGCGGGCCGTAGATGCCGGCGTTATTGAAGAGCAGATCGATGGCTTCGCCCTTGAGGGCGCGGGCGAGCGATCGCACTTGGGCCTGATCGGTCACGTCGAGGACCCGGATCCGCACGTCGCCCTTGATCGCCGCTAGCGCCTTGGCCGCCTTGGGTTGACGGCAAGTGGCGATCACCCGCCACCCATCGGCCGCGTATTGACGGGAAAATTCGAGACCGAGTCCCCGGCTCGCTCCGGTGATCAGAACCGTGGGACCGCGTTTGCGGCGGGCCATGACGGATGCTCCCTGCTTCAATGGATTTGCTCGAACGCCATCGCGGTCGCCTCGCCGCCGCCGATGCAGAGCGAAGCGACTCCCCGCTGCAAACCGTATTTCCGCAGCGCCGACAGCAGCGTGACGACGATCCTGGCGCCCGAGGCGCCGACCGGATGGCCCAGCGCACAGGCCCCGCCGTGAACATTCACCTTGTCGCGCGGCAAGTCGAGATCGCGCATCGCCGCCAGGGTGACGACGGCGAAGGCTTCGTTGATCTCGTATAAATCGACGTCGCCCGCCCGCCAGCCGACCCTGTCGAGACACTTCTTGATCGCGCCGACCGGAGCAGTGGTGAACCACGCCGGAGCCTGGGAATGGGTAGCGTGACCGTGGACGACGGCGAGCGGCTTCAAGCCTCGCCGCTCGGCCTCGGAACGGCGCATCATCACCAGCGCCGCCGCGCCGTCGGAAATGGAACTGGAATTGGCGGCGGTGACGGTGCCGCCCTCGCGAAATGCGGGCCTGAGCGACGAAATCCGGTCAAGTTTCGCTTTCAAGGGTTGCTCGTCCCGGACAACCGTGGTTTCGGTTTTTCCCGATTGGGTCGAAACCGGTGTCACTTCCTCGGCAAAAAATCCTTCGGTGATCGCTTTTTGCGCACGTTTCAGTGATTCGATCGCGAAGGCGTCCTGCTGCTCGCGGGTGAACTGATAGGCCTGGGCGGTATCCTCGGCATAGGTGCCCATCAAGCGGCCTTTCTCGTAGGCGTCCTCAAGGCCGTCGAGGAACATGTGATCGTATATCTGGCCGTGGCCCATGCGGAAGCCGGCGCGCGCGCGGTCGAGCAAATAAGGCGCGTTGCTCATGCTTTCCATTCCGCCCGCGACCATCACCTTGTTGGTCCCGGCGACGAGCAGATCGTGCGCGAGCATCGCCGCCTTCATGGCCGAGCCGCACATCTTGTTGATGGTGGTCGCGCCAGCGGAATCGGGCAAGCCGGCGAAGCGCCCCGCCTGCCGGGCCGGCGCCTGGCCGAGACCGGCGAAAAGGCAAAGCCCCATAATGACCTCTTCGATCTCTTCCGGTTTCACGCGCGCGCGCTCGACCGCGGCCTTGATCGCGGCGGCGCCGAGCCTGGGGGCCGGCACGTCCTTGAGATCGCCTTGAAAACCCCCCATCGGCGTACGAACGGCGGAAACGATAACGACGGGATCGGTTGCAGCCATGGAACTCTCCTCGAGGCGGTACGCCCTCCGGCATGAAGTTAGTAACCTATAACGTCGCTGCGAACAATTCGCATCCGATGTTAACGTAACCGTCAACAAGACGCCGGAAATTGCTGACGTTTCCGGTCGGGCTGCCTACAATCACCCGCTATTGGTTCGCTTCGCGCCCAGGCATGAACCCGGAGCCGGGCACCCGTCGCGAACTCCGTCGAAAGTCCACGCGCGAACATGTCTGCCAACCCGTCGCCCGACCCTTCGATCTCGCCGCCTTCCCCACCGGGGACCCCGTCCGCGCGCCCCGGGCGCTTCGATGCCTTCCGGCGCGAGCTCGGCCTTGAGCTCGCCGTGCCCGCCTTGGTCGTCGGGGTGACGACCGGGGTGCTCGCGGTGATCCGGGCGGTTTCGGTCTCTGCCCTGATCGGCTGACGCTCTTCAGAACTGATCCTGCTCCTTCTTTCCCGCCATCCGCATCAAGGTTTGCAACGCGGTCGCGCACAGGGTTTTGCGGCCGTCCTTGAGCACGAACACGTCGGCCCGCGTGATGGTGAGCGTCCGGCCCGAGCGAATGACCTGCCCCACGGCGCGAAGCTCCTCGCCGTCGCCGGGCGCCATGATATTGAGCTTGAATTCGACCGTAAGCACGCTGTCGTCCGGGCCCATCAGCGAAACCCCGGCATAGCCGCCGGCGACGTCGGCCAGCGTCGCGATCACTCCGCCGTGGAAATAGCCGTGCTGCTGGAGCAGCGCGCCTTTGCGGCGCAAGCGAAGTTCCGTCGTCCCGGCGCCGACGCGGACGATCTCAGCGCCGAGATGTTCCATGAATTTCGACCGGGCGAAACTCCGGCGGATGGCCGCGGCCCGACCGGATTTTCGGGCCATTTTCCGGACATGCGCCGTTTTCGGGGGCATGGGCATTCCTCAGCTTCCCACCACCATCGGCGCGGTCAATCGGCGCAGCAAAGCGATGACGCTGAGCGCCGTGTTCCGGCCGGTGGCGGGGTTTTCCTTGGTTGGGATGTTGGCGATGGTCATTTCGAAACGGGTGGAATCGGAATCGACCTTGACCGCGTGGGTATTGCGCTCGACTCCGGGATCGGCCCAGATCTCGTAACGGGTGCGGTCGACCCCGATTCCGGCAAGGCCGAGGGCGACGGCGATGTTGACGTTGGCCGGAAACAGGGCCGCGGCCTCGCGCACCATTCCCTCGTAGAGCTTGACCGGCTCCTTGAGGGCATCGAGGTCGATCCCCCGCTCGACCACGAACTTGGCCGAGCGCAGGCTTTTCGGCGGCTTGCGCGTCACCATGGTCACGGAATGGACGGTACCTTCGGCGACCGCGCGCACGGCATCCAACCCGAGCAATGCGCCGGTCGGCACCATAATGCGGGCTCCGGTCAGCTTCGCCCGCTCGACCAGGTCCATGTGGTCGAGCAGCGTGGTGACCGAGAGCGGCACGAACAGTCGTCCTTGTTCGATCGCCGGACGGGCGATTTCCGGGAACAATTCCGGCGGCGCGCATTCGACCACCACGTCGGCAAGGTCGGCGAGACGGCCGAGGGGAACAACGGGAACGGGATTCTTGAATCCGGCCATGTTGCGCCGGGCCTTGACCTCGTCCCGCGCCGAGACGGCCACGAGAACGAGGCCGGCGATACCCGCATCGAGCGCGCGCGCGACCACCAGGCCAACGGTGCCGAGACCGCCGATCGCGACCGTGATCGGCGCGCGAGGAGGCAAGCCCCGAGCCGGCAAGCTAGCCGACACGGGGTTTTCTCTTGTCCTTGTCCGCGAGCAGCGCCAGCGAGCGTTCCTCGAAGACCTCAAGTTCCTTGAGCAGCGCCGCGACGTCCACCCGCTGCCGTTCCAGGGTTTTCTTGCGCTCGCGGAGTTTCTCGACGAACAGGCGCAACTGCGCGACCTCGGTCGGGTCGACGTCGTAAAGATCGAGCATTTTCCCGATGTCCGCGAGGGAGAAGCCGAGCCGTTTGCCGCGCATGATCAGCTTGAGTCGGGTCCGGTCGCGGGGGCCGTAGAGCCGCCGCTGGCCGGCGCGCTTGGGCGCAATCAACCCCCGGTCCTCGTAGAACCTGATGGTGCGGGTGGTGACGCCAAATTCGCGCGCGAGCGCGGCGATGCCGAAGGTGTCCGCCATGGTCCCAGTGTACTTGACGTTTACGTAAAGGAAAAGGCGGCCTTGCCCCTATCCTCCGAGCAGAAACCGGGTCGCGAGCCCGAGAAAGCAGAAAAATCCGAGCACGTCGGTGGTGGTGGTGAGAAACGGCCCGGCGGCGATCGCCGGATCGACGCGGAAACGGATGAGCGCCATCGGAATCAAGGTCCCGGCCAGTCCCGCCCAGACCATGTTGAACACCATCGCGCCGCCGAGCACCGCTCCCAACGCCGCGTTCTCGAACCAGAAAGCCGCGAGCAAGCCGGCGAGCAGCGCGAAACCGACACCGTTGATAAAACCGACGCCGACTTCCTTCACCGCGACGCGCACGACGTTGCCAAGAGACAATTCCTTCGTCGCCAGCCCCCGGACCACCACCGTCACCACCTGCGTCCCGGCGTTGCCGCCCATGGCGGCAACCATCGGCATCAGCACCGCGAGCGCCACCATCTGCTCGATCGTCGCTTCGAACTGGGAGATGACGGTGGCGGCGATGATATTGTTGATTAGCGTGACGAACAGCCAATGCGAGCGCCGCCAAGCGGTTTCCAGGGGGGGCGCGCGCAAGTCGGAGCCGGCGACGCCGCCGAGTCCGAGAAAGTCCTCTTCGTGTTCCTTCTGGATGACGTCGACCACGTCGTCCACGGTGATCGCACCCACCAGTCTTCCCGCCTCGTCCACCACCGGCGCGGACACTAGGTCGCGCTGGCGGAATAGAAAGGCGACTTCCTCTTGGTCCATGCTTGCCGGGATGAGCTGCATCTCGGTTTCCATGATCTCGGGCACCGGCGTCTGCCGGCGGCTGCGCAAAAGCCGGCTCAAGGGAATGGCGCCGAGCGGTTTTCCTTCGTTGCTAACGACAAAGATGTCGTAGAAAACCTCGGGCAGATTCTCGAATTCGTCGTCGGCGGTGCGGCGCATGAAGTCGATGGTTTCCCCGACCGTCCAGTCGGGGGGAACCTTGACCAGCTCCCGCTGCATTAAGCGGCCGGCGCTGTCTTCGGGGTAGGTCAGCGCATCGCGGATGGCGGCGCGGTCTTCCGCCGGGATCGCCGCGAAAAGCTGTTTTCGTTCGTCGTCCGCCAACTCCTCGAAGACGGAAACGGCGTCGTCGCTGTCCATCTCTCTGACGGCGGCGGCGACGTTCTTGAGACCGAGTTTTTTGATGATCTCGTCGCGGATTCCCTCGTCGAGTTCGTGGAGAACCTCGGGGTCGAAGTCGCGCTTGATGATTTCGAGCAGTGCGTCGCGGTCCTCGGGCGCAAGCCGCTCGACCAGGTCCGCGACGTCGGAGTAATGGAGCGGCTCGATGATTCGCCTGACGCGCTGGGGGTCCTCGGCAGCGAGCGCGTTGGAAACCTCGTCAACGATCGCGTCGCTGAGGGAGTAGGTTTCCTCGTCGGCGGGCCTTTCCGCCGGCGACGTCGGGTCCTTGTCTGGCTCCCGTTCGCTCACGGCTCAACACCCCCGAACAGTTCAAAAGAAATTGGCCCGGCGGGTCGGCGCGCGGGCAAATCCCAACGCCCACTAACCAATGCGCCCCTACCGGAGCGCACGGGCCAGGGGAAATATGAACTTTGGTGCGGTCGAGAAGACTCGAACTTCCACGGGGTTGCCCCCACAGCGACCTCAACGCTGCGCGTCTACCAGTTCCGCCACGACCGCTAAATCCTCTTGCGGCGACGCCGCATAGTGCCTTTGATAGCGCCCGGGAATAGCAAATCCCCTCTTCCTAAGCAAGAAAAGATGCCCGCACCCGCGCCCATGCCCTCGCTCTTGCCGCGACCCATCGAATGGCGCGTCTCCGACGACCCGGTTCCTTATCCGGAATCCCTCGCTTTCATGGAAGCACGGGTCGCGGAGGTGCGCCAAGGAAGCGCGCCCGAGTGCGCCTGGCTGCTGGAACATCCGCCGCTATACACCGCCGGCGCCAGCGCCTCGCCCGAAGAACTCCTCGATCCCGGCCGTTTCCCCGTGTTCCGCGCCGGCCGGGGCGGGCGCTACACCTACCACGGGCCCGGGCAGAGGATCGCCTATCTGATGCTCGATCTCGACCGCCGTGGCCGCGATATCCGCGCCTATGTCCGCCGGCTCGAAGACTGGACCATCGCGGCGCTGGCGCGCCTTGGCGTACGCGGCGTTCGCCGCGCCGGTCACGTCGGCGTCTGGGTGGACCTCGGCGCGCACGGGGGCCGGCCGGGCGAGGATGCCAAGATCGCCGCCATCGGGGTCCGGGTCCGGCGCTGGGTCAGCTATCATGGGCTCGCGATCAACGTCGATCCCGACCTCGGCCACTTCACCGGGATCGTGCCGTGTGGGATTTCCGATCGCCGGGTGACTTCGCTGCTCGATCTCGGCATCACCGCGACCACGGCGGACGTGGATTCCGCCCTGATGGCGACGTTCGAGGGTGTTTTTGGGTCTTAATTCAAGCACTGGCGCGTTGAATGAACCAGGCCCCGCCGGGAGGATCGCACGGCTCGACCGCGACGTTCTCCACCCGCGCCGCCGAGGGGCCGCTCCAGCAGGCGGCGATCATTTCCTCGACCTTGGCTTTCGGACCGGAAAAGACCGCCTCGACCCCACCGTCGGCGCGGTTGCGGACCCAGCCGGAGAGGCCGAGCCGGTTCGCCTGCTCGATCATCCAGGCCCGGAACCACACACCCTGGACGCGTCCCAAAACGACGGCGCGGACCGAAACGGTTTCTTCCGGCGGTTTCGTCATCGGACCGTTAGCGGAACTCCAGGATCACCTGGTCGACCGCGAGGTTGTCGCCGGATTTGACCTTGACCGCGGCAATGGTGCCGTCGCGCTCGGCGCGGAGCACGTTTTCCATTTTCATCGCCTCGATCACCGCCAATTCCTCGCCGGTTTTCACTTCCTGGCCCTCGACCACCGAAATCTTCACCAGCAATCCAGGCATCGGCGAAAGCAGAAACTTGGAGGTATCCGACGTTTTCTTCGCCGGCATCAGCCGCCAGAACGGCGCCGTGTGCGCTCCGAACACCAAGGCATCAATCTCGGTCCCGGCGTGGGACAGGCGATAGGCGATGCCGGCGCGTTCCACTTGAAGACAGAATGGCTCGTCGTCGAAATCGCCCTCGAACAAGGACTCGCCCAGCCGCCAAACGGTGCGGAGGCGGTAGCGCCGGCCGGCGAGTTCGCCCTCGAACCCGTCCGGGGAGCGGGCGACGGATACCCGATGCTCGTTCTCGCCGAAGCGAACCGTCCATTCGTTCTGAACGCGACGCTCGTGACCGGGAAGCTGGCCTTGGATCTGCGCCGCACGCTCCTGAAAGGCATGATGGACGGACGCCGCGGCGGCCACGAGCAAGCTAGGGCGGTGATGGACCGCGTCCGCCGGATGGAAACCCCGCGGGTACTCCTCGGCGATGAAGCCGGTCGAAAGCCGTCCTTCCTTGAAGCGGGAGTGCGCCATCAGGGATGCGAGAAACGGAATGTTGTGGCTAACGCCCCGGATGTGGAATTCGTCGAGCGCGCGCGCCATGCGGCCGATCGCCTCGGCGCGGTCGCGGCCGCGAGTGACAACCTTGGCAATCATCGGGTCATAGTGGATGGAAATTTCGCCGCCTTCGTAAACGCCGGTGTCCACCCGCACGTCTTCGCTTTCCCGGGGCGGGCGGTAGCGCGTCAGCCGCCCGACCGAGGGCAGAAACTTGCGGAACGGGTCTTCGGCGTAAACCCGGGCCTCCACCGACCAGCCCTCAACCTTGACGTCTTTTTGCGCGAACGGCAGGCGCTCGCCCGCCGCGACCCGGATCATCAGTTCCACCAGATCGAAGCCGGTGATCATTTCCGTTACCGGATGCTCGACCTGAAGCCGGGTATTCATCTCCAGAAAATAAAAATTGCGCGCCGAATCGACGATGAACTCGACCGTCCCGGCCGAAGCGTAGCCGACCGTACGCGCGAGCGCGACTGCCTGCTCGCCCATGGCATGGCGGGTCTTGGCGTCGAGGAACGGCGATGGCGCTTCCTCGATCACCTTCTGATGGCGGCGCTGGAGCGAACATTCGCGCTCGCCGAGATAGACGACGTTGCCGTGGCTATCGCCGATGATCTGGATTTCGATGTGGCGCGGATCGCGCACGTATTTCTCGGCAAAGACGCGGCCGTCGCCGAAGCTCGATTTGGCCTCGCTGGTGGCGCGCGCGAAACCCTCGCGGCATTCGGCGTCGTCGTTGGCGATGCGCATGCCCTTGCCGCCGCCGCCGGCGGAAGCCTTGAGCATCACCGGATAGCCAATGGCGCGGGCCGCCGCCACCGCCGCCGCGTCGTCCTTCAGGGCCTCGGCGTGGCCGGGAACGGTGCTGACCTTGGCCTTGGCCGCGAGTTTCTTCGCCGCGATCTTGTCGCCCAACGCCTCCATGGCTTCCGGCGAAGGGCCGATGAAGGCGATCTTGGCATCCCGGAGCGCGCGGGCGAACGCCGCCTTTTCCGACAGGAAGCCGTAGCCGGGATGCACCGCTTCCACGCCGGATTCCCGGGCCGCGCGGAGAATGTTCTCGACCGCGAGATAGCTTTGCGTCGAAGGCGCCGGGCCGATCAGTACCGCCTCGTCCGCCATTTCGACGTGGAGCGCGTCCCGGTCGGGCACGGAATAAACCGCGACCGTCTTGATGCCGAGGCGCCGGGCGGTCTTGATGATCCGGCAGGCGATCTCGCCGCGATTGGCGATCAGGATCTTCTTGAACATGGTCCTTTATCCGTAGCGGATCAAAGCGGAATGTTGTCGTGTTTTTTCCAGGGATTTTCCAGCGACTTGTTGCGCAGCATCTTGAGACTGCGGCACAGCCGCACGCGGGTAGTGTTCGGCATGATCACGTCGTCGATGAATCCGCGATGCCCGGCAATGAAGGGGTTGGCGAAGCGGCGGCGGTATTCCTCGGTCCGGGCCGCGATCTTGGCTTCGTCGCCGCTGTCTTGGCGGAAGATGATCTCGACCGCGCCCTTCGGCCCCATGACCGCGATTTCCGCGCTCGGCCAAGCAAAGTTCACGTCGCCGCGCAGATGCTTGCTGCTCATGACGTCGTAGGCCCCGCCGTAGGCCTTGCGGGTGATGAGGGTGATCTTGGGCACCGTCGCCTCGGCAAAGGCAAACAGCAGCTTGGCGCCGTGCTTGATGATGCCGCCGAATTCCTGCGCCGTGCCGGGCAGGAACCCGGGCACATCGACGAAGGTCAGGATCGGGATGTTGAAGCAGTCGCAAAAACGCACGAAGCGGGCGGCCTTGATCGACGACGCGATGTCGAGACAGCCGGCCAGAACCATCGGCTGATTGGCGACGATCCCGACGGTCGAACCTTCCATGCGCCCGAACCCGATGACGATGTTTCCCGCGTAATTGGGCTGCAACTCGAAGAAGTCGCCTTCGTCCACGGACTTAAGGATCAACTCCTTCATGTCGTAGGGCTTGTTGGGGTTATCGGGAATGAGCGTATCGAGCGAGGGCTCGATCCGGTCCGCGCCGTCGGAGGTGGGGCGGACCGGCGGCTTTTCCTTGTTGTTGCTGGGGAGAAAATCGAGGAACCGGCGCAAGGACAGCAATGTCTCGATGTCGTTGTCGAAAGCGCGGTCGGCGACGCCCGAACGGGTGGTGTGGGTCTGCGCTCCGCCGAGCTCTTCTTGCGTCACTTCCTCGTGCGTGACCGTCTTCACCACTTCGGGGCCGGTAACGAACATGTAGGAGCTGTCGCGCACCATGAAAATAAAATCGGTCATGGCCGGCGAGTAAACCGCGCCGCCGGCGCAGGGGCCCATGATCACGGATACTTGCGGCACCACACCCGAGGCCAGCACGTTGCGCTGGAACACTTCGGCGTAACCGGCGAGCGAGGCGATGCCCTCCTGGATACGCGCGCCGCCCGAATCGTTGAGGCCGATCACCGGCGCGCCCACGCGCATCGCATGGTCCATGATCTTGCAGATTTTCTCGGCGTGCGATTCGGAAAGCGAGCCGCCGAAAACGGTGAAGTCCTGGCTGAAGACGAACACGAGGCGGCCGTTGATGGTCCCGTAACCCGTCACCACGCCGTCGCCGGGAATCGTCTGCTCGGCCATGCCGAAGTCCGAGCAGCGGTGCTCGACGAACATGTCCCATTCCTCGAAGGAATCGGGATCGAGCAGAACGCCAATTCGCTCCCGCGCCGTGAGCTTGCCCTTGGCGTGCTGGTTCTCGATTCGCCGCTCGCCTCCCCCTAGGCGGGCAAGACGGCGCTTTTCCTCGAGCTGGCGGATGATGTCGTGCATGAACTTGCCCCCTGCGAATCAGACCTTAACAGTTATGTTTGGCGTCCTCGATGGAGGCCACCGCCACCTGCGGCCGGCGCGAACGTCCCGCCGGGGCGATTCTACCCTTTAGGGTAGGTAGATTGTTGTCCAAAAGTTATTTTAGATTTCCATCATAAAAGGTAAAAAAACCCATTCTGTTGATTTTTGAGCGTCAGTATTTCATAATGGTACTGGTCTTGCTTGTGGGGGAAAGCACGTGAAGGGGTTGGATTTGAGCGCGATTTCCGTCCTGGTGACGGAACGCCACCAGCACATGCGCGGCGTTATGTGCGACATCCTGCGCCAGTTCAGAGTCGGCACTGTGACTCCGACCCTCAGTACGGCCGATGCCTTTGCGCACTTTTCCGAGCATGGCGCCGATCTGATCATTTCCGACTGGTCGCCCCAAGTGAACGTGCTGGATTTGGTCCAGCGTGTGCGCCATGACCCCTTGAGCAGGGATTTCTACGCGCCCGTCATCGCCGTGACCGCATTCTGCGACCTTGAGAGTGTCTGCCTCGCCCGCGATGCCGGGATCCACGAATTTCTTGCCAAGCCCTTCACCGCCCAGCACCTCTATTGCCGCATCCGCTCCATCGTCGAACAGCCGCGCTTGTTCATTCGTCTCGACAGTTACTTCGGTCCCGACCGCCGCCGCCGCATGGACTGGGCCGGGGTCGAGCGCCGCGCCCACGCCAATCGCGCGCAAAGCGAGCGGCGCTCGAAAAAGATTCCCGTCAAACCCGAACGCCGCGGCACCAAGATCGCGAACTCGCGCTCAGGACACCGTGAAGCCCAGGCCGCCTAAAAGACGGACGAATCGCGCCGCGGCCGCGAGATCAGCGGCGATAGCGTCGCGGCGCGCGGCCGCCTCCCGATCTTCGCCCCATCGTTCGTTCTGCCAAACCTCGTCGAGCGCGGCGAGGCTGAAGGCTTCCTCTTCTCCGATCCGGCCCTCGACCACGGCCAGCGCCAGAACCAGCGATTCGCTCGCCACCGCCGCCACGCCGAGAGCAGCCAAGGTCCAAATGTCCAGCCCGGCCAGGGCGGTTTCCAGAGCGGCGACGGCGTCCATCGGCTGCGCGATCGGCATGACGCCCGCGCCGACGGCGAGTCTGGCGCCAAAGCGCTCCGCCGCCCACTTGAGCAGCGGATCCCATCGCTCTTCCTGGCGGCGAACGAGATCCGCCGGAGCCTCGGCCCGTTGACAGAGAAGATCGTTTCGTCCGAAGGCGGCAACGCCGGCGCGAAAGGATTCCCGGTTCGGACCAACCCGGTCGAGCGCGGTGCTCGCGATCTGAGTCAGCGGCATCCGGGCGAGGACGATCTCGGCCTTCTGCGCCTCCCATTCCGCCGCGACCGCCGCCGCGAGCGCCTCGGTCGGAAGCACGAGCGCAAGCCCGAGCGGCGTCCGCACAGGCCGCCCGTCGAGGGCAATCTCGTATCCCTCCCGGTGGGGGCGCACGCTTACGCCGGTATAAAAACGCTTGAGGGTTCGCATGCGGCCCATTTTCCCCGAGACGTTAGCGTCCGAACAGGCCCTTGAGGCCCTTGCCGATATCCTCGCCGAGCCCGCGCACCGCGCCGCCGAGGCCGTCGTCTTTTTGCCGCTCCGGCGGCGGCGTGGGCGAACGGGTTTCGCTCCGCGGCGGCTGAGGGCGCGGGCCGACGCCGAGCGCCACCTGGCACGGGGACCCCGCGCTCGTCCCGCGGTCCTCGAACAGCGAACGCGCGATCGCCGAAAGCCCGCCCGTCACCGCGCCGGTCACCGCGGCCAGCGGATCGATGCCGTAGCTCGGATTGCCGAGCGTTCCTCCGACCCGCACCAGTCCGACGACGGTGCCGAGACCGAGGCCGAAGCCCTGCCGCGCCTCGGGCTTGAAGGCAAGATCGAGCGCCTCGGTGCCGAGGTCGATCCGCCCGCCGCCGACGACGGTCATCTTGCCGGTCTCAACCGCGATTCCATCGCGGGCCTCGGCGATCCCGCCCGCGACCTTGAAGCGCGCCACCGCG
>SHWG01000024.1 GCA_009693905.1 Rhodospirillales bacterium | reverse complement strand
GCCCAGATCGAGGATCACATCGCCGAACTCGCCAGCGGGCGCTATGCCGTGCTGCCGATGAAGAAAATAATCGAAGACCTCGCGGCCGGCCGCGCGCTGCCTGAGCGCGCCGTCGGCATCGGCATCGACGACGGTTTTGTCTCCGTCTTCGCCGAGGCCTGGCCGCGGTTCAAGAAGGCGGGGCTGCCGTTCACCCTCTTCACCGCGACCGATTACCACCACCAGCCGATCCGGGGTTACATGACCTGGGCGCAAATACGCGAATTGGCCCAGGACCCGCTGGTCGACTTCGGCCACCATTCCGCCTCGCACCCCCACATGGCCGACGGCGGCGCCGAGGCCGCGCGGGCCGAGATCGAGAAAGCCTTCAAGGTTTGGGAGGAAAAGATCGGCCGCCGGCCGGCGCTGTTCGCCTATCCCTTCGGCGAGGCGAGCCTGGAGACGATCGAAGCGGTCAAGAGCGCGGGGTTCATCGCCGCTTTCGGCCAGCATTCGGGCGCGATCGGGCGGGAAATCATGCACAATCCGATCGAACGCTTCTATCTGCCCCGCTTCGCCTTCAACGAGCAATGGGGCGAGGCCAAGCGCTTCCGCCAGGTGGTGAACACGGTTCCGCTGCCCATCAATGATCCGACGCCCGCGGACCCTCTGATAACGAAACCGAACCCGCCCGCCTTCGGCTTTACGCTGGCCCGTCCGGTGCCGGGGATCGAGCGGATCGTCTGCCATTCTTCCCATGAAGGTCCGGGCCGGATCGAGCGGCTGGGCGACGCGCGCGTCGAAGTGCGCTTCGCCAACCCTTTCCCCAAGGGCCGGACGCGGATCAACTGCACGCTCCCGGCGGGCGAGGGCCGCTGGCACTGGTTCGGGCGGCAGTTCTACGTGCGCGACTAGAGCGGTTTGCGAGTAGGCGGAATCGAAGGGTGTCCGGCAAATGCCGGTGGAGAGAACATGCGCGACATACTACTGTCCACGCCGTTCAATGATTTATCCAGAAAATCTCAACTTAAGGAAGGTGGCGTGTGGTCAAACTCATCATTGTGTCAGCTTTAATGATAGTGGCGTTTCCCCCCGGCGCTTATGCCCAAACTGGCCCGGCCAACGCTCAGAAGCCGACGCCACAACAGAAACTAGAACCCATCTTGCCGGCTCAACCCCCCTCAAGTCTCGACTGGCACGAAGCCCAGTATGGTCGGGGTGCCGACATCCGAGTTCAAGCCGCCGCCACCTAAAATGAAAATAGTGGAGCCGCCGCCTCCGCCCAAGAAGTAATGAACAAGTAGCCTTCTGTTAAGATCGGCGCGCTGAAAGCGCGTCCCGGGCGTCGGGTTGCCGTGCCATTCGCGCGGGGCTGCAAAATAGGAGAAGAATGTGAGCAAGTCATTCGCGCTGACCGCGGTGGTCGCATTGTGCTTTGTTCCTGCGCTCGGCACAGCCAAGCCGATGGACGGGGACGCGCCTCTTTCTCTTTTCGAGGGGAAGCATGGATTGACTCTATTACTCGCACAAGCCCAAGCACCGGGTCGCCCCACCACGCCACAAGAGCAGAAGCAACCTGCCCCTTCGCAACCGAACAAAGACCCGCTTGTTAATCGTCCACCGCCGCCGCCGGGGACTCCTAATTTTCCGCCACGGCCCCCCAACGAACCACCCCTGAAGAACCCGCTCGATAAAAAGTGAGTGCGCTGTTTTTTTGTACGGATGCGTGGGGATTTTCATCCGGGATAGTGCTGTCGCCCCTTCTCCAATCAGCACGGCCCGCCCTTGAATTTGCACTCGACCGGCAACTTCGTGAGGGGCGACCCTGGTGGCGGACCACTATGGGGCCGGGGTAGTTCCGAACAGGGCGCGGGCAATCTCGCTCGATATCCGATCGGCCCACGCCCGGACGGGATTGTCGGTAAGGTGGGCATGGCGGGCCGTCGTTTGCGCTTGGGAGTGCCCTAGAAAAACAGGCGCCGGATCAGGCCGGCCATCGGCCGGCCGTCGCCGAGATGCACTTCGCGCTCGTCGAGCCGGGCCTCGTCGAGGTCGCGCAGTTCGTTGACGACGATCAACCCGCGGATGCGATTGACATAAGCCGTGCCGCGCTGGGAATAGCGCCCGAGCAGGCCGGCGAGATCGAATCCGCCGGGGACGCGCCCTTCGGCGCGCAAGCTCGCGCGGAGGTCGCGGAATTCGCGGTAGGCCCGGTGCGAATTCAAGTTGCGGGCGTAGGCGCGGGTCGAATCGAGCAGGCTCGCGAAGCCGGCGACGCGGTGCGTGCGACCTTCGTCGCGGGCAAGCGGAAGCTGATGGCCGTCGTCCACGGTGGTCCACTGGCCGAACAGCGCGTTGCCCTCGCGCACGAAGCGCGAGGAGCCCCAGCCGCTTTCTTCCGCCGCCTGGGCGAGCGCGAGCGAGGGCGGGATGACATCCACCCGCTTGACCAGCTGGTCCAAATCGCCGGGTGTGGTTTCGTGGCGCTCGGCCATGGCCTGAAGCCACAGGCGCTCGGGCTGGGCGATGTGGTGATGGGCGCGCAAGCGCGCGCGGATATCGAGAAGCTTCTTGCGCTCGGCCAGGATTTCCTCGTTGACCCGGAGCACGAGCGGGAGCACGGCGCGGAAGAAAATCGCCTTGCGCTCGGCGGTCTCGGGCACCTCGGCGAGGTCGGGCGGGAGCGCCGCGAGCAGCAGGCGCGGAACCCCGGCGACGCCGTCGGCGACGGCGGCGAGATCGTAGCCGAGCTGGCCGAAGGCCTCGGCCAAGCTGGCGGTGTTGACGGGCGCCTCGGCGCCGGGCGCGGGCAGCGGCTCCTCCGTTACCCAGGCGCGCAGCGCCGCCACCGGGGCGCTGGCCGGGAGCGCGATCTGGATTCGGGCGGTCGCGTGCGTTCTGTGCGGGCTCGTCCACGCGGCCAGGTAAAGGACCGCCACGAGAGAGCCCAAGCAAGCGAGGGTCAGTCCCTGCAAAGGCCGGTTCATCGTCGCCCTTCCCCAGCACAAGCGGGGCTGGTCGGGCGAGGTCGGGGCCGGCGGAGATTCGCGCCGCTTGAGCTTTAAGGATCCGATCATGAAATTTCCGCTCATTCCTGTTAAAGTTTCGGCCTTAAGACTTGTAGCTTACACTACGAATAGTAGGCCGAAGCTATCCCAGGAACTATATACGGAACTATTGGCCGGCTGGAGGGGGGGGTCGTTAACGATTATTATTGTTGGCCGGGAATTTAGCCAAGCTGCGGCCGAAAGCAACACTTTTTTGCATCGCAACAAAACCCGATCCGGATAAAATCCAATGTCTCAGGCAGTTATATGTTCGAGATGAAGCATTTTCTAAGGATAATATTATAACTTTATTATATTAATATAACAAGCTGATATATAACAATAAATAGTTCCGATCCAAATCATGTTCGACGTCATTTGTGTCTAAAAAACAACTGATTTGATTGATTATTGCCGCCTCCAGGGTGGCTCAACCAGCTTTCGGGCGAGGCGGGTGTTGGGGAAAAACCCGAATCCGTCCCCCTCAAGCCGGCGTGACCAACTTCAGCCCGACGATGCCGGCGACGATCAGGCCGATGCAGGCGAGCCTCGGCGCATCGGCGGATTCGCCGAACAGCACGATGCCGAGAACGACGGTGCCGAGGGTGCCGATCCCGGTCCACACCGCATAGGTGGTTCCGAGCGGCAAAGTCTTGAGCGCGATGGCCAGCAGCCAGAGGCTCGCCATCATCGCCGCGACGGTGAAAGCCGAGGGCCCGAGACGGGTGAACCCGTCCGTGTACTTGAGGCCGACGGCCCAGCCGACCTCGAACAGGCCGGCGAAAAAAAGCACGATCCAAGCCATTGGCTGTCTCCTATGAATGATCCGGGCAATGAAAAGGCCCCGGTCCTGGCGGAGGGGCCCTTTCGCCGCGGGTTCGGGAAGTCTTATTCCGACGCGCGGACTTCGGAAACCTCGGGGATGTAGTGGCGCAGCATGTTCTCGATGCCGTGCTTGAGCGTCGCGGTCGAGCTCGGGCAGCCGGCGCAGGACCCCTGCATGTGCAGATAGACGACGCCGTTCTCGAAGCGGCGGAAAATGATATCGCCGCCGTCCTGGGCCACCGCCGGGCGAACCCGGGTGTCGAGCAGCTCCTTGATCTGGACGACGAGCGGGTCGTCGGACGTCGTCTGGGCGGCGGCGGCGCCTTCGACCGCCGGCCTCCCCGACGAGAAGTGATCCATCAGGGCGCCGAGCAGTTGGGGCTTCATCGCTTCCCAATCCTTGGCGCCTTCCTTGGTGACGGTGACGAAATCCGCGCCGAGGAATATGCCGACGACGCCTTCGAGTTCGAACAGGCGGCTTGCTAGGGGCGAGCGCTCCGCTTCGGCGGCGTTGACGAAATTGGCGGTTCCGCCAGCGGGCATGACCTCGCAGCCAGGCAGGAACTTGAGCGTCGCCGGATTGGGGGTGGTTTCGGTCTGGATGAACATGATCGGGGACCCTCGCAGGCTCTGGAGCGGATGTGCTTCCCTTACATGGACCCTTTTTGCCCGCCGTTCAAGCCCAGCGCGGGGATTCGAGGTCGAGAAACCCCTGTCCCGTCAGGGCCTTAAGAGCCCTTGGGCCCGAGAAATCCGACGATGCGCCGGACCTCCGATAGCACCGGCGCGGCCAACGCGCGCGCGCGCTCCGCGCCCCGGGCCAGCACCCGATCGACGTGGCCGGGGTCGGCGAGGAGCCGGCGCATCTCGTCTTGGATAGGCCCGAGCTTGGCGACCGCAAGCTCGGCGAGGTGCTGCTTGAAGTCCGAGAACTGCTTTTCGCCGAAGCGTGCGAGCACGTCTTCGGGCGTGGTGTCGGCCAGCGCGGCATAGATGCCGATCAAATTGGCGGCCTCGGGCCTACCTTCGAGCCCGGCGGTGCCGGTGGGGAGCGGATCGGAATCGGTGCGCGCTTTGCGGATCTTCTGGGCGATGGCGTCGGCGTCGTCGGTCATGTTGATGCGCGAATAATCGGACGCCTCCGACTTGCTCATCTTCTTGGTGCCGTCGCGCAAGGACATGACCCGGGTCGCGGCGCCGAAGATCAGCGGCTCGGGCGCGGGGAAGAACGCGACGCCGAAATCGTTGTTGAACTTCTGGGCGATGTCGCGGGCGAGTTCCAGGTGCTGCTTCTGGTCTTCGCCCACCGGCACGTGGGTCGCCTGGTAGGCGAGGATGTCGGCGGCCATCAGGACCGGATAGGCGAACAGGCCGACCGCGGCGTTCTCCTTGTCTTTACCCGCTTTTTCCTTGAACTGGGTCATGCGGTTGAGCCAGCCCATGCGCGCGACGCAAGCCAGAATCCAGGCCAATTCGGCGTGCGCCGGCACCTGGCTCTGATTGAAGACGATGTTGCGCTCGGGCTCGATGCCGGCGGCGATCATCGCCGCGGCGACTTCGCGGGTGTTGGCGGTGAGCTGGCCGGGGTCCTGCCACACGGTGATGGCGTGAAGATCGACTACACAGAACAGGCAATCCTCGAACTCGCTCTGCAATCGAACCCAGTTGCGGATCGCGCCCAGGTAGTTGCCGAGATGGAGATTGCCGGTGGGCTGCACGCCCGAGAAGATGCGCCGCATGGACTGATAATCCTGGGAGGAAGGCGGCCCGTGTTATGGCCCCGGCGGCCCTGAGCGGTCAAGAGCGGGTCGGGCGAGGGCGGCACGGAGTTCGGCCAGCCTGGCCGCGCCCAGCGCCCAGGCGGCGAGCGCGTAAACGAGCAATCCCGCCGCGACCAGAAGCCCGAGCGCGAGCGCGCGGGAAGCTTCGCCGCCGGAAAATCCGGACGCGAGCAGGGGGAGAATGAGGGCGAGGGTTACGGCCATCGCTCCCGCCGCCGCCGCTTGGCGCCAAACGCGCGCTTTCAGGCGCGCGTCGAAAACGAGATCGCCGCGGCGCACGAGGACGCCGGCGAGCAGCGCGACGTTGAGCCACGCGCTGATCGACGTCGCGAGCGCGATGCCGACGTGGAGCAGCGGCCCGATCAAGAGAAGGTTGAGAACGAGGTTCGCGGCCATGCACGCGACCGCGATCTTGACCGGGGTCGCGGTATCCTCGCGGGCGTAGAAGGCGGTGGTCAGGGTGCGGGCGAGCACGTAGGCCGGAAGGCCGGTGGCGTAAGTGGCGAGCGCGGCGGCGGTTGCCTGGATCTCGGCCGGCCCGAAGACGCCGCGGCCGAACAGGGTCGCGACCACCGGCTCGGCGACGAGGACGAGGGCGAAAGCGGCGGGGAGCGTGAGGAGAAGCGCGAACTCGATCGCCCGGTTCTGGCTCGCGTGCGCGCTCGCCACGTCGCCGGCGCGGAGTTGGCGCGCAAGGACCGGCAACAGGACGGTCCCGACCGCGACCCCGACCACGCCCAAGGGCAATTGGCTGATCCGGTCGGCGTAGAAAAGATAGCTGATCGAGCCCGCGGGCAGGAACGAGGCCACGATCATGTCGATCGCGAGGTTGATCTGATAGGCCCCGGCGCCGACCGCCACGGGGAGCGCGCGCCGGAGCAGCAGGCGCACCTTAGGCCCGAGCGCGGGCCGCACGGCGCGCAAACGCTCGCCCGCGCGCGCGAGTGCCGCGAACAGGAACAGGCATTGCACGATCCCGGCTCCGAAGACGCCCCAGGCGAGCGCGTGCCCGGGCGTCGGCGTGAACCGCGCCAGGCCCAGCACCGCGCCGATCAGGCAAAGATTGAGCAGAATCGGCGTCGCCGCGGCGGCGGCGAAACGGTGGTGCGCGTTCAAGATCCCGCCGGCGAGCGAAACCAGCGAAACGAACAGGAGATACGGGAACGCGATCCGGGCGAACAGGACGGCGAGGTCGAACGTCTCCGGCCGGTCGAGAAAGCCCGGCGCGAAGACGCGCATCAACCAGGGCATGGCGAGCTCGGCCGCGGCGACGAAGACCGCGAGCGACCACACCAGCACCGCGCAAGCCTGGTCGGCGAAGGCGCGCGCCCGTTCGCGGCCGCCGTCTTTCAGTTCGGTGGCGTAGAGGGGAACGAAGGCGGCGTTGAAGGCACCTTCGGCGAACAGGCGGCGGAAGAGATTGGGCAGCTTGAAGGCAACGAAAAACGCGTCCGCCACCGGCCCGGCGCCGACCAGCGCCGCGATCAGGGCGTCGCGGACGAATCCGAGAATCCGGCTGGCCATCGTGAACGCGCCGACGGTCGAGATGGAGCGCAGAAGACTCATGGGGCGCTCGCGCCCGGCGGCCGAGGCCGCCCAACCGAAAGACCCGGCGCGATCGCGGCCAGAAGCTTGGCGCGGATCGCGTCGAGCTTGGCTTGGTTTTCGACTTTAAGGCCGAAGACGTCGCGCACATAGAAGACGTCCACCACCCGCTCGCCGTAGGTGGAAATATGCGCGCTCGAGATTTGCAGGCCGGCCTGGGTCAGCGCTCCGGTGACGTCGCGCAGGAACCCCGGACGGTCGCGGCCGTTGATCTCGATCACGGTATTGATGGCGCTCGCCTTGTTGTCGATCAGCACCCGGGGCGGCACGGTGAAGGCGCCGAGGCGGGCAGCCTGCCCGCGCAGGCCCGCGGTTTCCATCTCGCGGTTCGAGCTGGTGCGTCCCAAAAGCGTGTCCTCGATCCGGCGTTTGAGCCGCACGATACGCTCCGGATCGGCGAAAGCGTTGCCGTCCATGTCCTGGATCGAAAACACGTCGAGCGCCATGCTGTTGGCGAGTGTGGTGACGCGGGCATCGACCACGTTGGCGCCGGCCAGCGCGAAGGCGCCGGCGAGCGCGGCGAACAAGCCGGGATGGTCGGGGGTATAAACCAGGACCTCGGTCGCCGCGCGCTCAGGTCCGGCGCGGGTCTCGACCACGAGCCTGCGACCCTCGCGTTCGGCGGCGCGGATCATGCCGGCGTGGTGGACCAGTTCGTCCGGCTCGAAGGCGAGCCAATAGGCGGCGGCGCCGCGCCCGAGGTGGTCCTCGATCTCAAGGGGAGTCCAAGCGGCGGGCCCGGCGGCCGAGGCCGCCCGATCGACAGACCGGGCGCGGGCGTCGCCGCCGGGTCTATTATTTTCGGCGCTTTCGCGCCCGGCGGCCAGCCGCGCCTTGAGCGCGGCCTTGGCGGCTTCGACGCGGGAACTCCGGCGCTCGGCCGGCTCGCCGCCGGTCATGGATTCGAGAGCCCGGAAATAAAGCTCGCGCAGCAGCTTCGCTTTCCAGGCGTTCCAAACCTGCGGCCCGACCGCGCGAATGTCGGCGACCGTCAGGATCATCAGCAGTCTCAGGCGTTCCGGCGACTGCACCAATGCCACGAAATCGGCGATGGTCTTGGCGTCGTCGAGATCGCGCTTGAAGGCGGTGCGGCTCATCAGGAGGTGGTGCAGAACCAGCCACGAAACCGTCTCAGTTTCCCATTCGCTCAGGCCGAGCCGGGGCCCGAGCGTGTTGGCGATCTCGGCGCCGATTTCGGAATGATCCCCGCCGCGCCCCTTGGCGATGTCGTGCAGCAAGAGGGCGACGTAAAGCGCCCGGCGCGATTGCAATTCGTGGATGATCGCCGACGAAACCGGGTGATCCTCTGCGTACGCGCCCTGCTCGATCCGGTTGAGAATCCCGATCGCGCGGATGGTGTGCTCGTCGACGGTATAGACGTGATACATGTCGTACTGCATCTGCGCCACCACCCGCCCGAAGTCGGGAATGAAGCGGCCGAAAACGCCGGTTTCGTTGAGCCAGGTCAACGCGGCTTCGGCGCTGTCGCGGTCGGTCAGGATGTCGAGAAAGATCCGGTTGGCTTCGGGATCGGCGCGCAGGCGCCGATCCGCCAGGCGGATGTTGCGCGCGACCAGGCGCACCGCGCGCGGATGAACGTCGAGGCCGAGCCGCTGCGCCTCGCGAAACAGTCTCAGCAGGTTGACCGGATCGCGGCTGATCGCGGCCTCGTCGGTGAAGGCCATCCGGTTGCCCTCGATGCGGAAATCCGCGCCGTGGGGCTTGGCGAACAGCGGCGCGTCGGCGCGCAGGCGAAACCGCGATTTTTTCTGCTCTTCCTCGAGCACGGCGCAAACGATGCGGGTGAGATCGCCCACGTCCTTGGCGATGAGGAAATAATACTTCATGAAACGCTCGACGCCGCGGGACCCCGAGCGGTCGCGGTAGTTCATGCCCCGCGCGATCTCCTTTTGGGCGTCGAAGGAAAGCCGTTCCTCGGCCCGGCCGGCGAGATGGTGGAGATGAAAGCGCACCGTCCAGAGAAAGCTGTCGGCGCGGGCGAAGACCCGCGCGTCCTCGGCCGTCAGCACCCCTTCCGCCACGAGCGCGTCGGCGTCGCCCGAGCCGTGGATGTATTTGACGATCCAGAACAGGGTTTGCAGGTCGCGCAGGCCCCCCTTGCCTTCCTTGATGTTGGGTTCGAGCACGTAGCGGGAATCGCCCATGCGCTTGAGGCGGGCGTCGCGTTCGGCGAGCTTGGCCTCGACGAAGTCGCGCCCCGAACCGGCGACGATTTCCCGGCCGAAGCGGGCGCGGAAATCGTCGAACGTCTCGCACTCGCCCCAAACCCAGCGAGCTTCGAGCAGGCTGGTGCGGATGGTGAGATCGCTTTTGCTGAGCCGGATCGCCTCGTCGGCGGTGCGGGTCGCGTGCCCGACCTTCAGGCCGAGATCCCAGAGGATGTAGAGCATGAACTCGACGATCCTCTGGCCGCGCGGGGAAATCTTCTTCGGCAGCAGGAACATCAGATCGACGTCGGAAAAGGGCGCGAGCCGGCCGCGGCCATAGCCCCCGGTGGCGACGATCGCCAGGTGGTCGGGCGGCGCTTTGAGCGCGGGGAACAGGCGCGTCGCGGCGAGATCGTAGAGCGTGCGCACCAGCTGATCGACGAGAAAGGCGTGCTGGCGCGCGGCCTCGATGCCGCCAATCCCGTCCTTGGCGAAGCGCCGCTGCACCTCGTCCCAGCCCGTGCGGTACGCCTCCTTGACCAGCTCGAGGACCGCGGCGCGGGCTTTGGCCTCGCCTGTCTTCGGCTCGAGCGCGGTCTCGGCGCGGGCCAGCAGCGTCTTGCGATCCAAGATGGCGCGAGGCTTGGGAATGGCGGTCATGGGAGTTGCCCGGCGGCCTGCTTAAGGCGGTAGATCAACTCAAGCGCCTCCTTGGGCGAAAGGGAATCTGGGTTGGTTTCCCGCAAAATTTGTTCTGCTTCGCCGACGTTCCCGGAGGAACCTGGCTCGGGGGCTTCCGCGACAAAGAGCGTGAGATCCCCCGCGAGCTTGGCCGCGGCCTCGGCGCGCTCCGATTTCTCGAGCGCGCCGAGGATTTCCTCGGCCCGGGCGACGGCCGCGGGCGGCAGCCCGGCGAGCCTCGCGACGTGGATGCCATAAGAGCGGTCGGCGGTGCCGGGCCCGACTTCGTGCAGGAACACCACTTCTCCTTTCCACTCCTTCACCTTGAGGGCGTGGCAGGAAAGATTTTCGAGCCGCTCGGCGAGCGCGGTCAGCTCGTGGTAATGGGTCGCGAACAGCGCCCGGCAGCGGTTGACCGCGTGCAGGTGTTCCACCGTCGCCCAGGCGATCGAAAGCCCGTCGAAGGTCGCGGTGCCGCGGCCTATCTCGTCCAAGATGACCAGCGCGCGCGGGCCGGCCTGGTTGAGAATCGCGGCGGTTTCGACCATTTCGACCATGAAGGTCGAGCGCCCCCTCGCTAAGTCGTCGGCGGCGCCGACCCGCGAGAACAGACGATCGACGATGCCGATCCTGGCCGCGCGCGCCGGAACGAACGAGCCTATTTGAGCAAGTATCGCGATCAGCGCGTTCTGGCGCAAAAACGTGCTCTTGCCCGCCATGTTGGGCCCCGTGAGCAGCCAGAGCCGAGCGCCTGGGCCGAGCGCGCAGTCGTTGGCGACGAAGGTTAAGCCGCCCTCGCGCTTGAGCGCCGCTTCGACCACCGGATGGCGGCCGCCTTCGATCCTCAAGTCCGGGCTCAGGTCCACGCTCGGGCGGCACCAGTTTTCGCGCTGGGCGACTTGGCCGAGCGCGGCGGCGACGTCGAGGGAGGCGAGCGCGGAGGCGGCCCGGCCGATGTCCTCGGCCCGGCCCATGATTTCTGCGCCGAGATCGGCGAAGAGCTTGAGTTCGAGCGCGAGCGCCTTGTCCGCCGCGGTGGCGATGCGCCCTTCGAGCTCGCCCAATTCCACCGTCGAAAATCGAACCGCGTTGGCCATCGTCTGGCGATGGATGAATAAATTATCGGGCCTCGTCATCAGGCGATCGGCCTGCTTGGCCGGAACCTCGATGAAATAGCCGAGCACGTTGTTGTGGCGAACCTTGAGCGCCGCGACACCGGTCGCTTCCGCGTAGCGCGCCTGCAACGCGGCGGCCATCCGGCGGCCCTCGTTGTGCAAGCCTCTCAGTTCGTCAAGCTCCGGACTGTAGCCCGAGGCGATGAATCCGCCGTCGCGCGCGAGCGCCGGCAATTCGGGGGCGAGCGCGCGGGCCAGCCGCTCGACCAGCGCGCCCCACCGGCCGAGACCCTCGACGTCGGCGGCGACGAGCGCCGGCGGAGGCACGCTCGCGGCGGCGGGCGAATCCCCGCCGCCAATATTTTGTTGCCGCGAGGATTCGCTCGCGGCGGCGACGGTGTCGCGCAACTCGCCCGCGCGCGCGAGGCCCTCGCGGAGCGAGGCGAGATCGCGCGGACCGGCGCGGCCGAGCGCGACCCGCGCGAGCGCGCGCTCGATATCCGGGGTCTTGGCGAGCGCCTGGCGCACCCGTTCCCGGAGGTCTTCGTCCTCAAGGAAGAACTGGACCGCATCGAGGCGCCCCTCTATGGCGGCGGCGTCGGCGAGTGGTGCCGCCAGGCGGGCGGCGAGCAGGCGCGCGCCAAGACCGGTCAGGGTTCGGTCGATCGCGCCGAGCAGGCTTCCCTGCCGCTCGCCTGCGAGCGATTCCTCGAGCTCGAGGTTGCGCCGGGTCGCGCCGTCCATCTCCATCGTGGCGCCCGAACCCTGGCGGACCGGGCGGGCGAGCCTGGGGAGCTTGCCTTTTTGCGTAAGCTGGACGTAATCGACGAGCGCGCCGGCGGCGGCGATTTCGGCGCGGCCGAAGGCGCCGAAAGAGTCGAGCTGGGCGACCGCGTAGAGGGTTTCCAGGCGACGGCGGCCGTTGGCGCTGTCGAAGCGGACGGCGGGCAGCACCGTGAGCCGCGCCTTCCAGTCCCGCAGCGTCTCGAACAGGGCGGGTTTCTGGAGCAGGGTATCGGCGAGCACGATTTCGCGCGGCGCGATCCGGGCGAGCGCGGCCGAAAGCGCGGCTGCGCCGAGCGCTTCGGTGAAGAACGCGCCGGTCGAGACGTCTAGCCAGGCGAGTCCCAGCGTCTCGCCCGCCTCGGCCACGGCGGCTATGAAGTTGTTCCGCCGGGAATCGAGCAGCGCATCCTCGGTCAAGGTCCCCGCGGTCACCACCCGCGTCACGCCGCGCCGGACGACCGCCTTGCCCCCGCGTTTTTTCGCCGCCGCCGGGTCCTCGCATTGTTCGCAGATCGCGACCTTGAAGCCCTTGCGGATCAGCCGGGCGAGATAGGCCTCATGGCTGTGCGCCGGCACTCCGCACATGGGGATATCCTCGCCCAGGTGACGGCCGCGCTTGGTCAGCGCGATGTCGAGCGCGCCCGCCGCGGCGACGGCGTCATCGAAGAACATCTCGAAGAAATCGCCAAGCTGGAAAAAGAGCAGCGCGTCCGGGTGCTCGCGCTTGAGGGCGAGATACTGGGCCATCACCGGGGTCGCGGCGAAATCTTCGGCGGCCGGGTCGGCCGGCGCCTCGGTCTTTTCCCAGAGGCTTCCCTGCTCCTTGGTCCGTGCGCGCGCGCGATCCGTCATGGCGAGCCTCTTGTCGCGCGGACCTTATCACGCTTGCCAAGCGCGATCATCCCGGGGGCCCAAGCCCCGATCATGCCGGAAACCCGGGATTCCGGCGCCTTGCGTCCCCGCCCGCCGGTTGGGCACAATGGCCTCAAGGCGCAACGATAACCAACAATAATGCTTATTCCTGGGGAGCCTCGAAAACCGTGTCCGCGCGCACCGAAGGCCGCAGCCTCGAGGTCGTCGGCCATTTCGCCAGCCACACGGCTTTTGCGCGCGCGGTCGAGGCGCTGACCGGCGCCGGATTCGCGCTCGGCGATCTGAGCGTGCTTTCGACCCACGAATCCCTCGACGCCGCCCCGCGCGACCCTGGAAGGACGCGCTGGTCGCGGTCGCCGGCGAGATCAAGTACGAGGCGCCGCTGGTCGCCGCCGGCGCGGTGATCCTGGTCGGCGGCCCGGTCGCCGACGCCCGGACCGGGCAAAAAGCGATCCAGATCATGCGGGACCGCGGCGGGCTCAACGTCCATGTCCACGAGTTGGTTCATTCACCCTGAGCGAAAGGCGAGGCGCGATTCCATGAACGACCGGCCCGACAGTCACGACAACCGGGAAATTTTCGCCGAGGCGCTCCGGATGCATGCCTCCGGGCGGCCGGGGAAGATCGAGATTCGCGCCACCAAGCCGTTGACGACCCAGCGCGATCTTTCGCTGGCCTATTCGCCCGGCGTCGCGGCGCCGTGCCTGGAGATCGCCCGCGACCCCTCGCTCGCCTACGATTACACCGCCAAGGGCAACACGGTCGCGGTGATTTCCAACGGCACCGCGGTGTTGGGGCTCGGCAATCTCGGCGCGCTCGGGGCCAAGCCGGTGATGGAAGGCAAGGCGGTGCTGTTCAAGCGTTTCGCCGATATCGACGGCATCGACCTCGAGGTGGATACCGAGAACGTGGACGAGTTCGTCAACTGCGTCCGGTTCCTCGGAAAAACGTTCGGCGGCATCAATCTCGAGGACATCAAGGCGCCCGAATGTTTCATGATCGAGCAGCGCTTGCGCGAGCTTCTCGACATCCCCGTCTTTCACGACGACCAGCACGGCACCGCGATCATCGTCGCGGCCGGACTGATCAACGCGCTCCATCTCACCGGCCGGACGATGGCCGAGGCCCGTCTGGTCGTGAACGGCGCCGGCGCGGCGAGCATCGCCTGCGTCGAGCTGCTCAAGGGCATGGGGATCAAACCCGCCAACGTGATTCTGTGCGACACCAAGGGGGTTATTCACCAGGACCGCCGCGAGCACATGAACCAATGGAAAAGCGCGCACGCGGCCAAAACCCGAGTGCGCACGCTGGCCGAGGCCATGGAAGGCGCCGACGTCTTCCTAGGCCTCTCGGCCAAGGGCGCGGTTTCCAAGGACATGGTCAAGGCGATGGCGGCGCGTCCGATCGTCTTCGCCATGGCCAATCCCGATCCCGAAATCACGCCCGAAGACGTCCGCGCCGTGCGCTCGGACGCGATCGTCGCCACCGGCCGGTCCGACTACCCCAACCAGATCAACAACGTGCTCGGGTTCCCGTACATCTTCCGCGGCGCGCTCGACGTGCGCGCGAGCACCATCAACGACGCGATGAAGGTCGCCGCGGCGCACGCGCTGGCGGGGCTCGCCCGCCAGGACGTCCCCGACGAGGTCGACGCGGCCTATTCGGGGCGCCGGCTCCGCTTCGGGCCCGATTACATCATCCCGGTGCCGTTCGATCCGCGCCTGATCGTGGCGATCCCGCAGGCCGTGGCCAAGGCGGCGATGGATTCCGGCGTCGCGCGGAGCCCGATCATCGACATGGCGGCTTACGCCCAGCGGCTCTCGGCCCGGCTCAATCCGACGGTCGGCAGCCTGCAGGCGATTTTCGAATCGGCCCGCGCCAACCCCCGCCGGATCGTCTTCGCCGAGGGCGAGGAGGAGAAAACCGTGCGCGCCGCGCTCGCCTTCAAGAGCGCGGGCTACGGCATTCCGGTCCTGGTCGGCCGGGAAGAGCGCATCCGCGAGGTCGCGCGGACCGCGGGCCTGCCTGGGATCGAAGAGATCGAGATCGTCAATGCGGGGATCGGCGATGGGAAGCAGCGCTACGGCGAATATCTTTATCGCCGCCAGCAGCGGAACGGCCTGATGCTGCGCGACTGCCAGCGGCTGGTCAACCAGAACCGCAATATCTTCGCCGCGTGCATGGTCGCGCTCGGGGACGCGGACGCGCTCATCACCGGCATGACCCGCAACTACAACGTCGCGTTCGACGACATCGCGCGGGCGATCGAGCCCAAGCCCGGCCAGCACGTGATCGGCCTCTCGATGGTGCTGGCGGGAGGCCGCACCCTGTTCATCGCCGACACCGCCGTTCACGACAGCCCGACGCCGACCGAACTCGCCGACTTCGCCGAGCAAGCCGCGGGCGAAGCCCGCAGGCTCGGCCACGAGCCCCGGGTCGCGCTGATCTCGTTCGCCAACTTCGGCAATCCGCCACTCAAGAAAGCCGAGGTCATCCGCGAGGCGGTGCAGATTCTCGGTCGACGCAAAATCGACTTCGAATACGACGGCGAGATGGCGGTGGACGTGGCGCTCGATCCCGATCTCCTCAAGCTCTATCCCTTCTGCCGCCTCAAGGGTCCCGCCAACGTGCTGATCATGCCTGGGCTGCACAGCTCGCAAATCTCCTCGAAGCTCCTGCACCAGCTCGGCGGGCACACGGTGTTGGGCCCGATCCTGCTCGGGCTTTCCCACCCGGCGCAGATCGTGGCGATGGGCTCGACGGTGTCCGAAATCGTCACCATGGCCGCGCTCGCCGCGTGCGAGGCGGTGCGCTAGGGCCCCCGGAAAAGCGTTACCGTCTCAGAAAATGTTCTTGACATAATTCCTATTATGGGGCATATTTTCCAGACCCGTCACCCCGGCCGAAGCGGTTGCGGGTGGGAAACGGGTGGAAAAATGCCGGGAAAATATGGGAAACGTTGAGCGATGATGAGCGAATCGCGCTTTTTTTGGCTGTTTCCTTGAATATCAATTGGTTAACTCCGTTTTGCCTGTGTAAACCCCCCTGCGAGGTGCCTGTGAAATGAACGGCTTCGACAGCGACGATCTCCCCATCGCGCGCCCTCATGGGCCGTCCCTCGCGCGCCTGAACGCGGAACGGATGGGCCGGCGCGAGATGATGACGGGTCTGCTTGCCGGCACCGCCGGAGCCGCGGTCGCGGGCCTCGCTCCGGGCGCGCTGCTCGCCGCGACCCGCGACTCCTCCACGCTGACTTTTCGTTCGCCCAAACATGCGATCGGCGACGACCACGCGGTCGCGCCCGGCCACGCCGGGCAAGTGCTGATCCGCTGGGGCGATCCGGTGCTGGCGGGCGCGCCTGCGTTCGACGTGACGAAACAGGACGCGGCGGCTCAAGGGGCGCAGTTCGGCTACAACAACGACTTTATGGCGTTCATGCCGCTGCCTCGGGGTTCGAACGCCTCCGACCACGGCCTGCTCTGCGTCAGCCACGAGTACACCATGGCCGAGCTGATGTGGCCGGGACTCACCGTTCAAACCCGCGCCGAGAAAGTGACCCGCGCCCAGGCCGACGTCGAAATCGCGGCGCACGGGCATTCAATTCTCGAAATCAAGAAATCGGGCGCCGCCTGGGCGGTCGTGCCGGGAAGCCGTTTTGCCCGGCGCCTCACCGGCGGAACCGAGATGCGCCTCTCGGGGCCGGCCGCGGGGCACGCGCGCCTCAAGACCAAGGCCGATCCGAGCGGGACCAAGGTTCTGGGTACGTTCAATAATTGCGCGGGCGGCGTGACGCCGTGGGGCACGGTCCTGATCGCCGAGGAAAACATCAATACCTACTTCGGCGGCGAGCCGGCGATGACCGACGAGGCGGCCAATCACAAGCGCATGGGGCTTTCCGCCTGCTCGCGTTACGGCTGGTGGCGCCATCACGACCGCTTCAACGTCGAGAAAGAACCGGGCGAGCCCAACCGCTTCGGCTGGATCGTCGAGTTCGATCCCTACGATCCCAATTCGGTCCCGGTCAAGCGAACCGCGCTCGGCCGCTTCAAGCACGAAGGCGCGACCTGCGCGGTGCTCCGTGACGGCCGCGTGGTCGTCTATTCCGGCGACGACCAGGCGGGCGAATATCTCTACCGGTTCGTGAGCGAAGGCCGCTTCGATTCCGCTAACCCGGCGGGTGTGCGCGATCTTCTGGACAAGGGCACCCTTTCGGTCGCCAAGTTTAAGGCCGGCGGAACCATGGAATGGCGGCCGTTGGTTTTCGGGCAAGGCCCACTCACCGCGGCCAACGGATTCGCGGGGCCCGCCGACGTCCTGATCGAAACCCGCCGCGCCGCCGATCTTGTGGGCGCGACGCCGATGGACCGGCCCGAGGACGTCGAACCTTCGCCCCGCTCGGGCCGGGTTTACGTCGCGCTGACCGGCAATTCGACGCGCAAGGCGGATGCGACCGACGCCGCGAATCCGCGCGGGCCCAACGCCTTCGGTCACATCGTCGAGCTGATCCCGCCCGGCGCCGAGACCGAAGGCGCGACGGCGGCGGACGCCCGCCACGACGCCGAACGGTTTCGTTGGAACGTCCTGCTCATGGCCGGCGACCCCAAAAATCCGGCGCACGGCGCCCAGTACCACGCCCGCCAGGCCGAGGAAGGCGTCTGGCTCGCTTCGCCCGACAACGTCGCCTTCGACGAAAAAGGCCGGCTCTGGATTTCCACCGACCAGGGCTCGGCCCAGGCCAAGAACAATATTCCCGACGGGATGTACGCCTGCGATCTCGAAGGCCCGGGCCGCGGGCTGGTGAAATTCTTCTACGGCTGCCCCCGGGGCGCGGAGATGTGCGGGCCGGCCTTCACCCCCGACAACCGCACCTTGTTCGTCGCCGTGCAGCATCCGGGCGAAGGCTCGACCTATGACGCGCCCTCGACCCGCTGGCCCGATTTCAAGGCCGGTGTCCCGCCGCGCCCCGCCGTCGTCGCCCTCACCCGCAAAGACAACGGAAAGATAGGATCGTAGGTTTTCCCATGACCGCACCGCTCAACACCGTCGCCATCGACCAGCTCTTTTTCAAGGCCCGCACCCATAACGCCTGGAGCGACTGGCCGGTAACCGAGGCGACCCTGCGCAAGCTCTGGGAGATGGCGCGCATGGGCCCGACCAGCGCCAATTGCAGCCCGGCCCGGATCGTTTTTCTCGTCACCCGCGCGGCCAAGGAGAAACTGAGACCCGCGCTGATGCCGACCAACGTCGAAAAGACGATGACCGCGCCGGTCGTCGCCATCGTCGGCCACGATCTCGAGTTTTACGAGCACCTGCCCAAGCTTTTCCCCCACGCCGACGCGCGTTCTTGGTTCGCGGGCAAGCCGGACCACATCGCCCAGACCGCCTTTCGCAACGGCTCGCTCCAGGGCGCCTATCTCATCCTCGCCGCCCGCGCGCTTGGCCTCGACTGCGGGCCGATGTCGGGATTCGACAACGCGATGGTGGACCGGCTGTTCTTTCCCGAAGGCCAGGTGAAATCCAACTTCCTCTGCAACCTCGGTTACGGCGACGCGAAAAACCTATTCCCCCGCGGCCCGCGTTTTACCTTCGAGGAAGCCTGCCGAATCGAGTGAGGCGCTCCTACAGCATCGGATTGGGCAGCACGCTGTCGGAAAGCACCGGATAGCGGCGGCTGTCGAACATCTGATAGTGCCACCATTCGTTCCGATAGAAGTCGAAACCGGCGGCGGTCATCAGCCCGAGCAGGAGATAGCGGTTGCGTTGCGCCATCTCGGGCACGGCGACGCTGCCGTGGTGGGAAAGTGGCGTGAAGGCGTCGAAGGCGGTGCCCATGTCGAGTTCGCGCGCCATGCCGTCGACGAGCCCGACATCGACCGCGACCCCGCGCGAGTGCGGCGAGCCGCGCCGGGGATCGGCGAGGAATTCCGGGTCGGGGGTGTGGTTCCAAAGCGTCCATTGCGCCTCGGCCGGGCGGAAGGCGTCGAAGATCTTTACTTTGAGCCCCTGGCGGGAGGCCAGATCCGTCGCGCGCGCGAGCAATACTTCCGCGTCCCGGTGCAGATAGCAGCGCGGGTTGCGATAGACCGCCCTTCCGGTGAAGTTGTCGGCCGTGCCGTAGCGGAGATCGAGCAGGACTCCGTGGCTCGCCTCGAAGATCTCGACCAGCATGGCGCACGATTCTCCCAATCGAGTTGCGCCCACGACCGCGCCCGCGCAGTATAAACGCCGTTGTCCACGACGAAAGCCGTCTTCCGAGTCATGCCCTCGTTCTCCTCCTGGCTTTTTCTCGCCGTCGTCGCCGCCGCGTTGCTCGACGCGTTCGGAGTCGCGTTCGCCGGCACCGCCGCGGTCGCGCTTCTCGCCCTGTTCGTCGCGCTCGAAATACGCCTGGTCGCCTGGCCGCAGCTTATAATCGCATCCGTCCTGATCGTCGCCGGTCTGGCGGCGGCGGTCTCTCAGCCGGGGGCCTGGGCGATTCCCGCCCTCGTCGCGACGCTCGCCAAGGGCTTAAGCGCGTCGCTGCCGTTTTTGGTGCTGTTCGCCGCGGTCGCCTGGCTCACCGTCCCGGCGCTCGAAAGCCCGTCGCTGCGCGCCGCCCGCGACACGGTCGCGAGCCAGCCGCCCGGCTGGCGCTTCGCCACGCTGGCGCTCGCCGCCCACCTGCTCGGCTCGGTGTTCAACCTGGTCGCGGTCTCGCTGCTTGCGATCCTGATCGGGCACCAGGACCGGCCCGAGACGCGCCGGCGTTTGGCGCGCGCGCTGCTCCAGGGCTTCGCCACCGCCACCGCCTGGTCGCCGTTGTTCGTCGGCACCGCGGTCATCCTCGCCGTGCTGCCCGAGGTGCGCTGGCTTTCGATCGCGCCTTACGGCGCCTCGCTCGCGGTTCTGCTGCTCGTTCTCGCCTGGAGCGCGGACCGCCTGTTCAATCCCGCCCGCCCGCCGCTGCCGGGCGCGAACGCGCCAAAAACATATGACCCGGCGGCAAATCAGGCACCCGGTCATATGTCTGGGCGGCCTCCGCCGCCGGGCGCGAACGCGCCAAAAACATATGACCCGGCGGCAAATCAGGCACCCGGTCATATGTCTGGGCGGCCTCCGCCGCCGGGCGCCGTCGTGCCGCTGCCGCCGGGCGCGGCGTGGCGCCTGGCGGCGTTGGTGACGTCGCTTCTGGTCGGCGTGATGGGGACTGTGGAACTGACCGGATTTTCGATCCCGATCGTGCTCGGCCTGGTCGGGCCGCCGTTCGCCTTGCTGTGGCAGGCGACGCACCGGCCCCAGGCCGGCGCGGTACTGACGGGCATCGCCGACCTCGCCCGCAAGGTCGTGCGCGGGCTCGCCGACCTGCGCACCGAGACGCTGATGTTCACCGCGGCCAACACCTTCAGCGCCGGAATCGCCCAGGCGGTGCCGGCGGCGCGCGCCGGCGAAGCCATCGGCCTGCTCGGGCTCGGCTCGGACGGGCTGGTGTTCGCCTTCGCGTTCGGCCTGATCGGCGCGAGCGCGCTCGGGATTCATCCGGTGATCGCGGTGGTGCTGATCGGCCAAGTCATCCCGCCCGAGATCTTCGGCCTGCCGCTTGAGCTGCTCGCGTTGCTCTTGATGGCGCTGTGGGGGATGGGCACCAACGTCTCGCCTTTTTCCGCGACCAACATCATCATGAGCCGCGCCGTCGGCGTGAATTATTGGCTCATCGCCTGGCGCTGGAACCTGCCTTTTTCGCTGGCCGGCGCGGGTCTCGTCGCGGCCGTCGTGGTCGGGCTGCGCCGCGTCATCGCCGGCTGATACGGATCGTTCCATGCTCGTGCTCGCGCTCGATGCCGCCATGTCCGCCTGCTCCGCCGCGCTGTGGCATGACGGCTGCACCCTCGCCAGGCATTCGCAACCGATGGAGCGCGGCCACGCCGAGGCGCTGATGCCGATGATCGAGCGCGTCATGGCCGAAGGCGGGATCGCCTACGCCGCGCTCGATCTCGTCGCCGCGACAGTCGGGCCCGGCGCCTTCACCGGCATCCGCATCGGGCTCGCCGCGGCGCGCGGGCTCGCGCTGGCCGCGCAAAAACCGTGCGCCGGTGTGACGACATTGGAAGCCATCGCCGCCGCCGCGCGGGCCGCGCCGATAGGCGTGCCGACAGAGGGCATACATGGCGGCGCGGTGCTGGCGGCGATCGAGAGCCGCCGGGCGGATTTGTTCGCGCAAGGATTCGCCGCGTCCGGTGCGCCGCTCGGCCCCGCGGCGGCGCTGCGCCCCGAAGGCCTCGCCGAATTTGTCCGCGCCTTGGGACTCGCGCCCGGGTTTATTCTCGCTGGCGACGGCTGGGCGCGGGCGCGCGCGGCGCTGGCCGAGGCCGGCATCGTCGCCTCGGTGAACGACTCCGCGCGCGTTCCCGATCCGGCGCTCGTCGCCGCCATCGCCGCCGGCCGTCACGGCACGAGAAACGCGCTTGCGCCGAGGCCCTTGTATCTCCGCCCGCCGGACGTGACGCTTGCGAAGGAAAGCTAGGTTTTTTTCGCCGCCGCTTTTCGGACGCGGAGCCGGTGGGGAGCGTCGGGTCCGGTCGCGTCCGCCTCTTCGGGGACGAGTTCGAGCACCGTATGCCCGTGCTCGACGAGCGAGCGGGGGACATTGCGCAGCGGCTCGGCGCCCTTGAGCCGGACCTCGAGCGTCTCGCCCGCCGCCATGCGCTCGATCGCGAGCTTGACGCGCACGAACGTCATCGGGCAGGTCTCGGCGGTGATGTCGAGGGCGTGGCTCCCGCGCGCGACTGCGCGCGCGCCCCCTAAACCGGTTTCAAGCCTGTTCATGGCCCCAAGAATACCTCACCTAGCCGGTTATGGAAAACGCCGGGTTCGTCTATACTGGCCGGTACCGTCCATCCGGCCCGGGAGGGGCAAGAATCTGCTCTCCACGATCGAGAAAATCTGCATCGACAAGGGCATGAAGATGACCGGCCAGCGCCGGATCATCGCCCGGGTGCTCTCGGACGCCGCCGACCACCCCGACGTCGAGGAGGTGCACCGCCGCGCGAACGTCGTCGATTCCCGCATCAGCATCGCCACCGTCTACCGCACCATGCGGCTGTTCGAGGAAGCCGGCATCGTCGAGAAGCACGATTTCGGCGACGGCCGTTCCCGCTACGAGGAAGCCGGCGACGATCACCACGATCACCTGATCGACGTTCAGTCGCACCGGGTGATCGAGTTCCAGAATTCCGAGATCGAGGCGATTCAGGAAAAAATCGCCCGCCAGCACGGCTTCAAGCTGGTCGGCCACCGGCTCGAGCTTTACGGCGTCCCGATCGGGAGCAAGGCGCCGGCCAAGGACCGGGGCAAACGTTGAATATAGGGACGGTTTTCCGGCTTCTTGACAGGAACCAGGGCGGGGCGAAGAATTGCGGCACAAACCCCCGGCCGGCGCGTTGACCCAGAAACTCCACATCAAGACCTACGGCTGCCAGATGAACGCCTACGACTCCGCGCGCATGGCGGAGTTGCTGGCGCCGCTCGGCTATGGCCTGACCGAGGATCCGGGCGAGGCCGACCTCGTGATCCTCAACACCTGCCACATCCGCGAGAAGGCGTCCGAGAAGCTCTATTCCGATCTCGGCCGGCTGCATGCGCGGAAACGCGCCCGCGCGGCGCTGGGGCAACCCATGACGCTTGCCGTCGGCGGCTGCGTCGCCCAGGCCGAGGGCGACGAAATGCGCCGGCGCGCGCCTTTCGTCGACATGATCTTCGGGCCGCAATCCTTTCATCGCCTGCCGGAAATGATCGCGAAACGCGCCCGCGGCGCCGGGACGGTGCTGGAGACCGACTTTCCGGCCGAATCCAAGTTCGACCGTTTGCCCGAGGCTCGCGCCCGGCCGGGCGCGGGCGCTCACGCCGGCTTCGTCACCGTGCAGGAGGGCTGCGACAAATTCTGCACGTTCTGCGTCGTCCCCTACACCCGCGGGGCCGAACACTCGCGCGCCGCGAACCAGATCCTCGCCGAGGTTCGCTCGCTCGCGTCCCAGGGCGTGCGCGAAATCACGCTCTTGGGCCAGAACGTCAACAACTATCGCGGCGTTGGTCCGGACGGGCGCGGCTGGACGCTGGCGCGCCTGATCCGCGCCGTTGCCGACATCGCGGGCGTGGCGCGCATCCGCTACGTCACCTCGTATCCCGCCGACATGACCGATGATTTGATCGCCGCGCACGGCGAAATTCCCGCCCTGATGCCGTTCCTGCATCTTCCGGTCCAGTCGGGCTCCGACCGAGTGCTCGCGGCCATGAGCCGCCGCCACCGCGCCGACGACTACCGCCGCCTGGTGGATCGCCTGCGCGCGGCGCGGCCCGATCTCGCGCTCGCTTCCGATTTCATCGTCGGATTCCCCGGCGAGAGCGACGCCGACTTCGCGGCGACGCGGGCGCTGGTGCGCGACATCGGATTTGCGAGCGCCTATTCCTTCAAGTACAGCGCGCGGCCCGGCACGCCCGCCGCCGCGCTCCCCGATCAGACCCCGGAAGCGGTCAAGTCCGAGCGCCTCGCCGCCCTTCAGCAGCTGATCGTCGCCCAGCAGCGCGCCTTCAACGAGCGCTGCGCGGGCCGCACGTTTCCGGTCCTGTTCGAGCGCGAAGGCAAGCGGCCGGGCCAGCTCGTCGGGCGCAGCCCCTACATGCAGGCGGTGTACGCGCCGGCGCCGAAATCACTGCTCGGCCAAATCGCCGAGATTCGCATCATGGCCGGTTACGACAACAGTCTCGCCGGCGAGTCGATGGCGACCGCATGAGCGGGCGGCGCAAGACCGCGAGCCGCGAGACGAACGCGCCCGCGCCCGGCCTC